>JAGLBE010000060.1 GCA_018260445.1 Psychrobacter sp.
ACATAAATTAAAGATGGCGTCCATTTCTCTAGAAATGGCGGGTAGGCAAGCATTTAAATTTTTTGTAACTGTCTAAAATTTAATGGGCCTTGCAATGGTCAATCTACCACTCCATACCATCCAGACCGATCACGAATAAAGCAATGTGGGCACAAATCCAAGTGATTAAGTACATTTTGTTTGTTTTCTTTATGTGTATGTGTATTTGTATTTTTGATTTCATTTTCAATGGGCCGTCACTGCTTTTTTTATTATTTTCCAGGTTCGGCCTGCTTCCAAGTTTTGAATTTCTTTTTCTTTTCTTTTTTTTATTATCATTATTGCATTTACACGAAGTAGAGCCTTCTTGATTGACTCATTCGCAAGAATTAACAAAAACTGTTTTACCTTTTCGATTTGAGATCCGTTGCAACTACCAAACCGATTATAATCCGAAATTGAATTCGATTGAAATTTTATTTTATTTTCAACTCGTGAAAAATGACAAAACACTTGAAATTTCTGCAACCTTTTTTTGTTTCTTCTTTTTTTTGCCTTTCCGCGATTAAAATAGGATGGCAATTAAACAAACTGAATTTTTTTTCCTGCCAAAAAACAAAAAAAACAAAAAGCAAAACAAAACAAAACTCATTCGCCGTTTTATTTAGATGAGAGAGAGAGAGAGAGAAAGAGAGAGAGAGGGGGAGAGAGTCTTTTTTTAAGATTATTTTCGGTTTAATGAGAAATTTCGAACTGGAATTCGAAATTCCATTGAAACCTTTTCCCCTTTTTCAGTCTAAAAAAAAAATAAAAATAAAAATAAAAATAAAAATGAACGAAAAAAAGATTCCAAAAAAGATTTTGAGAAGTTATGTTAGTTACAACGTCCGCCATCAGAAGCCGTGACCGTCAACTAAAAATGGAGAACTGTTTTCTCTCTCTCTCTCTACACAAATATCTAAGTGAAAGTTATTATTTATTTTATTTTTTAATTTGTTATACATCAATTGCGATTGATTATTACCGATTATTTCATTCTCTCCAATTCAGAATGGAATTCAAGAAACTCAAAAAACAAAAAAGGAGAAACGCAGTTCAAGAAAACCGATTTTGGAAATTTCACCAGTTGGCACTCCTGCGATCAAGCGTTAGATGGAGGGTTGGTTGAAAATGAGTTTGTAAATAAAAAAAATTGTAAAAATCCGAGGATTTCTGATGGATTCTCGTTGGAATTCGATGCGGGAGGTAATTTTAATCGAATCCGGTTTTTTTATGTCTTTTTCGAATTCCTTTTTTTCTCTTGAGTCGACAGATTGATTCTCGAAGAATAGTTTCTCTCTCTCTTCCTCCCTTGCTATC
>JAGLBE010000061.1 GCA_018260445.1 Psychrobacter sp.
AAACTTTGAAGTTTTTTATCTAATTAATAATTGTTGCTTTTACATATTTTGCTTTTCTCGGTAAAATAAAAATTTTACGGAAAAGCCAAACAAAACTAACAGGAAATAAAAAAGTTAGTTTTGAATTCTCTTTTTTTTCTCAAGAATAAAAAAAAAAGGTAAATGAAAAATAAAGTATAATATTCGATGGGGAGATCGAAAAACTCCCCAAAATATTTCTATTTAATATGTGTGAAAAAAAAAATTCAAATCTGCTTGTAATCAATCTACTATTATACTATCTAATAATCTGTCAAAGCCGTTTAATAGAAAACTTCTTACACACCCCTCTGAACCTTTTTTTTTGCCAATTTCTGCAGCAATTTTGCATGTTGCATTGAGACGGGTGAATTAACAGTTTAAACTAAATTATTCCTCCTTGAAAATTTTTTAAAAACTTTTAAAATTATTTTCAAGGATTTTTCCAATCGTTTCAAGGGTGAATTTTTAGTTTTTTCGATAGAACGATGGGACGCACATCAATAAAAAGAACCACAAAGTGACTTATTCATTTTTATTTGATTTTCTAGTTGTTTAAAAGCTACAAGGACGACCACGTCTATTATTCAGCCATCGGTTTCGAAATCGCACAGTTTGAGTTGGTCCAAGGAAGAATCAAGAAGTCTTGGTAAATGTGGTAAGTTCACTTTCTTTGTTTGCCTCCTGTTAAACTCGTGCCAATCGTAAGGAACTTCGATTTACAATTTCTCCCCGAATAAATACTCCGGTAAAACTGAAACCAAACAAATTTATTTATTTATTTTTATTTTTATTTTTATTTTTTTATTATTTTTCGATGGGAATCAGTCGGAATTTTCGACGACAAATTTAAAGTAAAAAAAATAAAATTAAAAAGTTTCGTTTTTCTCTTTCGGTTTATTTACGCTTTTGCAATTTATTTACTTCAATAACACTTTTGTAATCACTTTTTGGGTTATAACGCCGTGCTCTTCTACGCGGCGTTATAACCCAAAAAGTGAGTACAAAAGTGTTAGTGAATTTAACGAAAGTCGCGAAAGTTTAAAATCTATAATTTATTTACTGTTCTTTTGTGCTTGTCCCTGCCGTTGATCATTTATTAAAATCGGTAAGACTAATTAATCTCCAGCTGCTTGCCAGCTTCTGTTTTTCAAGTTAATTATGTTTATGTGAATTAATGTTTCTCTTGAAGTGGTTTTGAAAATTTCTTAAACTCGAACAATTTACGAAATTATTGATTATTTGACGACAATAAAAGTTCTCAAAAGTGTAAAAAAAGATTCAATCAAAAGCGAGAATCGAAATGAATG
>JAGLBE010000062.1 GCA_018260445.1 Psychrobacter sp.
TTTATTTCTGTCTCACTCTGTCACTCTCTCTCTCTCTATATATCTGTCTCACTCTGTCTCTATATCTCTCTTTATTTCTCTCTCACTCTGTCTCTCTATCCCTCTTTATTTCTCTCTCACTCTGTCTCTCTCGTTATTTCTGTCTCACTCTCTCTTTATCTCTGTCTCTCTCTTTATTTGTGTCTCACTCTGTCTCTCTCTCAATCTCTCTCTCTTTATTTCTGTCTCACTCTGTCTCTCTCTCTCTTTATATCTGTCTCACTCTGTCACTCCCTTTCTTTATTTCTGCCTCACTCTGTCTGTCTCTCTCTCTGAATCCCTCTCTCTCTCTCTCTCTTTATTTTTGTCCCACTCAGTCTCTTTCTCTTCCTCTCTCTCTCTCTCTCTCTCTCTCTGAATCTCTCTCTCTCTCTCTCTCGAAGGTAAATATTATTTAAAAAAAAAAAAAAAAAAAAATTTTTTCCTTCCTTTCTTTCGACTTTTTCCGGAGTGACAAAAGCCATTTTGCTATTATCGACTTTCAATTGTCGACATTCCCGACAAAATGGCCAATGAGAAGAAATTGAATTTTTTTTCGAAGAGCGTGAAATTTTGACTTGAATGTTTCGGTCCTCGTGGAAAAAAAAGTAAAAACAAAAAATAAAAATAAAAATAAAAATAAAAAAAAATTAAAATACAAAATAAAACAAAAAATCCAATTCGATTTTCGCGTTGAGAATTTTTTTTTTTTTTTTTTTTTTTTTTTTTTTTTGAATACGATCGTCTTCACAATTATCGATTGTGATCGTTTCGGTTGGCGAAATCTTTCCGGTAAGTTTATTTTCTATTTATTTATTTATTTATTTATTTATTTATTCATCTTTATTTATTTGTTATTATTATTCCACCCCCTCACGACCCTCTCCCCCCCCCCTCCTGATACCCTGTCTCCCTTTAACCTCTCTTTTTGGCCCCCCCCCCCAAATCCCTAATGTTTGTTTTCGTTTCGTTTTCGTGGCCGAAGAAAGGTTTTCTGTAAGGCCCCCCTTCCCCTCCCAGGACGGGGAAAAAGGTTTGGACGCGAACAGGAGGAGAAAAGCTATTCTTCCCCCTCCCCCTCACCTTACCTTATTTTGGGTGGGGGGGGCGAAGAAGAGAAATGATCGGCCCCCCCGAAGAACTGTCCAAGGTACCATCTTTTGGTGAAATGTCTTCAGAAGTCATCTTCCTTCGGATGCAATTCGAATTTTTTTGCCGGCATCGTGTTGAATCAAGTCCGGGGGTCGTGGCAGCAGCAGGTGGAGGTGGAGGAACGCAAACTTTGGGCAAATTGGTAAATCCTTGGT
>JAGLBE010000063.1 GCA_018260445.1 Psychrobacter sp.
GGGGGAAAAAAAAAGGTTTTCGGATCGATTGGATCCTCTCATTTATTATTATTGTTGTCCATTGGTAAACAAAAAAAAAAAAAAAAAAATAATAAAAATTTGCCGGAGAGAAAAAAATTGTTTTTAAATTTCTCTTTCAATCGGAATCCGATGACAGGAGATCGATCGATCGATCGATCGATCGGATTTGTTTTTTGTTGTTGTCGAAGTCTCCGATTTGAGCGGGGGAAATGAATTGCGAAACTTACCATTTTGTTGAATTTAAGTTGAATTTTAAACGAGTCGCTTTATTTTTGAATTTGGCGTGTAATTTTTAATTTGAAAATTCGTTTTTTAAAAAAAAAATAAAAATAAAAAATAAAGAAAAAGAAAAAAAAAAATCGATAACCAAAATTGTGGACCCCTTAATTTTGAAGTTTGAATCGCGATTTCGAGGGATAAAATAAATAAACGAATCTCGTTTGTTTTTCGCGTTATTCAATTATTTTTCGGTCAAAAAAAAAAAAAAAAAAATTTTTTTTTTTTTCATTGTTGGGAAACGGCGCATGTTATTGTTCGCCGAAAGGGAAAAAAGAATCGTCTCCTAAAGTAGGACCGAATCGGTTGGGCAATCGATTATTGTTATTGTTATTGTTATTGTTATTATTTATTTTTAATTTTTTTTTTTTTTATACACACACCCGATCCTTCGCAAAGCCTTGTCCTTGCTGCTGCTGCTGCTGCTGTTGTTGTCGTTGTCGTTGTTGATGATGATGATTTTTTTTTCTTTATAGGGATTTTCAGAAATTTTCCGACCCCGAGAAAGTAAAAAAAAAAAAAAAATGGAAGAATCAACGCCCACGAAGCCCCCGAGGGGAGTGAAACAATTTAAGGAACCGGTGAGTTTCGCCCAAAATTTACTTTGAGGGGGGGGGGCGCCAAATTTTTTTTTTTTTGCTCCGACATTTCTCTGAATTTTTAAATTATTATTTTTTTTTTTTTTACATTTTTTTTAAATTGTATGTTGTTTTGCACCCGAGGGGGGACGTGTGAATTTTTCTTAAAAACAAACAGATTCCGAATTTCCTTCGTGGAATTTTTTTTTTTTTTTTTTTTGCTTCAAATCGGTCGAAATTTTTACGTGAAATTTTGGGGAAAAAAAGACGTTCATCCTCTTTCAGTATTTTTTTTTTTTTTTTTTTTTTTTTTTGGAAGAAATAAAGAAAGAAAGAAAGAAATGAAAGAAAAAAGAAAGAAACAAAAAAAAAAAAAGAAAAATTTGTCCGTGAGAGGTTCAAAAATTTGGTTTCCGTCCGAGG
>JAGLBE010000065.1:0-964 GCA_018260445.1 Psychrobacter sp.
TTCCTCTCTCATCTTGTGCCTTCCTCTACCCCCCTCTCCCTCTCCACTCCTCTTTCAAACCATTTCATTTACACACCTTGTACATGCATTTATCTCTCCCCCATACATCAACCGTTTCTACCTATCCAACTATCTTTATTTATCTACAGTGTACTGTGAACTATACACTACGTACTGCACTATATATACTATGTACTACTTAAATCTCTCTCTCTCTCAATCTGTTTATTATTATTTTTTAATTCTTGTATTTGCGAATTAAATTAATTGAAATCATTCGCGCATCCTTTCGTCCATTGATTTGCAAATTATTATTATTATTTTTAATCCACATGAAGTTTTCAATTTCCTATAATCGCATAATTTTTATCGGATTCGCTTTTAATCCTCGTTTGTAATACATTCAATTCGATCGTTCCATTTAAGTTTGTTTTTTCTATGAGATTTATTATTATTATTACTATTATTATTACTATTATTATTACTATTACTATTACTATTATTACTACTACTGCTACTGCTGCTGCTCTTATTATTATTATTATTATTATTATTATTAATTTCCAAATAAATTCAGATACAGATTTTACAACTCTTATACTTTTTATACATTTTACGCTTTCCATAGATTTTTATTTTTATTTTATAATCGATCTCAAGCAAACCAATCAAAATAACTAACCATGAAATACCCAGGGGAATTAATAGCCGAAAAAAATTTAGGATAAACGAGTCCTGAAGGGTCGGGCGGACAAGTTGGAGATGGCGTAGCACACAGGACCAGAGAGCTATACAAGGTAAAGTCCGATTCCATCAATGTCTAAGTTGAGACATTATTGCAGAGCAGAACCTTAAAGGGAAAGGGTCTGGTTGAAAAGTTAGCTCTGAAAGAAAGTAAAATTCTGAGTCTTATAAAAAGAGAAAAATGAACGCAGAAGGCGTCACGACAAAGAACTGTATGCCA
>JAGLBE010000065.1:974-1250 GCA_018260445.1 Psychrobacter sp.
AAAAGAGGGCTTGCCTTTTGCGAACCTTTAACAAGAATGAACCCAGACAGGTTGACCAAGAGGATCTTTACATTCCTTCAACCCGACGGGCGTGGTTCTCTGAAATTGAAAAAGGTGCTGAAGGAGAACTGGGGATCAGGCCAAGGCGATTTCAATAAGAGCCGTAATCCATTCAAACATTGTAACATTGAGACAAACCAAAAAGAAAAAGACAGGCGCATAGTGGACGGAGGATGGAGAGCAAAAGGCATAGATAGCATGGGGATGGTGGGAGAG
>JAGLBE010000066.1 GCA_018260445.1 Psychrobacter sp.
AGAAGAGAGGCGGCTAACAACAACTCGTCGTGAGGAGGCGATCGGATTTTCAAAAAAGAAAGAAAAAAAAAATGGCGGGAATCCGAAATGGCGGAAATCGCCTCCTCGAAGGCCGCTTTTTCCCGGACGATTTTCGTTCTTTTTTTCTTTTCTTTTTTCTTTATTTTTTTTTAAACACTCCGTTTCCGGTCAGTAAAATCTTCCGTGAATTTTTTCATTTGAGAAACGTTCGGGGAAAAAAAAAAAAAAATTTTTTTTTTCTTCTCTTCTCTTTTTCGGAGCGGTTTGAAAATCGAGCGAAATCGTCGCAAGAATTCCAATCGCGACGGCGGCCCCGGTCGAAAATAATTTCCAATCATTTCGTTTGTTCGTTTTGTTTTGTTTTTTTTTTTTTTCAATTCTATCTCGCGATCGCGAATCAATTCGATCGATAATCGATCGATCGATCGATCAATCAATCAATAATCAAATCGATTAATTCCTTTCGTTTTATTTTTATTTTTATTTTTATTTTTATTTTTGATTTTTGATGCACGCGCGACACAATCGTAAATGGCGCGCGCGCGCGGGCGAAAAACCGGAAATTTGAATTTTCGAAATTTGAAAACCGTTCGAGGGTAGGCGGCTGCTCCCCCTCCCCCCCTCTCTCTATCTCTCTCACTTCCTCCCGCAGACGGAAGCCGGAAGTCAAGCGAAATTCTCCATTTCCGGCATTGGAACATTTCCCTCCTCGCGCCCCGTCATCGGATTCATCTTCCGGCCAGATTCCCAGGTTACGTTCGCGATCGGATTCCGCCTGTCCCTGACGATTCCGCTTCCGTTTCCGCTTCCGCTTCCGTTTCCGGTTCCGGTTTCGCCGACTTCCGCCCCCAACAACTTGGCCAGGCTGACTTCCGCCGATTCGATCGCCATCAATTGGGCGGTTCCCCGTAGCGGAAGCTGAATTCTCTCGACTCCCTCGAACGTTTTGATCAATCTCTCGAGACTCGGCGCCCTGTCCGACAATCCGTCCGAATCGTAGGATCTGGAGCAAAATTTTCTTCTTCTTTTTTTTTTTTTTTCATCATAGATGTTGCCTTCGTTTCGGACGAGGTTTTTGTTTGGTTGTTGTTGTTGTTGTTGTTGTTGTCGTCGACTTGTTTCGTTTGCATTGTTCGAGAACTCTCCGATTATTCGATCGATTTACTACCATTCATTCCAATAAGTATTGGGAATCAGTCAAATGTGCATCTTGAGATGCAAACTCCAA
>JAGLBE010000067.1 GCA_018260445.1 Psychrobacter sp.
AATCGAGTCATAAGCTTTTCACCTATGAATATAACAGTGTATATTGTTCCACCATATTCAGTCATGTAGCCTCTAACTAATTCTCTCTCTCCTTCAGGGAGATCAAACGGATTACGACCACTTTCTGCAAGGAGGCAGATAAAGAAACTCACTATAACTACCGACAAAGGTACAATTAATCATATAATTTCTTGATGAGTTTGAAACTTAGATAAATTCAGCCTCTGAATTACTAAGAACCCTACCAGTAAACAAATTGATTGAGGGATTTCAAATGAAATCGACTGAGTAATAGCTCGAACTCTCCCAATTAAAGTAAACTTAGAGTTAGAAAATCATCCAGATAAAATAACTCTGTATACAGATACTCTGAGAATTAATATTAGTAAAACTCCTCTTATTATAGAGTAAAATGAACTCCAAGAATATGGAAATACAGCTCACACTACTAGTGATAATCACAGTATAAATATTGGGCAAGCCAGATACATGAATATGTTCCTTGAGAAAGGAAATCTAGACTCCTTACCTAGGAGTTTGACAGCGTCTCTAAATGGTTGAAGTACACCTTTTGTACCTACTTTATTAGGCCCTAGCCGAGCTTGGATTAAACCCAATATGTTGCGCTCAAATAGTGAGAAATAAGCAACTCTTAAAAGAAGGCACAGAGAGTTAACGATAGTGCTAGTTACATTAAACAAGTGTATATTTATTATTACTTTAGAGAGTAATCTATCTCTAATTTACAAGATTAGAATTTTCAATAAACTACTAAAGTTTATTATCCTATATAATTATAGGCTTATTTCAAGCCATCCCCGTTCAAAGGGGATAATGACCATGAAGGTCTAATTTATATTTCTTTAATGAAAATCTACGATGATTTTTCCGTAGATAATTGGATCCAATTTACCCTTTGGGTAATTGGGTCCTACCTCCTCCAAACATAGACTTTATGTCTTTTGTTTGGGGGGGGTAGGGGGGGGTGTATATATGAATATCCACCCCATAGTATGGATATCCCATACCAGACTAGAATATAGGGCATACCACCAATAGATAGAGTGAGGATGCCCTATCAGAAGAATAAGGATATCCATACTATAATATAGTATAGATATATAGAGGATAGGGGTGAATACCCCTATATACAATATACAAGGTTATTTATAATAGGGGGCTTGCCCCCTATTATGGGGGTCAC
>JAGLBE010000068.1 GCA_018260445.1 Psychrobacter sp.
GGCCATCACACTGCCACTGTATTGACGCACAAACTGACTAACCGCCGCAGAATTTAGCGACGAGATATGATTGTTTAGGCGCCAGTAAGCAGGATACACAGCGAATAAACCGCCATCCATCATTTGTTCGTAGCGATATAACGAGTCTGTGTCGTCTTTTGTCCCTGCCGCCTGCGCATCGGCAAAATATTGAATACTGCTGTCATTGAGGTTACTTGGCGCTTGATAAGACACCTCGGCGCAAGCAGTTTGGGCAATGCCTGCCGCACCAAGTAGCGACGCCGCTGTTGCCACTTTAAGACGCGTAGAAACAGGATTGCCAATGTTGTGCAGCGATGCGACGATAAAACGCATCATCTTCGCTGACCGAGCTGTTTTTGCCGCTGTGCACCATAGGGCGAATGTTGACATTGTTGACATTACTGGCATTGGCGTTGCTGGCGTTGGCATTGTTGGCAATATGGATAGGGTTTTTGGTATCACTGCTTTTGACATAAGATGTTTTCGCCTAATGGACAGAGTCTGAAAGAAAAAGATGAATGATGGGGCCATGAGCTGGGAGCATAAATGGGGCTGGATTTAGAAGGATTTAGAAGGATTTAGAAGAAAGTCTATGGACAGGGCACAAAGCCATTGTTTGTTATATGTATATGAGCGCTATTTCTTGTTTTAGTTTTTCAATACTGGTGTGATGGGCAGTTCCATTTTGATAAATTCTGTTTGTTAGCTATAGATTATAGTCAGCAAGGGCACTTAGTCCAAAAGACTTTATGTAAGCCGATGTTGCAGCAGTCACATTAGCACAGCTTTGTGCTATACCGATGCTGTGTGCTTTAGTCAACAGGCTTATGATATAATTAGCGCCCTATTTCTTCCAACATGCCACCAAGATTCGCTACAGCGCAAGCTTAACCGAGATTGAATAGGCTATGGCAAAACTTGCCAACGTAATATTTTAAAATTTATGCGTGTATAACCCCGGACTGCTGAATATGAGTGCTACCCTATTTATTCCACAAACGTCAACCGATACTACCACAAATGCTCTACCGCGTCTCCTAAACCCTGCTGACAACATGCCTGTTTTAACAGCGGGTGCGGCGCAAAAAAAGAAGGTATTTATTGCCACTCAAGGCTGTCAGATGAATGTTTATGACTCCGAAAAAATGGGCAATGTGCTGGGCGAGTCGCA
>JAGLBE010000069.1 GCA_018260445.1 Psychrobacter sp.
TCATTTGGCCGATCTTCGGCATCTGTTTCCGGTATAATTCTTTAATTGGCGGCAAAAAAAAACAATTTGTTTTCTCACACCCGAAATTATTTTATTTTATTTTATTTTTTTTATTTCGACCGACGTTTGTTTCCCACCGGCAGATTTTTTTTTTTCAGTTTTTCCTTGCTCGTTTCCACTTGTTTGGAAAACTTCACCTTTGGGAGCTTTTTCGTGAAACGTTTTTTGCTAAATTTATATATTTAAATATGTCGGATCAACTCTTTCCGGTTCCTCTGCTCCACTCCTTCCGCTTGCCTTTTTCCCCAAAACAAAATCCATGTGCTTTTTCTTTTTTTTTTTTTTGTTTGCCTTTGCCTCAACGAAGGTTCGATCTCTCCTCCATTCATCTCTCTTCTTTCCCCCATTGTAACTTCCTCCCCCACTTAAACCTTTTCCTCTGGAGATTTTTTTCTGGAATTGAATTAACGAGCGATTTTCCGATTCGGCAAATGCCAATTTTGACTATAAATCAATAAAGCTCGTTGCCTCAAGATTTCTTTGAAAAAAAAAAAAAAATTCTTTTATTTTTATTTTTATTTTTATTTTTTTCAACTTCTCTTTATTTATTCTTACGATTTAACTGGAGTAGAAAATCCGGAATCGGAGAGAAAGAAAATTGTTGAAATTGGTTAGAAGCGGCAGGAATGGGTCTTAAATATAAAAAAAGATGAATTTTTTCTCCAGAGATTTCCAGCGAAATTTTCAGTAAGGCTAAGGTTTTTGGATCTATCGCATTTCAGAGATGACTAAGTGTGTCAGAAAAAACAAAAAATTGTTCGAAAAAACTTTTGTGGCAGAATGAGATGCATGTTGAATTCCCTTTCTCCTTTTTTTTTCTCTTCCCTCTCGCGAATCTCTTCATATAATTGTATTGGGAAAAGTTTTTGTTCTCTGAAGCACATAAAACGACTTTTTACAATAATTTGTCATTAATTAAGTAGGTTATAAATTTAGGGAAAGAGAAAAGTTGCGGGGAGAAAGGAGAACGAAACTCCTCACGAGTTAAAAAGCCAATGAATTTCTCATCATCCTTCGTATGAGTAATTTCCAAGCGGGGTACAGGGTGTTCCCAAAATTGTGTGTGTTTATGTGCGAGTCGGAAAAGGTTCGTTTGAATCCAATCTGCAAAACAGCTTTTAATTGAGAGG
>JAGLBE010000006.1:0-7508 GCA_018260445.1 Psychrobacter sp.
ATGCTATGGCTGGGTTGGGATGTGTATAAAACCCAAGGCTGGCTACATGTCAAACTGGCGTTGGTGCTGTTGCTAAGTGCCTATCACGGCATGTGCGGCGCTTATCGCAAAAAGCTGGCGACCAATGCCCAGCACAAAACCCACGTGTTTTGGCGCTGGTTTAATGAGATGCCGGTGTTTATTTTGGTGGCGGTAGTTATTTTAGTGATTGTGAAGCCGTTTTAAGGTAATGGCCTCATAGGTGACTAAAAAATTTTGCTGATACTGATGCTGATACTAATGCTGCTCACCCGTCACTTAGAGCGTCGGCCGCATGATTTGATACACATGACTCACATCGTATACCGAATAGCGGGCAGGTTCTTGGCGGTTTTCGCCAGCATAGCTCAGTATCAATGCTTGATGCGCTGCTTTGTCAACCCAACCTATAAACAAGCCACTGTGCTCGCCATCGTTATAGCCATGATTGATAAAATAAAGCCAATCGCCGCCCTGCAACTGCTCGCTTGAGGCGTAAGGGCCGCCTCTAAGAGTGCCCTTAAATAGGGTGTCGCGGCCGCTGCCTGCTTGTAAAAACACCGCGTTCAGATAATTCCAGCAGCCGCCGCCTATAATCACCCGCTTATCTAAGCTCATCACCCGGGCTTGTTGTAACACTCGCTTCGCCGCTTGCGATGCCATGACCTCGGCGGCTTGCACCATGGCAGTGTGCTCTGGCGCTAAATTGGTGTATACCCTATCCTTCATATCATTTTTTATATCAGAGGATAAAGGTGGCTGTTCATACGCGCTTGCCATCGAGCTGAGCGGCACTGTCTTCTGCCCGGATGAGAACGCAATGTCGGCGTGCGCCGTGTGGCTGCAGGCAATTAAGCTTGCTAGCGCCAAGGAAGAAACAATCGCTTGGTAATCTATCATGGGGGAAGCTCTATGGGCAGATATGTGGGAAATTTTCAAATGTAATAATTATTGATTATTGCATATTAAGACTGACGCAGAACCCAACTAGGGGGCGACGGGTAAGTCCTTGTTAGCGATAGCTGTATGTCGTTCTAGGAACGTTATCAAAAATACCCAAGTGCCCTATTTTAAAAACCATAAATGCTTAGGGGAAACCCACACTATTTGGCTTGCATTTTAATATTGGCATTGCGTTTGCCAAATTGTTGACCTTGTAACACCGCTTGCATCACTTGCGCCTCTTTGGCAGACTCAAAACCCACCACCTGCTGGCGAATGTTGCCATTCGCATCACAAATCAACAAGCGAGTGTTGTCTACCTTAGTATCTTCTACTGTGATAGTGTCCTGCGGGGCGACCACCACCTCGTGGGTGTGACCTGCGGCAATATGCACAAACCTGCCTTGTTGAACTCTAAGTATGCCACTATTAATCAGGGTATGCGTTGACTTCTTTTGGTTGGCTTGCACCTTATTAACCACAAAACTGCCCACAATAAGCAATGCCAAAGCGCCAATCGCTAGGCGAGTGGGCAATAGGCTCATCGCCATCGCCACACCAAGTGCGCCAATTAATACAGCGAAGCCAAGCCAAAACAGGCCAGTACCGCCCTTGGCTGCTTTGCCTGTTAAGGTGATGGTGGCGCCCGTATCGGTCACTTGTAGCATAACAAAGCCTTTTGTCGATGGTTACTTGTTATTGTCGCTGACTATTATCACTTATTATCAGGCATTAGACGTTATGGGAAGACAGAGTTATCTAAATTTACCAACCTAAGGCGATTTCTTGTAATTGAATTAACTCGGCGATACCTGTTTCGGCGGCAGCCAACATGGCATCAGCCTCAGCTCGGGTAAAGGGTTTCTCCTCGGCGGTGCCTTGAATTTCGATAAACTCGCCTTTATGGGTCATCACCACATTCAAATCGGTATCACAGCTGGCGTCTTCATCGTAATTTAAATCGAGCAGTATGTCACCCTTTTTAACTCCAACCGATACAGCAGCCACCAAGCCAATTAACGGGTCTTCTTTAATTTTTTTGCTGCGTTGTAGCGTTTCTAAAGCGTCAATCACTGCAATAGCAGCGCCGGTTATGCTGGCGGTACGGGTGCCGCCATCGGCTTGAATCACATCACAATCCACATAGATGGTGTTTTCGCCCAGTTTTTTCATGTCAATCATGGCACGTAGGCTACGGCCAATCAAACGCTGGATTTCTTGGGTGCGCCCCGTTTGTTTGCCACGCGCCGCTTCCCGCTGGTTGCGGGTGTTGGTGGCACGGGGTAGCATCCCGTATTCGGCGGTTATCCAGCCTGCGCCCTTGCCTTTTAGCCAACGCGGCACACCCGACTCAACGCTGGCAGTACACAGCACTTTGGTATCGCCAAAGCTGACCAGCACGGCGCCTTCGGCATGTTTGGTGTAGTGGCGCTCAAAGCTAATGGCACGAAGTTGGTCTTGCTTACGGTTATCGATACGCATCATTGAGTTAAATCCTATCATTTATGGGGATGAGGGTGATTGAGGCAGATGAGTGATTGGTTTAGGGTATGGATTGGATGGTGCTCAAACTTTGGTAATAGCAACAATAGCAACAAGCGGTAAGGTCAAGTCATACGATTAGCAAGCGTCCACTTAATTGATATAAATGCATTTTTGCCTATCGTACTGGTATGACAGGGCAATAGCAAGAACGGTCTATTTGATACCGCGTTCTCAATGTATTACGCTATACCCTACTTTTGAGGTAGGCGTTTCTTAGTCACACTACTTACTAGTCACATCACTTACTAGTCACACTACTTAATAACCACACCACTTAATAGTCACACCACTTAATTTTAGAGGCCATTTAGCCCCGATTGCAGCGGTAGCTTAGTGGTTTGTGTGGCCTACAGCACCTTGCACAAGGGGGTTATCGAGGCAACAGGAACACCATTGTGCTTAGGTGCTGTGCCACACGAACCGCTAACTACAAGCGTAAAGCGGGATTAGCTACACCGTATTCGCACTTGGCAACCGCTATCAAGGCAGACTTTAAGCCATTTTATAGACTGTTACCGCTTATCTGATGTTATTTAATTTAATCTTGTCTTATTTATGCCAAGTCTACGCCAACCCTTCCATTTTACGCAGCTCTTTACGCAGGATTTTACCCACATTTGATTTGGGCAGCTCATTCACAAACTGCACATGGCGTGGGCGTTTATAGCCTGTCAACTGTTTTCTGCCAAAATCAATCAGCTCCTGCTCGGTAACCTCGGCACCCGGCTTTTTTACCACAAATATCTTGGGTTCTTCACCACGGGCATCGCTTGGCACGCCAATCGCCCCCACTTCTAACACGGCAGGGTGTTCGCTCATGGCCTCTTCCACTTCGTTAGGATAGACGTTAAAGCCAGAGACTAATATCATATCTTTTTTGCGGTCAACAATTTTGATGAAGCCTTTGTCATCAATAATACCGATATCGCCAGTTTTAAAATAGCCATCGGCGGTGAAGCTCTCGGCCGTCTCTTTGGGGCGATTTTGATAGCCAACCATAACCTGTGGGCCTTTCACGCAAATCTCGCCGCGCTCACCAATGGGCATAACCTTGCCATCATCGTCCAATAAAACAACATCGGTATCGGGGGCAGGCACGCCAATTTTAGCGGTAAATTGGGCGATGTTCATCGGGTTAAAACTCACCACTGGCGAGGTTTCAGACAATCCATAGCCCTCAACAATTGGTAAGCCTGTGACTTCTTGCCATGCTTTTGCGACGCTGGGCATGACCGACATGCCGCCGCCGATAGAGGCTTTTAGGTTAGAAAAATCAAGCTTTTTAAAGCCCTCATGATGCACTAGTCCATTAAACAAGGTGCTAACCGCTGGGATAAAAGCCGGTTTGTATTTGCTGATTTCTTTTACCAACCCTTCTAAATCGCGTGGGTTGGGGATGAGCAGACCTGTACAGCCCTCGTACATGGTATACATACCGCATACCATAAACGAGAAGACGTGATACAGCGGCAAGGCTGTCAGTATCACATTGCCTTCAAAAGCTTCGCCAAAAGCAGCACTCATCACCGCCTTAATTTGTAGCACATTGGCGATTAAATTGCCATGCGTCAACATAGCGCCTTTGGCAACGCCGGTAGTACCGCCCGTATATTGCAGCAGTGCCACATGGCTTAAATCTAGGGTTGGGCGTTGATACTGATGCGCAGACACCGCATTAAGCGCCTGTTTAAATGAGATGCTACCGCTCAGCGAGTAGCTTGGCACCATTTTTTTGACATGGCGCACCACGTTATTGACCACAAACCCTTTGATAAGCCCTAGCATATCGCCCATAGTACACATCACAATGTGTTTGACATCGCCTTTGTCTTCAACGTCTTGATAGGTTTTGGCAAAGTTTTCGACGATAAACAAGGCTTTAGCACCGCTGTCGTGGATTTGATGCTCAAGCTCACGGCTGGTATATAAGGGGTTGATGTTGACCAGTATCATGCCCGCCCGTATCACCCCTAACGCCACAATCGGGTATTGCAGCACGTTTGGCATCATGATGCCCACTTTATCGCCAGTGGTTAAGCCAAGGGATTGTAAGTAGGCGGCAATTTGGCGGCTATAAATATCTAGTTCATGGTAGGTGATGGCCTTATCCATGCAAATATAGGCATCGGTACTGCCATAACGGGCAAAGTTATGCTCCATCATGTCGAGCAATGAGGTGTTGTCTGCCGGCATCTCAATGTGCGCTGCTATGCCATAACGCTCATACGACGCCAGCCAAGGTCTATCGCTTGGGATATCGGCAAAGGTGGGATAGGTGCCGTGTGATTCACTGGTGGGTGATTGGAATAAAGGGGTTGTCATAAAATTACCTGTAAAAGTAGTCGGGTCTAATATTGCCTTACTTGTCGCACGGCTGGTATTGAATTTTTTATATTAAAAAAGGACACGGCGAAGGCGCGTATCCTTTTTGAGTCATTGCAATTGTACTCGTTAACCCGAAAAACTGAAAGGGCTAAGATAGGCAGACTGTTGAGGTGTTGTTATTGGCCTCTTCAAGTTTACGCAAGTCTTTACGCAGGATTTTACCGACATTAGATTTTGGTAACTCGTCCACAAATTCAACAAAGCGCGGACACTTATAAGCGGTCAAGTTTGCTTTGGCATAGTCAAGCACCTCTTGCTTGGTTAACGTGTCGTCACTACGCACAATAAATATCTTGGGGGTTTCACCGCTCTTGTCACTATGCACTCCAATAACGCCGCATTCCAAAATTTTGGGATGCCCCGACATCACATCTTCAACTTCGTTGGGATAGACATTAAAGCCTGACACGATAATCATATCTTTTTTGCGGTCAACAATTTTAAAATAGCCGTCCTCATCCATCACCCCAATGTCACCGGTGCGAAAATAGCCATCCTCCGTCATCACCTCGGCGGTGGCATCAGCGTGCTTCCAGTATCCTTTCATCACCTGCGGGCCACGCACACAAATTTCGCCGCGCTCGCCAATCTCGACTTCGTTGCCTGCTTCATCAAGAATGGCCATGTCTGTCGCAGGAAATGGCACCCCGATATTGCCTGGGAAATCATCAAGACCTAGAGGGTTGGCGGAGGCCACCGGCGAGGTTTCAGACAAACCATAACCCTGTACAATCACGTTGCCCGTGCCCTTTTTCCATTTATCCGCCGTATCTTGTAGTACTGCCATCCCGCCACCCATCGACATCTCAAGCTTGCTATGATCTAGCACCCGAAAATGCTCGCTATTAATTAAGCCATTAAACAAGGTGTTCACCGCGGGGAAAAAAGCCGGTGGATAGTCTTTATAGGCTTTTAATAAGCTTTTGCCATCACGGGGATTGGGCACCAAAGAGCCAATACAGCCCTTACGCAGCCCATACATGCCGCACACGGTGAAAGAAAAAATATGGTATAACGGTAAGGCGGTCATGATAACCGGCTGCTCACCTCTTACCTCAAAATGGTCAAAAGCATCGCCAATATAGGTGTCTGCTTGAATCAAGTTAGCCACCAAATTGCCATGGGTGAGCATCGCGCCTTTGGCGACGCCCGTGGTGCCACCGGTATACTGCAATACCGCCACATCCTCTAAAACAATATCGGTCGGGCGTTTGTAGGACTGACTAGCACCAATTTTCATCGCCTTTTTAAAGCCAATACTGCCCTTAATGGCATAATCGGGCACCATCTTTTTAACATGACGCACCACATTAGTGACGATAAAGCCTTTTAATGGGCTCATTAAATCGCCCATTGCGGTGACAATGACTTTATCTACCATTGGCTTGCCGATATCGGCGTAGGTTTTGGCAAAGTTTTCTAAAATAATCAGCACTTTGGTTTCAGAGTCCTCTAACTGATGCTCAAGTTCGTGGGTGGTATATAACGGGTTGACGTTCACCAGTATCAGCCCAGCTCGCAATATGGCCAAAATAGCCACGGGCGATTGTAGGATATTGGGCATCATCACCGCCACCTTGTCGCCTTTGCTCAGGCCAAGCGACTGCAAATAAGTGGCCATGTGCTGGCTATGACGGTCTAAATCATCATAAGACAACGTCTGATTCATACACACAAATGCTGTTCTGCCAGTATGGTGTTTAAAGTTGTCTTCAATAATCTCAATTAAAGAGGTATCGGCTGCGGGCATCTCGATATCGTATTGCATCCCTAACTTTTCGTAGGTCTTCATCCAAGGCTTATCATTGCGGCGAACATGAGCGGGGGTGTTGGTGGTTGGCATCGTATCTTGACTGTCCATAATCTATGGAACTCCTAGTAATACATCTTTTAAATAGAGGTGGGGTAAAAGAGACAGGGTAAAAGGTGAATAACTAAAGGTGAATAAATAATGCCGATAACATCATTTACTTTACCTGTATAAAATACACTATTTTGTTACGGTATGACAACTGCAATGTGGCGTCATTGTGCTGATAAGTCAGCTAATAGACCCGCTAACATGCTATTTTTGAACCGCTTTTCGCCCCTTGTGCTGGTTAGTGCGACAGTTACTAAGACAGTTACTAAGACAGTTACTACGCGTTTTTTCGGCTGATGGCGCTGCGGGTTGGTAGTGTTTGACAGTGATAGATAGTGATGGATAGTGATGGATAGCTTACTAGGCTTTGTTAGCAGCAGTCTGTCACGTCATTCACTGACGTTTAAAGTAGCGGGCTACTTCTTTATTTGACGGATATGGGCTACGATAGCAGCAGCCTAGCGTCTGTTTTATGCTGACCGCTTCTTTGTAATAACAGCTTCTTTGTGATGACCGCTTTTTTCTGATGACTGCGTCGCAAATATCCCCTTGCACGCCTGCCCCATTGCCCATTGAATGACTACAGAATCTCTCCCTATTTTATAATTTATAAGGCAAAACGTCTCTTATGTCTGACATGATTACCACGCCGCCCACGTCCACGCCTATCCCCCCAACGCCAACCGCATCCCCCACGGCCAATGAGCCGATGGACACCCGCTCGGTGGCCGAGTTTACTGAGCAGGCGTACCTTTTC
>JAGLBE010000006.1:7518-59784 GCA_018260445.1 Psychrobacter sp.
GCACTCTATCTTTTATATCTTCTATTTTATAATGACCTATTTTTTATCCTCTATAAGGCAAACCGTCTCTTATGTCTGACACTATCACCACGCCGCCTACGCCTATCCCCCCCACCCCAATCGCTAATGAGCCGATGGACACCCGCTCGGTGGCCGAATTTACTGAGCAAGCCTACCTGAACTATGCCATGTATGTGATTATGGATCGGGCATTACCAAACATTGCCGATGGTTTAAAACCGGTGCAACGCCGCATTATTTATGCCATGAGCGAGCTTGGGCTAAAATCGAGCACCAAACCCAAAAAATCGGCACGTACCGTAGGCGATGTGCTGGGTAAATATCATCCGCATGGTGATACGGCCTGCTATGAGGCGATGGTGTTAATGGCGCAGCCGTTTAGCTATCGCTACCCGCTTATCACCGGACAGGGCAATTGGGGTAGCCCAGATGACCCCAAATCGTTTGCGGCGATGCGCTACACCGAGGCTAAGATGTCGGCTTATGCCAATACCCTGCTGGATGAGCTCGGTCAAGGCACCGTCGATTGGCAAGACAACTTTGATGGCTCGCTGCAAGAGCCGGTTACCCTGCCCGCTCGCCTGCCCAATATCTTGCTCAATGGCACCACCGGCATTGCCGTTGGTATGGCAACCGATATTCCCTCGCACAACTTAAACGAGGTGGTACGGGCAGCGATTCGGTTGCTAAAAAACCCAGAGTTATCCGTCAAACAGTTGACCCAATCGATTCCTGCGCCCGACTTGCCCACCTTGGCCGAAATCATCACTGGCAAAAAAGACTTGCAAGCCATTTATGAGACGGGGCGTGGCAGCTTTAAGATGCGGGCCATCTATCATGTGGATAAGAATGAGAAAAATCTGGTGATTATTGACGCCCTACCGCATCAGGTATCGGGCAGTAAAATTCAAGAACAAATCGCCAAATTGATGGTCGATAAAAAATTGCCGTGGGTGGTCGATATCCATGATGAGTCCGACCACGAAAACGCTTGCCGTATCGTGCTGGAGCTTAAATCAACTCGGGTGGATGTAACACGGGTGATGAGTCATCTATTTGCCAGCACCGATTTAGAGTCCAATTATCGGGTCAATATGAATATGATTGGCCTTAACGGCAAGCCGCAGGTCAAAAACCTAAAGGAGATTTTGGAAGAATGGCTGGTGAGCCGCCGTGATGTGGTCACGCGCCGCATCCGCTATCGCCTTGATAAAATAGACAAACGCCTGCATATTTTGGCCGGTTTGCTGATTGCCTATTTGCATATTGACGAGGTCATCCGCATTATTCGTGAAGAGGATGACCCTAAACTTGAGTTGATGACTCGCTATGATTTAAGCGAGATTCAAGCCAATGCTATCTTAGATATTCGCTTACGCCAGCTGGCACGTTTGCAAGAGATTGAGCTAAAGCGGGAGCAGGACGAACTCGCCGCAGAGCGGGCAGGCTTGCAAGAACTCTTGGACAATCGCGATAGCCTCACGGCGTTAATGATTGACGAATTAACCGCCGATATGAAAGAGCACGGTAACGAGCGCATGTCGCCGGTGGTAGAGCGTGGCGAGGCAACTGCCCTCAAAGAGTCGGACTTAATACCCAGCGAGCCAATTACCGCAGTGTTATCCAAAGCAGGTTGGATTCGAGCCGCCAAAGGCCATGACGTCGATGCCGCTGGTATGAGTTATCGCGCGGGCGACAGCTATCAGGCGCATGTGCTGGGCAAATCGAATCAAAAAATAGTTGTGATGGACAGCACCGGGCGCAGTTACAGCATTGAGGCGCACACCCTTGCTTCCGCCCGGGGTCAAGGCGACCCCCTCACCAGCGTGTTAAAACCGCCTACTGGCGCAACCTTTGAGCAACTGCTGGCAGGCGATGACGCGCAGCGCATTATTCTTGCCAGCTCGCAGGGGTACGGCTTTATCAATACGCTCGGCAATTTGGATACCAACCAAAAAGCGGGTAAAAACGTGATTAACTTTGACGCTCAGGCGCACTTGCTGCCGGTTGCTTACATCAACGCTTTGGCTGATAATGACGATGATGATAATAACACTGACAATGCCAATACCAACGCTACCGCCCTGCAAGACCAAATTGCGGTGGTGACGTCTGCCGGTTATTTGTTGATTTTTGACCTTGACGATTTGCCCGAGCAGCAACGGGGCAAAGGCAATAAGCTGATTGCCCTTAAAGACGGTGAAGCGGTGGTGGCCGTGATACCGCTACAGCATAATGACAGCTTGACGGTGACCGCTGGCAAACGCCATGTGACCTTAAAGCCACACGATTTAGCCAACTATACGGGTAAACGTGGCAACCGCGGCGCCCAATTGCCAAGGGGGTTTCAAAACGTGAGTGCAGTGGCGGTGGCGGGGTAGATGGGTTTGGGGCGAAAATGCTAAGGGAGCAACAAAGTTTTGCCCAGGGCTACTACTGTCCTATCCAATTTCAATTGCTGCGCATTTCAATTGGTGCGCAGGTGCGCATCCTACTGGCCTGCGACTATCAATGACAAATCGATAACAGCAGCCTAACAGCAGCCTAAGCGCAGTGGTTTTTGTTGGGACCTAAATTTTGCTCTAGGTTAAAAGCTGACATTGCGCCACTTTTAACCTAGAATAAACTTAAGTCACCTTTAAGTCACCTTATGGTATTGACCACTACAATCGTTAACAGGCCATCACTATGTTATCAACTGCTTTTCTAACAGCCGCAGCGCCGAAACCTTTGCAGAAAGGGCTAACAACCTCGCTTGTCGCCGTCGCTATTTTGCTAAGTGCTTGCCAGCAAGAGGGCACATCAGCCTCTGCACCAGTCATAAAAACCACTGCCAATGAGACTCAATTGGCTACCGCAGCGTCAAATCCTGACGTCAATGCTGCCACGCAAGCGGCCTCAGTCGTCGTATCAGCGGCTGCTATCAACCCTGCATCTAATGTAGCCGCTCCAAAACCCATAAGCGCACCAGAGGTCACCTTTAAAGCCATCCCATTAGACTATTCATTGCCAAAACAAGTTGCCAAACTGTGCTCCGACGCTCCCGACACCAAGCTGGTCGGCTGCCCTGTCGTCGACATCAAGCTGGCAGCGGTGCAACCGAAATGGGTTGAACAAGCCATCAATTTAGCCATTACCGATGACAACAGCCCGCACCATAACAAGTTTAAACGCGAGCTTGACCGCTTTGCCCTAAGCCAATTTGAAGACGAGAGCCCTCTTGGCTATTCCATGGAGATTCAGCCCGATCAACAAAAGGCATATAATAATGTGGCGCAGTTCTCTATACTCTCAGACCAGTATCTTGGCGGTGCGCATGGTATGCCCAATATCGACTATCTGCTGTTTGACATGAGCCTACAAAGCCAAATTGAGTTGGCCGATGTGCTGGCGGATAAGGAGGACAAATTTTATGCGTTGGCGCATCAAGCCTTTTTGCAGTATTTAACGGATGAGATGGATATCGCTGCGCCAGATGACGTGGCAAGCTATGAAGAAACGTGGCCATTTGAGCTATCTGAGGTGTTTTATTTTGCTGATGCGGGTTTGGTACTGGTGTATCAACCGTATCAATTAGGCTCGTTTGCGCAAGGATTTATCGAATTAACCATCCCTTATGGCGATTTACAAGGCGTATTAAAAACGGATTATTTGCCAAAATAAAGAGTGTTGATAGGTTGAACGTCTTCAAAAGGATAAGTTATGAAAATTTTAGAATCGAAGTATTATACGCCCAGAAAAATATTTACCGAAAAGTATGTCAATAACCAACCGCAAATTCTTGTTAAAGATTTAGAAACAGAAGTGACAATAAGTAACACCCCCTATGAGGAGCTGATTTCGTCGCTTATGACGACTATCAATTTTAATGATGATGAAATTGTGATTAAAAGAGAAGCGTTGCAGGATTTTGTACAATGTACCGACTATCACCTAAGTCATTACTCTAAAAAAACCAATAGCTTTTATCGTGGTGAGTTGTGTTATTTTTATCCCGAATATGCCTTTTTTTTGATTATGAATGAAAACCTAAGCTCCACTTATGATAAGCATATTTTTGAGGCGGGGTATCTGCGCGTTGAACACTTAGGCTACGATTCAAAAAACCCAGCCTCGCCTAAAAATATCGAAGCGTTTTTTGAGCGTTACCTAGAAAAATACGTGTCCCCTGACGCAAAAATATCCTTGTTGTTAAAAGACGGTGATAATTTAGTGTTTAAGTCACACAGCATCAAACCGTATGCGCTCGATTTGGCCACGATGTATAACGATGATTTTTTGCCAGTGCATAAAAAAATTAAACACGATTTGGTGAATAGCAATAAAGGCGTGGTGATGCTGCACGGCATAGCTGGATCGGGAAAAACCAACTATATTAAGTGGTTAACCGCACAAATTCCTGAAAAAGATTTTATTTTTGTGCCCAATAACTTGATTGGTATGTTGGCTGAGCCGCAATTTATGTCCATGTTGATTGAGCAACAAAACTCGGTCTTGGTGCTAGAAGATTGCGAAAACTATATCGCTGAACGCTCAGGTGGCGGCAATACCTCGGATGTGGTATCGACGATTTTAAATATTGCGGATGGCATTTTATCCGACGTGCTTGAATGCCAGTTTATTTGCACCTTTAATGCCGATTTATTGGATGTTGACCCAGCTTTGCTACGCCGTGGCCGCCTAATTGCCCAGTATCAATTTGATAAGTTAAGCGTAGATAAAGCCAATACATATTTAGCCGCTGTGGGCAAAAGTATCCGCGTTGATGCACCAAAAACATTGGCCGAAGTCACCAATATTGATGAAAAGCACTATCAGCAACAATCGCTATCGTCAAGCTTTGGTTTTGTTTAACGGTTAGGATTTTGAGACATTTGAGGCAAGTGCATAGGTAGGCAGTTATCGTTTGATGCCCGTTTGATGCCAACTGTCTATGCCAACTATGCCAGCTATGCCAGCTATGCCAACTATGCCAGCTATGCCAGCTATGCCAATAACACCAATTACGCTAACTGCTTATCCTTCTTACGATTAAGATAGCTAAATTTAGGGGCCTGAGTAATATATTGCCCTGTGATAAACCCGATAATGCTGATAAACACAATGTATAACGCTGGAGCAAACGCCACGTATCCGGTGGCATATATTAGCAACAGCGGTAAAATGCCACCCGCCACGGCATAGGTCGTGTTATAAATAATGGCAACCGAGGTCAACCGCTCCTTAGTAGGAAACAACTGCAGCATCATAATAGGCGCTAACGCAATAACGCCACCACTAAACCCTAACATGGCATAGGTAATAATCATATAGTCATTGCCCATGTTCTCAATTGTATAAAAAAATATGAGCACTTGGACTATCACAAATAGGGAGCCTAGCATCAAGGCCTTACCAATGTGGCCTTTGTCCGCCATGACACCATAAAATAAGACACCCAATATAAAGAAAATAATAGCAACACTATTGGCTAAATCGACAAGAAAGATATCGACCACATAATTTAAAGCGATAAGTTGTGGTAACAGTAAAACAATGACAATCATAAAGCTTGCGAGCTGAAAACTGCATAAAAAGGACAAAAATGTGGCATGAAATCGGCCATAACTTAAGTCAATATCTTTATAGTTGGGGATATAGTTGGTGACGATTTCTTGCTCTAAAAAGAAGGGCGTCTCTTTTAAATAGCGTGATAAAAACAGGCTCAATAAACCAAATAGGGCTGAGCCGATAAACACCAAGCGCCATACATAATCCACAATGTTGCTGGGGCTAAATGAGCTAAGTATGAGTTTAAATAGGAGGGTGGTCAGCAACGCGCCTACCAAAAAACTGGCTGAAATTATGCTCACATACAGGCCAAGGCTTTTTTTGGGCACATGCTCGCTGATATAGACCCAGCCTAATACACTATGCGCCGCAAAGCCCATGCCCTGAGCCAAACGCACCAATACAAAAATAATGGGCGCTAATAATCCAATTTGGGCGTAGGTGGGCAAAAAGGCGGTGATGCACGAAGTGGCGACAATGAATATTGAGGTCACTTTAAAGGTTGTTTTGCGCCCTTTCACATCGCCATAGCGACCAATAAATAAGGCACCTATAGGTCGGGCTAGATAGCCTGCGGCGAACAACCCATAAAATTGTATTTTGGCCAATAAAGGGTTGTCGGTGCTGGGGAAAAACACTAGGCTAAGCGTGTCGGCCAAATAAAAGTAGATAAGAAAGTCAAAATACACCACGATATTGCTGTAAATAATGATGGCGGTTTGCCTATTTAACGACTTACGGGCAGTTTCGAGCATATACAGGGCAACTTAAGAACAAGGTTGGTAAAGTTGGCAACATACTATGCCCTCCACTGCGTAACTTACCAGCAAGCGATGCGATGTAGAGGGTACGGTTTATCAAACAATCTAATGATTTATGTAGTGTATAGCGTTATAGAATTTAATGTAATAGTTTTTAGAGTGAAATGCGTCAAATAAGCATAAAAAATACCCAACCTATCTTTGGGTTGGGTATTATAATGATAAAAAGTGCTAGGCTTTGTATCAGTCACGCTCGTCTAAAAGCAACCTTTGTATTATTGCGCCGCACCGTTAATCAGCTCACGTAGCACATAATGCAGCACACCGCCATGACGCACATACACCCGTTCTTTTGGCGTTTGTAGCATCACATTCACCTCAAAGGTTTTGGTGCTACCATCGCTACGGGTGGCGGTGACCATTGCGGTTTTACTTTCGCCATCGTTTAGCCCGGTAATGCTTAACACCTCAGAGCCATCTAGCTGATGGGTTTGAATACTCTCGCCCGCTTTAAAGGTGAGTGGCAATACGCCCATGCCCACTAAGTTTGAGCGGTGAATCCGTTCAAACGAGCCAGCCAATACGGCCTTGACGCCAAGCAAAATAGTCCCTTTAGCGGCCCAGTCTCGGCTAGAGCCGGTGCCATACTGCTCGCCGCCTAATACTACTAAGGTACGGCCATCCTGCTTATACTGCATGGCGGCCTCATAAATCGGCATCTCTTCACCGTCTTGCAAGCTTGCGCTATCGCCTTTAAAGTAGTAAGTATAGCCGCCCTCTTTGCCCTGCATCATTAAGTTTTTAATGCGAATATTGGCAAAGGTGCCCCGAGTCATGACGGCATCGTTGCCACGGCGAGAACCATAGCTGTTAAAGTCTGCCTCTAGCACGCCGCGACCTTGTAAGTATTGCCCTGCTGGCGAGTCGGCATCAATGTTGCCTGCTGGTGAGATATGGTCGGTGGTAATGGAATCGCCAAACACGCCCAAGATACGCGCGTTTTTAATATCCGGAATGCCCGCTGGCTGCATGGTCATTCCCTCAAAAAACGGCGGATTTTTGATATAGGTCGACGCCTCATTCCATTGATACAATTGACTCTCTGGGGAGCTAATCGCATTCCATTCGTCGCTACCCTCATACACCTGACCATAGTTTTTATGGAACATCTCGGCATCAATATTGCTAGCAATCAGCGCATCAATTTGCGCCGTGGTTGGCCAAATATCTTTTAAATAGACGTCGTTGCCGTCTTGGTCTTGCCCTAGCGGCTGCGTGGTTAAATCAATATCCACCGTACCGGCTAGCGAATAGGCAACAACCAAGGGCGGCGAGGCAAGATAGTTGGTTTTCACATGCGAGTGAATCCGCCCCTCAAAGTTACGGTTGCCCGATAGCACCGACGCCACCACCAAGTCGTTCTCTTCAATACCTTTTTCAATCACATCCGGCAACGGGCCCGAGTTGCCAATACAAGTGGTGCAACCATAACCCACTAAATAAAAACCAACTTTCTCTAACTCATCCATCAATTGGGTTTTCTCTAAGTAATCGGTGACCACTTTAGAGCCAGGTGCTAATGAGGTTTTCACCCAAGGCTTCGCCTTTAAGCCTTTCGCAGCGGCATTTTTGGCAACCAAACCTGCCCCAATCATCACCGCAGGGTTGGAGGTGTTGGTACACGAGGTAATGGCCGCAATCACCACTGAGCCATCGGATAGCTTATGTTCTTTATCATCGATACACACGGTTGAGAAGATGCTATTGTTTTTAATATCGCTTTTAGCATCACTGTTAACAAGGTTTGCAATAGCCGTATCTTCGGTAGCGACCTCAATTTTGGGTTCTGCTGCCAACGTAGCGGCTTGCGCTTGCTCACCGCCTTCATGGTCAAAGCGTATTTTGCCCATCATTTCAACCCTGCGGTCTTGGGTCATCTCGCTTAGCGTTTGGGTAAAGCTTTTGTGCATATCCGTCAATGGCACGCGTTGATGCGGCAGTTTTGGCCCTGCTAACGAGGGCACGACGCTGGTTAAATCAAGGCTCAACATGCTTGAATACTGCGCTTTTTGGGTAGTGGTATCATGCCACAAGCCTTGCGCTTTGGCATATTTTTCCACCAGCTCAATTTGGGTTTCGCTACGCCCGGACAAGCGCAAATACTCAATAGCGATTTGGTCAATGGGAAATATACCGCACGTCGCCCCATATTCTGGCGCCATATTGGCAATGGTGGCACGGTCAGCCAGCGGCATTTGGTGCAAACCATCGCCATAAAATTCGACAAATTTACCCACCACGCCATGGGCACGTAGCATCTCGACCACGCGAAGTACTAAATCAGTTGCGGTCACGCCCTCAGACAATTTGCCGGTCAACTCAAAGCCAACCACTTGCGGGATGAGCATCGACGACGCTTGACCCAGCATAGCAGCCTCGGCTTCGATACCTCCCACGCCCCAACCCAGCACGCCGATACCATTAATCATCGTAGTGTGGCTATCCGTACCAAATACCGTATCCGGATAAGCGGTTAGCTCGCCGTGTTGCTCGCTTGCCATCACTACACGCGCAAGGTATTCAAGGTTAACCTGATGCACAATACCCGTGGCAGGCGGTACTACCACAAAGTTTTCAAACGCCTGCTTGCCCCAATGCAAGAATTCATAGCGCTCGTTGTTGCGCTCAAATTCTATCTTTTTATTTAACTCTAAGGCGTCTTCGCGGCCATAGACATCGACCTGTACCGAATGGTCAACCACCAACTCGCTAGGAATAAACGGGTTGATTTGTTTGGCATCGCCGCCAAGTTTAACAATGGCATCACGCATGGCCGCCAAATCCACCACTGAAGGCACGCCGGTAAAATCTTGCAATACCACCCGCGCTGGCATAAAGGCAATCTCTTGCGACGGCGCTGCGCCCGAATCCCAATTAGCAACGGCTTCAATATGCTCCCTGCCGACGGATAAGCCGCCATCTTCATTGCGCAATAGGTTTTCTAGCACAATTTTCATGCAAAACGGCAGTTTGGCAATGTTGCTATAGGTTTCGGTCAGCTTTGGCAGGCTATAGTAAGCATGGTCTTTGCCGTCGACGCTTAGGGTCTGTTTTACGTTGAATATGTCACTCATGTTGGCTTCCTTTATTGTTTATGTTTACTAAACTATTGATTAAGTAAGGTGGCTAATGGGGATAGTTAAAGTGGAACAGGTTATATAGGGCACATAACCGCTATCGGGTTTTATGAGCTGTCATTTATGAAAACAGTTGTACCTCAAGACAGCGACTACCCTAGAATAGATATATGAGACGATAAAAAATGACGAGGATAGTTGCCCTATTAAGATAACAAATATTAGCGACCTAGTTAATAGCAAGACGTTATAGCCTCGTGGTTTATACGTAACCGCCGTACGGACAGAAGGTCGATGCTCTTCTACAGCTATGACATTGTTGACATTGCTGACATTGCTGACATTGCTGACATTGTTATTATGGTCGCTATTACGATGGCTACTATCACCGCTATTCATATTGTCAGATATTGTCATCATCGCCCGTGCTAAGGCGTATTATCCATCTCTGCTTTTTTTTGCCAAGGGAAACGCCCCTCAAGTTCTACTTGCAGCGACAGACTTAAAAAGGTGCGAATCAATACAATCACCCCTAGCACCACCACGCTACGCAGCGTCGGCTCTGTGACTACGGTTGCCATAATGTCCGCGGCAATCAACACCTCAAGCCCAAGTAAAATAGACTTGCCCACGCCTTGACGAATATCCAAATAAGTATCATGGCTGAATTTTGTAGCAGCACCAGCGGCTTTAAAAAACGCAAGCACCAACCCTAAAAACATAATCATAACGCCAACAAATTCAACAATTTTTGCAATCAAATCAATGCTATGAATTAAATACTCCATCAAAACCAATCTCCCGTCATTGTCTGCACTGTTAGGTTTAGATATTGCCCCTAATTTACGTTAAACTGGTACTGGGTTCAATCCCTAAGCGGGTGTTTGGCCGGTAGTTTGGTTGCGATTGTGTGAGTTAGACGATAACGCATAAGCCTAGCGTGCCATCGGCTCAGGCTGCAAAAAGGTTTTAAAACCACTGTCCTACATTCTGTGCTCATTACCCAACCATTTTTGCGTATAATAGAGGCTATATGCTATACAGCCCCTATAGCGATATGCCGTTTTTAAACCGCCCGTTGAGAGTCGTCCATGTCTGTCTATACCCCGCTTAGCGAAGCCCAGTTTGCCACCTTTTGTGAGGCGTTTGGTGTCGCATTTCATCAAGCCATCCCTATCACCCAAGGTATCAAAAACTCCAACTGGTTTATCCAAACCATCGAGGACGCTAAAGCTAATGAGGCCAATAAAAAAACGGCCTACTCCTATGTGTTCACCTTGTTTGAGGAACGTCCGCCGGCTGATATCGAAAAAATGGCCGCCGTACTCAACGCGTTAAAGCAGACGCTGCCGGTAGCTGCCCCATTGGCAAAAATAGTGCCTAAAGCGGATGGGTCGCCTGACTACCTGTTACACTACGCCGATAAAGCCATTTTGCTCGTACCCTGTCTGCCCGGCAATCATCCTAGCCAAATCACGCCCGCCATGTGTTTTACTATGGGACAGGCGCTGGCCACCTTACATAACACCTTACAAAACCTAACGCCCCCTGAGGACTACGGCGTCCCTTTATATCCCTGGCACAGCGTACGCGACCGTGAAATCAAATTTATGCCCGCTGATGAGGCACAATTAATGCAGGATATTTGGCAAAGCTACGCAAGCTTACCGTTTACCGACTTGCCCAAAGGGTTGTGCCATTTGGATATGTTTGCCGATAATACTTTATGGGATTTAGATAACGCCGATGCCAAACTGACCGGATTACTCGACTTTACCGAGGTGAGTGTCGAGCATTATGTGATGGATATTGCCATCACCATTAACGATTTTTGCACCACTTGGGGCGATGCACAGGCGGGTGAATCGGTTCATTTTGATACCCAAAAAAGTCAAGCCTTTATCGCCGGTTATGAGCGCATACGTCCGTTAAAGCAAGCAGAGCATAACGCCCTACCCTCGGCATTGGCTATGGCGGCGGTTACCTTTTGGTTATTACGCTTAAATGTGATTCATTATAATCGGGTGCAAGGGCGCACTGGCGACAGTATTATGATTAAAAACCCTGATTTAATGAAGCGCTTAGCGGCCTATCATTGGCGTCAGGTCGAAAAACAATAACAGGATGCTCACAGATGCGACAGCTATCTTGAGTGGCATGAATTGAGTGGGATGTATTGAGTTAAAAGGAAAAAAAACCATGCATGATTCGATGGATGACTGGCATAAATTGGTGAGTTACGATACCAACATACAAGCAGAATTACATAGCAACTTGCTTAAAAATAATGGCATTCATGTCTCTTTGCAGGCGCTTAGTGCGATACCTGGAATGAATTCAGGGGCGGTATTGTGGGTGCAACAAGCGCAGCTGCAGCGAGCGCGGCAAATCTTAGACAGCATTGATAACGATAGCTTGACCGATAATGCGCCAAAAAGCCCTGACACTGTCAACGGTTTAAAATAAATGTGTCAACTACTTGGTATGAGTGCCAATACCCCCACGGATATTGGCTTTAGCTTTGCAGGGTTTAAAGAGCGCGGTGGCAATACGGATCACCATAGTGATGGCTTTGGCATCGCCTTTTTTGAGCCCAGCAATTGTGAGCCCAGAACTTGGGAGACAGACACACAGCAACCCAAGGTGCAACGCACTCGTGGCCTAAGATTGTTTCATGATGATAAGGCAAGCTTTGAGTCGCCCGTGGCAGAATTAATCAAAAACTATCCCATTAAGGCCTTAAACGTAGTGGCGCATATTCGTAAAGCGACCCAAGGCCATACTTGTTTGGCCAACACCCATCCTTTTGTGCGTGAGGTTTGGGGCAAGCAGTGGGTATTTGCCCATAATGGTCAAATGAGCGAAGGTTTTGTTAAACGCTGCGAGCGCCTACTACAAAATGGCAATAGCGAATACAGCCAGCCTGTGGGCACGACCGACTCTGAGATGGCCTTTTGTTTTTTAATCAATCGCTTAAAATCGACATTCAAAACCTGCCCCGATGACCACACGTTGTTCGCTTTTCTTACTGTTCAATGTCGGTATTTAGCCGCCAATGGTCTGTTTAACTGTCTGCTATCTAATGGCGATTGGCAATTGGCCTATGCGAGCACCTTACTATTTTACTTAACCCGGCAGGCCCCTTTTGGCGTAGCTCGTTTGGCCGATGACGATTTAGCCATAAATTTTAGCGATGTGACCAGTGCCAATGATAGAGTCACTATTTTGGTGACCATACCACTAACAAAAAACGAGCCTTGGCAACAACTTGCAGTTAATGAATGCATCGTCTTCCAAGATGGCGAGATTGTGTTTCAAGATATCCCCAGTCAAAAAACCTACTTAACTATTGAGACCGGTATTGCGATTGCAAGAGAGGTGGGTGCTAGTATCTAAACTTGGCATGAGTTCAAATGATTTGGCATGATTTGACAGGTAAGCTTGAGCAACAGGATAAACTTGGATTAACTAACCGCAGTTGTGATGACTCAACCCTTTTTCACACCAACCACTTTTATGTCAACAACACGTATCGCCAATTAAAAAAGCCAAACAACATGTGTTTGGCTTTTTGACATCTAAACTTATACTTATACTTATACTTATATATCAGTATCTTTAAAAATTACAGGTTTATTTCTTTTTCCACACTTGGCTACGTGAGAATGGCCCTAAATGACCTTTTAGCTTTAAACTATCGCCACTAAGATTGGCGGTCAAACGATAGGTTTTATCATTTTCTGGATCAGTGATTTTACCACCACTATATTTACCACCGCCGTCTGCTTTAAGACCGTTCATGATGGTGCGACCAACAAACTTTTGACCTTTAGGATCGACCGTTGAGATGATTTTGCCAGTTAATTCACCACCAGACTCAGTAATTTGCACAACAGCCTTAGCTTTACCATTATCATAGGTTTGCCATGTGGTGTTTGCTAGTGGATCTGCCGCTAATGCAACGGTGGCAAAACCTAACACTGAAAGTGCTAAAATAGATTGATTTAATAGTTTCATGATACGATTCCTTTCGATTAAAATATTCGATTAAAATAAATGACTTGTTTCTAACCATCTGAAGTTGTATGATTCGCTTTCTGCAAATGTTTAATAGACAAGTGTTTAGCGGATTATTCAATTGTTTAAAAATATCTTAATAAATTAAGCCAGGTTTCTTGGGTTTTGGCTTTTTGATACCCTAAAACCAGTTTAGTCTATAAAGATATTTGGTTAAACATATTGTTCTTGGCATATCGTTAATTATAAACGCTTTTAAAAAAAAATAAAGTTCTATTTTACCTTATTCTTACTGCTGTCTTGTTTTAGTGTCACATTTATGAAAACGGGTTGTCTATATTCTTACTGCAATCTGTCTCGTCACTTACAATGGATGATTGCGACGCCTCTAAGCCATTCTCGGGCTGGCTATTAGGATGCGTATCTAGCAGTTTATGCGCTGCGGTGGGCAACAAAGTACCGTCAAGCTTGGCACTTTCTAATGCGTTCGCTATATCGGTAAATACCGCTTTTAACTTTAAGGCCTGCTCTAAACCGATAGCCGTTTTTGTGACATCAATATCGCCATAAACAATCACTTTATCGGTCTGATTTTCAAAAATCAGCTCCCCTATTTGCATACTCTGATGGTCATTATCAAATGGTTTAAACATTGTGCCTCCGTGCTCCGCCTTGTATTTGCTATGTGTTTATTATAGGTGATAGTATTATAGGTGATAGCTGGCTTATTTGCTTTAGGTTATTTGCTACTAAACGCACTAACCAACCATTTAAGAATCTCAATAACAATTTGCAGCCATAACGGATCCTCCTGTTTTTGCTTACTGCCTTTATCAAAGGCCTCTCTATCCGGGATATCGCTTAACTGGGTAGCCAGTATGGGTGCGGTCGCTTTGGCATTGGCATTGATGGTCGGGAAGGTCTCGATACCGGAGCGGCGGGTCAGCTCGTCAATGCTAATCACCTCTACCTGCTTGCTGTCATTATTTGGTGCATAATACGCCCCTGCTTCACCGGTTGCTGGAATGTAGATGGCTTTAAACACGTGGGTTGGCACAATGATCCTAGCATTTAGCTGTTTGACCTGTTTACTATTAAAAGCAACCCCGGTAATCACATAGACTTCGCCATGTTTCTTTGTCAAATAGCGGGTTACGCTTTCAAGGTTACGCCACACTTGACGGTTGTTGTCTGGCGCTTGGGGAATCATATTGGCCAAACTAAAGCTGTCATATTGCTGCTCAAGCGTTGCCATATCGGCATTAGGAGCTAGGTGACCTCGGTCATACCCTGAGCCTTTGTAATCAGACAGCTGCGCTTGCAACCTTGCTGGCAAGCGAGTTTCGCTATGAAAACTATCCTCGCGAGGCAACTCTTCGGCTTGATAAAGACGCTTGGCAGTTAAATGCTCGGCAGACCATAGCGGTGTTAGTGAAACGCCCGAATATAGCGTGGCAAATCCATTAAAACACAGCGGTATACTTTGCTTTAATAGGGTCTGTTTTGTGTACTGTGGCGGTTGATTGCCATAAAAATTCTGGCTACAGTTATCAAAATTAGCACTGAAGCCCAAGCTTGGCAATACCATGAGACAGCCTAATAGCAGCATTCTTAAAGGGTGAATCGTTGTCGCAGTCTTTGCCACGGTAAGTCGGCCTATAAATGAAGAGAAAGGTGGCTATGCTATCAATGCTGCCACGCCCTGTAAAGCCAATAGTCCAAAAAAGTAGCTGAGATTTTGTCGCCAGTGCTCGTTAGTATGGTTAAACAAGAATTATCTAGCACACTTTTCTCAGCATACTGTCAAATGATACTGTCAAATAAGGGTCACGCGCTAGCCATGACCCTATTGTGACTCTATAAGGATAAGCACCGATTTAACGATTGCCCAGAATAAATGCATAGGATAGATGACAAATACGCAGGCTTTAGGTATAATCATTGCCCTTAAACGGTGAAGTGGCCGAGTGGCTGAAGGCGCACGCTTGGAAAGCGTGTATACGTTAATCGCGTATCGAGGGTTCGAATCCCTCTTTCACCGCCAATCTTATTGACTTATTAGTGTTTGTCTACTCCAATCCCTTATCTAAGTTATCTAAGTGACCTAATAGCTATCACTACCTCGCATCGCCATTGATGGCGCTTGCCCTAGCTGCGATAAATCACAAAACTTTCTTTACCCTCTTCTTTTGCAGTCGCTAACGCCGCAATAGCCCGATTGATAAGCTCATATTTATCGCTTATTTCCTGCTTACTGGTTGAGGCAATACCCATCGTTACCGAAATATACGGTGAATCGTCAGGCGTTTCTTGACGATAGGGTATTTTCTGTTTTGCCAACTCCCTAGTAATACGTTCTGCTAATATCACCGCCTCATCTACTGTGGTGTGGGGTAGGATAATGGCAAGTTTATCCTTATCGTAACGTGCAGCAATATCCGTTTTTCGAGTACAGCGTCGAATCACCTGGACTAACTGCTGTAAAGCATAGTCACCTGAAATCTCAGGGTTTTTTTGATGGTGAGTGGCTAGATTAATAGTATTGGTATTGGTATTGGTATTGGTATTGGTATTGCTATTGCTATTGCTATTGGTATTAGTATTAGTATTAGCACTGACATTATCTTTACTAGGCCTAACAAAATTTAAATCACACATCAGTAAGGATATTTCGCCCTCATCCTTACTGTCTGCACTTGCAAAATGACTCCAATAGAACTGTAAAAAGCAGTCAAAACTGCGTCGATTGTCCAAGCTCGACAATTCATCATTATTTAATGGGTTGTTTAGTGGTAGGTTGGTCTCTTTGAAACCACATAAATTTGCGCTTGAGGTGTCCTCTAGCAGCTCATTACTGCGTTTCATATTGAGATAAGACTCATACAGACGCCGCGACATAACGGAGAAAACCTTAGATAAATCCTCCACCTCTTTAATCGCATAGCTATTATCATGTTCGTACATACCGCCCGTTCTTTCAACTTCGCGCACTTTATTGCGCAATCCGTTGATTTCTCTACTGATAAGATAAGTAATTAGCAAGCCCAAAATTACCGACAAGCAAAACGATATCAACCAAATAAAGAATGTGTTTTGGCGTACCGCATTGACCTTTCCCAAAAAATCTGTTTCGGGAATAACGACGCCTATATACCAGTTAAGGCCATTTTGATGTACATAATGGATGGAATTGACTGAATAATGTGCAGATTTGCCATCTATGACAAAATCAGTGTCGTTATGGGTAGGCTTTGTGTCAAAATCGGCTTGGGTATGAATAAAGTTGACGGCTTGTTTTAAAAGGGGGTTACTGCTTTGATTAAACTGATATAGATTAGAGGCGCCGTGCTTCTCGTTCAAGTCACTTTGGGCAATCACATGACCTTTATCGTCTAAAATAAACAAGTAAGAATTGTTGGTCGGACGAATATTGGCTAACTGCTCATCTAAGTCTTCGAAAACAACATCTGTGCCCACCACGCCAATAAATTTTTTCTGCTCATCATACAGCGCCTCAGCATAAGTAACGCCAAGCTTGCCACTACTGTACATCTCAAAAATGGACGACCAAACCGGTCGGTTTAACGCTTTGGCCTCACTAAACCAAGGACGCCGCCTTGCATCATAGTCCGGTTTTAGTTGAATGACTTTGTTGGTAGTAAGATCATAGGTAGAAAACATTCTATTGCTGGCTGGGCTTGCCATTTTTTTAAGCAGATGCCCCTCGGCGGTGTTACTGATGCCCATGTAAGAGCCATCTGGATAAGCATAAGATAAGGTAGCGATATCAGGATTTCTAAGGGTGACATAGGTAATATACTCTAACAGTTTCTCCCTGTTATCTACCTCTAGCAGGTGATAGTTAATCGGCGCTTTAAGCGATTCATTAAAGGTTTGCGCCCTACTCAAATAGTGCTCAAGTCGCTCCTCAATACGATAAGCCGACTGCTTGCTTATTTGCTCCGCCAGTAACGATGTGGTCTTTTTATTAAACTGCCACGTTAAGTAACTCGTAATCAAAACAGATAACGACATAAGTAAGATAAACGGTAAAGTGAGCACTTTTTGCAATGTCATTGAACGTTTCGGCATGTTTAATCATCCGTAATATGACCATGTATTACCATTCGTTTCTAATCAGTAGTTCAGTATGTATCTCTTTATGTATCACATTATCATAGTTAACTATTACCCTTACTATTCCTATTACTGGTCTTATAGTCTGATAATCGTAGCATCAAAATACTGTTTAATTAATCTAACAGATTCAGCGCCTTATAAAAAGCTTAATAGTTATGATACAGACGGGTGGTGATGCTCAAAACAAACTCTTTAACTCATCATAAGCCCTACATCGTCAATGAAGCTATATTTCATGAATGCTGTTTCACAGTATTAGACCCAGCGCACTGTATATGCCTAGATATGCCTAGTTACTAAAAAGGCACAGCACTCTCCCACCCCATCCAAGTATTCATAGTGGGATGCTTTAAACGCAGTTTATGGGCGTGTAGATTAAGGCGCGGCGCTAGCGCTAGGGCTTCACCATCGGCATAGATAGGGTCACCAATAATCACATGACCTAAATGAATCATATGCACTCGCAATTGATGACTACGGCCAGTGACAGGTTGCAGGGCCATGCGAGTAACGGGCTTGCCGGCACGCAGTTCATGATGCAGCACTTCGTAATGGGTTAAAGCGTGTTTTTTCCACGCCGGATCTGCCACGTGCTTGGGTTTAATACTCGGCTCATAGCGAACGGGTATATCAATCTTCCCTTTTTTCCCCGCCGTCGCTAAGGTGCCCATGACCACTGCCTGATACTCTTTTTGCGGCAAGCGTGCGATAAACTGTTTACTGATATGGGTTTGTGCCTGTTTATGCTTTGCAAATATCATCAGCCCCGAGGTGTCCATATCCAAACGATGAATCAGCTTGATATCAGAATTGACCCGAGTCAGCCTGCCAAGCAGGCTTACCTTTAAGGTTTTGCCATCGGTACTCAATAAGCCTGCTGGTTTATCCACAATAAGCAGGTCAGCATCTTCATAAAGTGTGACTTGATTTGCAAAGTCTGTAAAAAATGACGGTAACTGCGTTGCTTCGGCGCTGTTTAACTGCTCGATAATATCTTGGGAAATTAGCATAGATGTCGTTACGTTACATTGTCGTTACGTGAAATATAAGTATAAAGTATGAGTATGTTGGTATATGGGTACTTTAGGCGTATGGGTTAATCGGCACCCTAGCGCCTTCTGCATGGCATCAGTATATCATTAATTTAAATGATACCGATGATTAACCATATTTAACAGGGCCACTGGGTATTTTGAATAATAAAATGCTACTATATAGCCATCTTAAACGGTGGCGTTTTTGAACTTTTTTAAGTATCGCTGTAGCCTTGAAGTCTAGGTTATGATGTTGAACAATAGCCCTTAGCTAAGCCTCTGTTTTATCCCTTGTCACGTTATTAAAAGGATAACCTTATGTCAGATTTAATTATCAATTCAACCGATGTAGATTTTGCTAAAGATGTGTTGCAGTCCGATACACCGGTTTTAGTAGATTTTTGGGCAGCTTGGTGCGGTCCTTGTAAAGCCATTGCCCCTGTTCTTGAAGACTTAGCACAAGACTATCACGGCAAAGCAAAGATTGTTAAGATTGATGTAGATGCTAACCCGGGTATTGCCAGTCAATTTGGCATTCGTAGCATTCCAACCTTAATGGTCTTTAAAAACGGCGAAAAGGTAGATACGGTGATGGGGTTACAGCCTAAAGCAGATTTAGCAGCCTTGTTAGACAAACACGCTTAGGCATTGATGCAGCGTTTGCTGCTTAGCGGTTTAAACCTGTACTACTTTGTCTGTTTTTTGGACCAAAGCACTCATCAGTTAAGGCGCTAGCCAATAGGCCTTCATAGTCTTTAGCCTTTTATACTTTGCGTATTTAGGCGTTGCTAGCAGGCTGTTTGCTTAAGCAGTTGTTCTAAATACGCAAGCTTTGTTATCTGACAGCGACAAAAACATTGACATTACCCTGATAAACCCCGTATAGTTTGACTTCTTAATACTTAAGATACCTCTGATTACTAAAGCAAAGGTTCTTTTTGTTTTGCTACCCCTGCTTGGTTTTAAACATTAATGGACTGCTATGCTTTATTTTACAGTCTATTAAGCATAACTACTTAGACTTGATACTTAAGCATTGCTATTTAAGCGTTGCTACTGAATCAATACCTAAACTTAATCACATAGTCATCATCTATTTACCGTTATTTTCTTAAAATGATGACCTTGATATTGTTATCTCGCTATTGTTATCTCGTTATTGTTATCTCGTTATTGTCACTCGGCTATATTCTATAGCGCTTAGCAGTATTAACTACTTTTTTTAACACCCAGTGTTTGACCTGCCTTTGCGAACCCTACAGATACTAGGTTAGGTGTCGATAGTAACGTAAGTATAGATAAGTAAGTATAGCTAAGTAAGTATAGCTAAATAGATAATTAGTGGTTAATGCATAAAAAAAATAATCTGATAACCCTAGTGACATCACAAATAAGTCAGTAGTACTGGCCGTACTGCTTACGGCCTATTAGCGCAACTTTGCATGCCTATATATTTTTGCTAAGCTGAGCGATTGATGAGCTATATGAGCCACATGACCCACAAGATAGTATTTATATCAATCAATCATAACTATGATATTGCTAACCTAATTAGATTAGCTACCACGACGAAACGTTTCTTTTTCTAACTCAAAATGACTATTTGCTGTTATGAATGATTGATAGCTATGGCATTAAATGGGCTGCATGGCTTAGCAATATCCTTTGTACAAGGTGTACTGGTTTAACCCTAATCTACTCTATATTCCTTATTTTTTAGGCGCACAAGCGTTACCGGTGCCTAAACCTGCTTAATCATTTTTTACGGCTACTAATCATCATTTTAATTGACCCTCCCTCCTCATTCACAACTTCCTGCGTATCTCCAAGCTTTTTTGGAATACGGGCGGCTGACTATGACTCAACTTGCAAACGAAACCTCTATGAACCTGACTGAACTAAAGAAGAACTCGGTATCCGAGTTATTGACCATCACCAAAAATATGGGGCTAGACAACCTTGCCCGTAGCCGCAAACAAGATATTATTTTTGCGATTTTAAAAAAACATGCTAAAAATGGTGAGGCGATTTACGGCGATGGTGTGCTAGAAGTGCTTCCCGATGGTTTTGGCTTTTTGCGTTCCTCCGAAGGCTCCTATTTAGCCGGTCCCGATGATATTTATGTCAGCCCCAGTCAAATACGCCGCTTTAATTTAAAAACGGGTGATTCAATCGCAGGTACCATCCGTCCCCCTAAAGATTCCGAACGCTACTTTGCGTTGTTAAAGGTTGGCGAAATTAACTTTGATACCCCAGATCGCTCGCGCCATAAGCTCATTTTTGAAAACCTCACCCCACTATTTCCAACCGAGCAATTGAAGTTAGAAAGTGGCAATGGCACCACAGAAGACCTGACCGGACGCATGATTGATTTGATTGCGCCGATCGGTAAAGGTCAGCGCTCCATTATTGTTGCCCCGCCCAAAGCTGGTAAAACCGTGTTATTACAAACGATTGCCCAGGCCATCACTAAAAATAACCCTGAATGCTACCTTATTATCTTGCTAATTGATGAGCGCCCAGAAGAGGTCACTGAGATGCAGCGTACGGTGCATGGCGAGGTGGTCGCATCAACCTTTGATGAACCGCCGCAGCGGCATGTGCAAGTGGCCGAGATGGTGATTGAAAAGGCCAAACGCTTGGTGGAGCATAAGCAAGATGTGGTTATTTTGCTCGACTCTATCACTCGCCTGGCGCGTGCTTATAATACGGTCATTCCCTCGTCTGGCAAGGTATTAACCGGCGGTGTGGATGCCAATGCTTTAGCGCAGCCGAAACGTTTTTTTGGCGCCGCACGTAATATTGAAGAGGGTGGTAGCTTAACCATTATCTCAACGGCGCTTATCGATACTGGAAGCAAGATGGATAGTGTTATCTTTGAAGAGTTTAAGGGCACGGGCAATCAAGAAATCACCCTCGAACGAGATTTGGCTGAAAAACGGGTTTTTCCGGCCATTAATATCAAAAAATCGGGTACGCGACGTGAAGAGCGCCTCCTTGATGAAGATACCCTACGTAAGGTATGGATTTTGCGTAAACTGCTACAGCCTATGGATGGCACGCAAGCTACCGAGTTTTTACTCGATAGACTCAAAGAAGCCAAGACCAATGATGACTTTTTTGATCAGATGAAGCGTAAATCGCAAAATTAGCCTGTTAACGCTGCCTTAATCAGCTTAGCTATCCAGCTATGGCAGCGCTAATTCATGGTGGTGTTTTTTGTTGTGGTATTGATGGTTAATCGCTAAAAAGCCTGCAAGTCGTGTGCAGGCTTTTTGTATTGCAGGGATTGACGATGGATTGGTAGTTTTGAAACCTGAGGCCACCCCAAGTCAACCAGTTAAAGCAGCTTCGAGTTTAGATATTTTGACCAAAGGTATCACAGCTATGGATATCGCCACTTTGCAAACCGCGTTTAAACCAAGTGACCCGCTGTTGACTGGTTCCGTGAGTAAAGTTATCAGGAACCACCGCTCGACCACTGCTTTGCGCCAAACGATCATCCCCAATTTGACTGGCAGCATTCAGGGCCTCATCAATATCGCCCTCATCTAAAAACTGTACCCGTTGTTGATTACGATTGGCCCAAACACCGGCAAAACAATCGGCTTGCAGCTCCTGACGCACCGACAATTCATTACCTTGTGCCTCACTCACTTGCCGCCTTGCTTCGGTAATTTTTTGAGAAATACCCATTAAGGTTTGTACGTGATGACCCACCTCATGCGCAATGACATAGGCTTGCGCAAAATCACCGGCACGGCCCTGATTTTCGTTATCACCAGATCCTTGCACATCGCCCGTAATACCTAGATTTTGACGCATTTCTGTAAAAAAACTGGTGTCAAGATATACTTGCTGGTCTGCAGGGCAATAAAAAGGCCCGGTTGCCGCAGTAGCACCGCCGCATGCGGAGTTTACGCGCCCATCAAACAGGCGCAAAATAGGCTCTTTGTAGGTCAGCCCCTGCTCTTGAAATATCTGTTGCCAAACCTGCTCAGTATCACGTAGCACCACTCTAACAAACTGAACGTCACGATTGGCATCATCTTCTGCCGCAACCACGCTATCTGAACTTTGCCCGCCAGCTATTGAGCTGCCCGTTTGCATGGCGGTCATTGGATCAACCCCAAACACCAGCCAAAGTATCAGTCCCAAAATAATACCGAAAATACCACCACCAGCGGCCTTACCACCGCCCACTCTCACATTTGAGCTACCTTCTCTACCACGCCATTTCATCGTATTCTGCCTTATCAAAATCAAAATCAAATAAATAGTAGGATTCAATAATCCAACTTAACCATGACTAAGTATTGGTGCGACTGCTTGTTATTGAGGAATCCTTGCTATTGATAAATCGTTGGCAAGCTTCGGTCAGATGCCTCATTGCTAAGGCCCAGTCGCTGCTAAAGCTGCGCAATTAATTATCTTTTTGCATCAGTTTAGTTAAATAGCTATAGCTATGAGTAGTTGCTTGTATGGCAGAATAATAGCATATCGAGGTTTAACATCTATAAGGTTAGCGTATATAAATTTACAGTTATGCAAACCAGCGCTAATCTTAGCAGCTTAGCGCTTAAGTTATCTGTTTTTTTTGCACTTGTCTGGGCTTGATCGACTGGGCTTGATTGACTGGGCTTGATTGACTGGGCTTAACTATTTGAACTTGTCAGGAATAAGAGGTTACGCCAATGCGCTGGCGTGTATCACTACCGGTTACCATAAGCCCTGATGCTGCCGTATGTAGTGTTAATGTGCCCGTCTTTAAACCCCGCTTACAGCAAGCGGTAGCACTAATTGTAATTTTATGTATCTGATATTTATATTGCAACAGGTTTGCTATATAATCGGCGACGGTTTTTGAATATGTGCATTTTTTCTTTATACTTTAGCATTGTATTAAGCCGATTTTAGTAATGTATTCAAAAAATTTACGACATCTATGTACGCCCAAACTTAGAAACTACCGTGTTACTGATCATTTATTCTTGGAGCTAGATATGAAACTTAAACTAATTGCACTTTCTGCGTTAATGGCCACTACTATGGGCTTAACCGCTTGTAATAACCATAAAGAAGAGGCTGTTGAGAAAACTCAAGAAGCTTCTGATAACCTTCAAGAAGCTAAAACTGAGCTGAATGCTGCTGCTAAAGAAGCTGCACCAGCTGCTGTTGCGCCTGCTACTGCTGAAGTTGCAGATGCGCAAGCTGCTGCTGATCAAGCACAAACGGCTGTTGCCTCAATGCCAGATGAAGCTGCCGCTGCTCAAGACGAAGCTACTGCTACCGCTGATACAACTGCGCCAGCTGCTGATGCCTCTGTGGCAACTGCTGCCGCACCTGATACTGGCGTTGCCTCTGCTGCTCAATAAGCAAACTGCTTATTAGCAACATCATATTATTCAATTAAAAAAAAGAGAGCGCAAGCTCTCTTTTTTATTGGTTAAATTATAGATAACTACAAGTGATTACATCTCATATATCTGCATATTTTTTGTTCGCTAGGGCATCAACACGCAAGCTAGGTGTCACCGATTTTTATTGCTCTTGGGCTAAGTCAACTTGATGGCGCAGTTTCTGACTGGCTTTAAAAGTTACCACCCTACGCGCAGTAACCTGGACTTCTTCGCCTGTTTTAGGATTACGTCCGGGACGACTCCCCTTATCTTTGAGCATAAAATTACCAAATCCTGATATCTTGATATCTTGACCTTCAATCAGACTCGCGCAAATTTCCTCAAAGCAGGCATTGACAATCAAACGACCCTGCGGCCGAGTAAACCCTAAACGGCTCACCAGATGATCAACAATGTCAGCTTTTGTTAGAGTTACCATTTCGATATCCTTATCATTTTTGACGCCATCCATCTATCTATGTCATGATTGGTGCGGCGGCGCAGGGTGTCGCTTATTTCGTCATTAGATGTTAACTGGTTAGACGATTAAACGATTAAACTATTGATTCAACTAGATATCATACCGCTCACTTATCCCAACTATCTAGTCCATTTAGGCTGATATAAGTTCAGTCTTTAGCTATTATAGCACTTACCCTGTAGTATATAAAATAGCCTGACCATAAAAGGCAAATGTTGGTCTTAACTGTCCCGTAGTTGAGCACCATGTTGTGATTGTAATGCCTTGATGACGGCTTGCATCTGATTATTGACGACTTCATCCGCCAAGGTATGGGTCAAATCCTGCCATATTAGGGCAAAAGCGAGTGAACGACTGCCCGGTGGAATGTGGGCCCCTTGATAGACATCAAATAGCCAATGCTGCTGTAATAAATCACCCCCTGCTTGAGATATGGTCGCCGATAACGCCTGACGCGGTATATTCGCATCGACTAAAATCGCAATATCGCGGCGGACCTGTGGAAACTTAGAGGGGGTTTGTATCTCATGACCCATGCGGTACAGGGCAATCAGTGGTTCCAGCGACAATTGCGCTACCCAAGTTGTGGGTAAATCTAGGCTTTGCGCCACGCTAGGATGCAATTGACCTAGCCAGCCTAATGTTTCACCTGCACTAACCATGTTGGCACTTTGGCCCGGATGCAAAAATGCCAGCTCGCAGCGCTCATAAGTCAACGCCGCATCCCTTAGTGTTGCGGGTAACAGTTGCTGCACATCGCGCTTCAGGTCATAAAAGTCCATAGGTCGATTGCTATAGGCCTGTTCTGGATAAACCTCACCCGTGACCACTAAAGCCAAACTAGGCGTTTGTACCAGTTCGCTGACTGTGGCGCCGACAAAGCTTAAGCCGGTCTCAAAAAAGCGCACCCGTGATTGTTGCCGGTTTAAATTATATTGTACGCATGGCAATAAGCTTGACAGCAAGGTGCGGCGCATAACCGCTAAATCAGCCGATATCGGATTGGCCAAGCTCAACACATTGCCAAGCTTGGGGTCGTCTAATAGCCGCTCGATTTTCTCATCGCTAAAGCTAAAGCTGATAGCCTCCATATAACCGGCATCCACCAAAGTCAACTTCAGCCCTTGGGTCAAGTCAGCGCTGTCATCGTAGCGCATATCAACACCCAAATTGGGCAGTGTATTTGGAATATTGTCATACCCATAGATGCGGGCAATCTCTTCAATTAAATCCTCAGCGATATCAAGATCAAAACGATGGCTGGGCGCCAAGCAGGTTAAATAAGGATGATGTTTTGAGCCGCTCTGGCTTTGACTTCGGCTTTGCTTGATTGCGCTGTTATTTTCGCTGTCGTTCTCTTCGCTGTCGTTCTCATTCTTGTCTGTAGCACTTTCTACCACGTCAATGTCAAGTTTGGTCAAAATCTCAACAATACGTGCTGGGGCAATATCGATGCCGATGACGTCCTTCACCTTTTGCAGAGGCAACACAATAGGTTGGCGAGGTGGCAGATATTCAAGCGCTTCTACTCGGGTTATCTGCCCGGCTTGAGCCTCGGTAATATCGACAATTAGGGTAACAGCACGTGCTAAGGCGGTATTTGGCAATTCAAAATCCACCCCCCGCTCAAAACGTTGTGAGGCATCGGTATGTAGCCCAAAGCGGCGGGCGCGACCGGCAATGGCCAGTGGTGCAAAAAAAGCACTCTCTAACACAATGTTGGTCGTCGCATCGGTCACCCGGCTGCGCATGCCGCCCATAATACCGGCTAAGGCCAGTATGCCGTTATCATCGGCAATGACTAGCTCATCGCCCGTTAAGGTGACTGTCTGCTCATTGAGCAGTTGCAATTGTTCGCCAGCTACCGCCTCACGCACCACTATTGAGCCGCTGATTTTATCGGCATCAAATGCGTGTAACGGCTGCCCTAATTCTAAAAGCACATAATTGGTCACATCGACCAAAAAGTTATGTAGCCGCTGGCCACTTTGCAGCAAAGCTTGCTGCATCCATTTTGGGGTGGCTATGCTACGGTTGATATCAAATACAGGTTGCGCTAAATAACGCGGGCAACCACTCGATGCCGTTACCGTCACAGAAGGAGCGCTCGCTATTAGCTCTGGGGCGACGACCATAGATGTCTTAGCGGCTGGCATGGCGGGCAGATTGTTGATGACCGCAATCTCACGAGCAAGGCCCAGCACACTAAGGCAGTCGCCACGATTGGGCGTAATTGACACGTCTAAAATTTTGGCATCCAAACCTAAATAATCACGAATATTGGCACCTATGGGTGCATCCTTAGGCAATTCGAGTAATCCATCCATCGTATCGGGTAGGTCAATCTCTGAGGCGCCGCACAGCATCCCCTGCGACTCTACCCCGCGCAGTTTGCTTTTTTTAATCTTAAAACCTTTACCATCACTGGTTGGCAGCGTCGCCCCTACCGTGGCAACCGCCACTTTCATCCCAAGCGTCACATTTGGCGCTCCGCAAACAATTTGTAATGCTGGCTGCGGTGACTCTGCTGACTGCGACCCGACGGGATGAATATTGACTTGGGTGACTTTTAGCTTATCGGCATCGGGATGCGGCTCAATCGCAATGACCTCGCCCACCACCACCCCACTAAACTCTGCAGCAACCGTGGTTATGGCATCAATCTCTAACCCTGCCATGGTTAACTGGTCTGCCAATGCTTCGGTGGTATTATTGGGGTTGACCCATTCTCGTAACCACTGCTCACTAATTTTCATAACGTTCTCAAAAGGGTTTTAAGGGATTATTGTCATAGATTTAGCCGGTCAATAAGCTCAGCCTTGCCAGCGTCAAACGCTGCAACGGCTACTGTGCGATGCCGCTATAGCCAAAGTAGGGCTCTTAATTAACTTAATCAAACTAACTTAATCAAACTAACTAAGCTTAGCCAAACTGACGTAAAAAACGCACATCGTTTTGAAAAAATAGGCGTAAATCATCAATGCCATAGTACAGCATGGCAAAACGCTCAATGCCCATCCCAAAGGCAAAGCCGGTGTATTTTGCGCTATCGATACCGCAATTGGTGAGCACTTTAGGGTGTACCATACCGCAGCCCATGACCTCAAGCCACTTGCCATTGTCTGCCAAAATATCCACTTCTGCTGAAGGCTCGGTAAACGGAAAGAAAGAGGGCCGAAAACGTATGGTTAATGATTTGGCAAAAAAGGCCTCTAAAAATTCGTTAATCAGCCCCTTAAGCTCTGCAAATGTCGAGCGCTCGGTGACCATTAATCCTTCTAACTGATGAAACATAGGCGAGTGGGTTTGATCTGAATCATTGCGATACACTCGGCCTGGGCAGATAATACGGATAGGCGGCGCACTGTTTTGCATGGTGCGAATCTGCACAGGGCTGGTGTGGGTGCGTAGCAAATGCTCGGCATCAAAATAAAAAGTATCGTGCATCGCCCGAGCGGGATGATGCGAGGGAATGTTCAGGGCTTCAAAGTTATAATAATCGCTTTCAACCTCAGGGCCTGTCGCCACATTAAAACCAGCTTGTATAAAAAAGTGCTGCATGCGCTGTGCGGCCATCGTCACAGGATGCAATTGGCCCTTTTGCTGACCGCGTGCGGGCAAACTGATATCAATACGCTCAGCGTCAAGCCTTTGTTGCAACGCCGCTGTATTGATACTCTCTTGCTGATTATTGAGGCTATCCGTTATGGTACTGCGCACTTGATAAAGCCAGCCGCCCAGTAGTTTTTTACTGTCCGCATCAAGTTTGCCCATCTGCTTTGACCAAACGGTGAGCGGGCTTTTTTTGCCAGTTAAACTGACCCGTAACTGCTGTAAATCGGTGGCAGAGACAACCTTATTTATGACGTCTTGAACCGCTTGTGTATAGGACTGCAACTCGGTTGCATTGAGCTCGCTTAAGGTAGCAGACAATACCGGCAAACTGGCGATTAAAGAGGCTAAATCATTGTCAGGATGAGGGTTTGATGGCAGGCTTGCATCATTACAAGTAGCGGCCGAAGGGTTGCTTTGAGTCATGGGCGTTCTCAAGGTTTATAGGGTGTGTTGAGTCAGGTCAGCACCTTAGAAATAGGCGGCAACTACCGACTTTAATTGTAAGCAAATAAACCAAAAAAAGCCATCGAATGCGATGGCTTTGTTAGACGAATCAGGATAATGTGTGCAGGCTATCCCTATAATATAAGCTAGAGACCAACCTGTCAGCAACAGAACGTAAGACTTAAGGCCCTAAATTTCAGGCCTTAAATTTAAGCCACTAAACCAGTGCAGATTTTGCTTTTTCAATCAATGCGGTGAAAGCCGTCGCATCATGCATCGCAATATCTGCCAAAACACGACGATCTATCTCAATATTGGCAAGCTTTAAACCATTAATAAAACGGCTATAGCTTAGACCATTTAGACGAGCACCAGCATTGATACGGGCAATCCACAAACGGCGAAACGTGCGTTTTTTGTTGCGACGATCACGGTACGCATATTGACCAGCTTTGGTCACGGCTTGTACCGCCACACGATAGACACGCGAGCGAGCACCATAATACCCTTTAGCGCGCTTTAAAATCTTTTTGTGACGGCGACTTGCTTGTACACCACGTTTAACACGGGCCATAAAATACTCCTAATAAATTGATTTGTCTGAACAGTGACTTAAGTAAAACTTATGTAACACTTAAGTAAAATGACTTAACAAACAACGCTTTAGCCATTATTGCTAAGCTGTCCTAGAAACTAAGTGGGTTATAAATAAGGACACATACGACGTACTGATGCGACATCAGCAATGTGAACCAGTTTCGTACCACGTAATTGACGAATACGTTTAGGAGACTTTTTGGTCAGAATGTGACGCTTGAAGGCTTGCTTGCGCTTAAAGCCATTTGCCGTTTTTTTAAACCGTTTCGCAGCGCCGCGATGGGTTTTCATTTTAACTTTCATCAGAACCTCTTATACTTTGTTGTTAGTGAACATACTCATCTCACCGTACGAGATACGTCATCAGTGAATAGGCATATCACCCTAACAGCCAAGGGAAAACCTGTTCGTCAGTCATTGCTAGCCTGTATCATATCCATATCATTGCTACTACTTACAATAGCGACAACGGCACAAAAGACAGGGCAACATACTGCCTTGAGGTGGGGATTGCGTATTCTAGCAGAATTTAAAGCGATAACCAATAAAAAATTGGTTAACCAATTAACTAATAGGTTTAAGCTAGCCGACTATGCTAGCTATATCGGCAAGCTTTGGCCATAGGTTAGTAAGCTGCAAATCGATAGTTGAGAAGCAGACAGGCATGCCCTAATGAGCGATAGACAGTTAAAAATCATTTTAAATTGGAATAGATTTTAAGTTTAAACCAATGATAAGGTTAAGAAAATCTATAACCTTGGCGCTGCTTTTGCGGTGACTACACATAATCACACTGAATTGGGTATATTTTTCTCTTCTTTTTGCAGTAAAATATTATATAGTAGTGGTTATTGCGTGACCCTATGAGTATGAAGTTGTCGTCACCAAAGCGCTTATAAATTTTAACTGTATGGCAAAATCGCAGCATCGAAAACAATAATAACAAGGACACAGAAATGGCGAAATTTGATATCAAGACCGATGACAGCATTTTTGTTTTTGAAACCGTCATGCGGGTGCGCAATACAGAGATTGACGTGGGCCAATACCTTACTATCGAAGCCTTAGCCGCCCTATTGGTGGAAGCCCGAGCCCGTTTTTTCTTTTCGCGGGGTATTAAAGATATTAACGCCGACTATCAAGGGTTGCTGGCCAATGATATGGCGATTAATGTGGTGAGCCGGGCGCGGGCGCGTGAAGAATTATTGTTTGAAGTTGGTGTCAGTAATCTGGGTAAAAATGGTGGCGATCTGATGTTAAAAGTATCGCGCATGTATGACAATTCTTTGGTTGCAAAAGCCCAAATCAGCTTTATCAGTTACGATTATCGAGCAAATAAGGCAGTGCCAATGAGTAAAGCCATCAAAGATGCTATAGACACCCCAAGTTTTGAATTTTAAAGGTTTTATCCTATAGCCGTTAGTCGATTAATAAGCTGTTTGCCGCCTGATTTAGCAATGATTTAGGGGCTCTCATGGGGTAGTCATTGATTATCAATTTAATAATTCATGGCACTACTCTCAACAAGCCAATAAGTCCCAAAAAGCCAGCAAATATGTTTATCACGGCAAATTGCATCTGCCTTAACCTGCTTACTGACTTCTTAGCGCGCCCAGCCTAGATGACGGGACCAACGGTTGTTCTTGTCCACCTTATTTGGCACCTGCGCGTTGCTGTCATTGCTGCTGTCATTGTTGCTGTCATTTTTATAAATAGCACATCAGTATGCTTATAAAATAGACTTGTAAAATATAGGAGATAGTTGCAAAATAGCCAGCATACTGGATAAGCCAGCATGAGCGGCCTTGCTTTATTAATCATGATTAATCATGTGCTAATTAACCATTTGCTTATTAATCAGGCATAGCGCCTAAACATTGCGGCTCACGGCTCATCCACTCGCCCACCCATTCCGTTATATAAATTGGACAGCCCTTTATGTTCGCTATATTTGGCCATCTTTTGATGCAGATACTGAGCTACCCCTAATGGCAAACCTTGATTTAGAACATGATGATAGCTATCCAACAGATGCCAATTTAAGTGCCGCAGTTGGCGTTCAAAAAGCGTGTGCTTTTGAGGCTACAGACGCCTGGTTAAGCGACGTGGCATTTAATGCAGACGGCTTAGTGCCGGCTATTGCGCAAGATAAAGACTCAGGCGATATCTTAATGCTGGCTTGGATGAATAAAGAAGCGCTACAACAGACGGCGCAAACCAAAACTGCCATCTATTTCTCTCGCTCACGTGGTACGTTATGGCGTAAGGGCGAAACGTCAGGGCATACTCAACACGTGCATGAGATGTATCTAGATTGCGATGCTGATGCTATTGTATTAAAGGTGACTCAGGTAGGTGCTATAGCCTGTCATACTGGACGTCGTTCTTGTTTTTATCGCCGCTTGGCGTTATCGAGCGGTGAACCTAAGTGGCATACGTTTGCACCCATTTTAAAAGACCCGAGCGCTATTTATGGGGCAAGCCAGCAGCCACTGGATATTGGTTTAAACGCAGACCCTAGTCATATGCCGGATACGCCAAGGCAGGTACAGGCGAGCGACGTTTTAAACCAGCTAGATGCTATATTGGCCGAGCGCAAACAGGCCAGTGCCGATAGCTCATATGTTGCAAGTTTATACGCCAAAGGTATCAATAAGATTTTAGAAAAGGTAGGCGAAGAGGCTATCGAGACGGTGCTTGCTGCTAAGGATTTAGCTGCTGCTAATGATATGGTCCCAAGTGATATAGACCCCAGGCAAATGCCTGGCATCTCTTATGATACCAGCAGCACTATTGCGACTGAGGCTTTGGTGGATGATTTGGTTTATGAGATAGCCGATGTCTGGTTTCACACAGTGGTCACATTAGCGTGGTTTAATGTCAAGTCCGAGCGGGTGTTAATAGAGTTAGCAAGGCGCTTTGGCTTATCGGGTATCGAGGAGAAAAATAGCCGCTAATACCCTTCAAGTTTTACCGTCAATAATATTTTTTGTGTGTTATCAGGTATTTTCGCAGTTTTATTATAGCATTTGGCTCAGTTTCTGATATTAAGGACAAGACTATGGGTTTATCTCCAATGCAGTTGATCATTATCCTTGGCATAGCGGTGTTGGTGTTTGGGACAACGAAGCTTAAAAATGCCGGTAAAGATCTTGGTGGCGCTGTCAAAGGTTTTAAAGATGCGGTGAGGGATGACAACGAGCGGCACGCTCAAAAACATCAGCCCAATCGGGTGCTCAACCATGAAACACCAGAGGTGAATAATGATCATCTTGATGCTAGCAAGCATGAAAACGGTATTAAGGTTGATGAGATTATTAAAGTGAAAGAACCCCACGCTTAGCCTATTCTTTTTATCTTTTTAAGTACTGCTGGTGTAAAGGTAGGATATTTGGCAAATGTTTGACTTTAGTTTTTACGAGTTAATCGTATTCGGTATTATTGCTTTAATCGTATTAGGCCCCGAAAAACTACCGCATGCGGTACGTAAAGCGGGGACGTATTACGCCAAATTTCGACGTACGGTAAACACTTTAAAGACGGAAATGGAGGCTGAGCTTGACTTGGCCGAAACTCGGCAAAAAATGCAAGAAGAATTGGCTAAAATCCGCCAAGCTGAGGCGGATATGCAAAAAGAGATGGCGCAGCTGCGTGGCAATATGCAGGCATTAAAACGCGAGTCTGAAACAGCGGCTAAACTGCAAAAACAGTCAGACTCCCTAGATACTCCAGACTCCCTACCCGCAGCTACCGCCATACTGCCGCTTCAAACCCCTAATCCAGCCGCCATATCCCCACAAGCATCTGCCCCTAAGTCAGAGGCGCCTCTTAATCCGATTGATACACAGACCAACTTTGACAAAAAAATGAACGAGATAGAGCCGCCGAATCGCCCTTGGCAGCATAGGTGGTTTGTGTTGGGCGATTATGATCGTGCCAAACGGTTGCCCCCTGCCCCCTTGTTGCCAAACTATCAAATTCAGCCACTGTTACATGAAAGCACCCTATACCTTGATGATACTGGTGTGACACAGCCGACATCGAGGGGGGAAAAAGTGCTATGAGTGAACTTGACGTCAACAATGCCGACAACAATGCCGACAACGCTAATATAGCCAATACTGCCAATACTGCCAATACTGTACCTCAGGCTATAACCACCGGCAGCACTTCGCAATTGTCTGCTACCACAGCCACATCCATACCTGTGGCTACACAGCGTGGGGATCATAAAAAGCGCGGCGCTACCCATGCCAAGGCTGCAAAGGTTGCCAAGACGAAAACAGCGGCCGACAATCTCGCAGACATGCCGATTACTGAGCATCTTATTGAGCTTCGCGCCCATTTAATCAAAATTATGATGGCTATTGTGATTGCGCTTATCCCAATGGGATTTTTTTTCAATGAGATTTATTATTTGTTCTCACAGCCGCTAGTCACATCCTTGCCTCATGGCTCAAATATCGTGGCCACTGATTTGGTCAGTGGTTTTATGGCACAAGTGCGATTGTGCGTGATGCTGGCTATCTTTGTCGTTATTCCTTTTATTTTATACCAAGTGTGGTCGTTTGTGGCACCCGGGCTATATCAGTCTGAAAAGCGTATCGCAATACCTATTTTGGTCTCCTCTATCCTCTTGTTTTATACAGGCGTGGCCTTTGCTTATTTTATTATCCTGCAACGTGCCTTGCAGTTTTTGGTCACCATTGTGCCCTCCAATGTGGTGTCTATGCCCGATATGGAAAGCTATTTAAACTTTGCCGTCAAAATCATGATGGTATCGGGGGTCACATTTGAGATTCCGGTTTTTGTGTTTCTTTTGGTCGCAAGCGGTATCGTTAGTGCCGCCTCGCTTGCCGATAAACGCCGCTATATCATAGTGGGCTGTTTTGCGGCTGCAGGGGTGTTGTCGCCGCCCGACGTGCCGTCTATGTTTATGCTGGCTATCCCCATGTTATTCTTGTTCGAAATGGGGTTACTGGCCGCGCGGTTGCTAATTAAACGTAAAGAAACCGCTATCGAGCTCAGTGACTAATGCTTAGAATGCTTAGAATGCTTAGAATGCTTAGATAGTGACTCGTTTTTGATACGCGCCTAATGGGTGATTGTTTAATATGGTGAACGATAGGCAAACTTAGTCATCTCTTAAAACCTCTTTTTATATCTGCTATACTCGTAAGTTCAAAATCATCCTATATCACTATCTCAACACAGATTTGTCATCCCCTTTGCAGCCCACGCCTTGCATTTTAACGCAGCCTATCTATGAGTTTTGGGTTTTGGGTTCTGGATTCAAGTACATTCTAGATAGCCTCTCGCTTTGCCCCGTAAGCTCATGCTTCCTAGTTTATCGCTTTGTTTGTTTTGCTTTGGTTCACCCTTTATCTAAGGTTAAGGTTTTGTTATGTCGTCCTCTGTTGTAGATTCAGCGCCTGCTTATGTTACCCACCCCACCGATGAGCAGTTAGCTGCCTTAAATATGGCAATGGATGGCAAGTCTTTTAAGGTGGTGGCGTATGCCGGTGCAGGCAAAACCACCACGTTAAACCTGATTGCCGAGCGGCTGCGCGGGCGCGGGCTTTATTTGGCATTTAACAAAGGGATTGCCACGGAGGCGCAGCAGCGGTTTCCTAATCATGTGGATTGCCGCACCTTTCACTCGCTGGCCTATCGTCATGTACCCCGTGATATCACGGCTAAGTTATCCCTACCCCGTTTTTCACCTAAGCGGTTGGGCGATGATTTGGGGCTACGTACGCTGCAAGTACGTAGGCAAGTGGATGGTAAAAGCAGCTATATCAACCTGACGCCCGCCCGCCAAGCTCGCTTTGTTAGCGATGCGGTGAGCCATTTTTGTAGCACCCATGCCAGCTACCCGGCGCCAAGGCATTTGCAGTTTCCAAGCTGGGTGAGCGCCGCCGACGCCGAACAGTTGCGAGAGACCTTGTACCCTGCTGTCGAACAACGCTGGCTACAATCGGTGGATACGCGTCATCCGGCGGGCATTGGCCATGATATTTATCTTAAACTATGGGCGCTCTCCAAGCCCACGATACCGGCCGATTTTATTTTGTTTGATGAGGCGCAAGATGCCGACCCGCTAATGATGGGCATTTTGACCCAGCAGCCCAAACAGGTGATTTATGTGGGTGATGCGCATCAGCAAATTTATGAATGGCGCGGCGCGGTCAATGCGATGAAAAAATTGCCCTTGCCGCAAACCTTGTTGACCCAGTCCTTTCGCTTTGGAGAGTCTATCGCTGAGGTGGCAAACTTATTGCTAAATGCCTTGCAAGAAGAGGTGCCGTTAAAAGGCAACCCCAAGCGCAACTCGCAGACGTCTAAAATACTGGCCAATGGTCGCAAAGATGCCATTTTATGCCGTACCAATGCGGCGGCGATGGCACAACTGCTGGCTGGGCTTAAAAATGGGCATAAAGTGGCATTGCAAGCCGACGCCGATAGGATTCTTAATTTTTGTCAGGCAGCCGAAAGCCTAAAAGCAGGCAAGCCTGCGTATGGCGTGCCCGAGCTGGCTTATTTTTATAGTTGGGGCGATGTGCAGGATTATTCTGAAACCACCGAAGGTAGTGACCTTAAAACCCTAGTCAAACTGGTGGATGACCATGGTACCAATGTGTTGACCCGAGCGGTCAATAGTTTAAGCAATGTGGCAGACGCCGATTATGTGATATCTACTGCTCATAAGGCCAAAGGGCTTGAATGGGGACGGGTACAACTGGATGACGATTTTTATTATGACGTAACCACGCATGGGGTAAAAATTAGCCCCGAAGAGCTGCGCCTGCTGTATGTCGCTTGTACCCGAGCTAAAGACAACCTAGATATTGCCAATATCAAAGACTTAATCTCTGGTTTAAAATCGGGCAAAAAAGTGATTTATAGCACTTAAACACGCTTTTTTTGATGTTAATTTTTGATATCAAATTTGATATTAATATTCGCAGCTACAAACACCAAATTGCTATAGTATTTGATGGGCTCGTTGACTATAATTGCAGGCATCAAACCTGTCATGGTGTGTGTCTGTTTATCTTTGCAAGTTATCTTTGCAAGTTATTTTTGCAGGCTATCTTTGTAGGTCCGTGCAACAGCCCACAAAACACATAATGTTGATATAGTTGATATAAAAGGAGCTAGGCCATGTTGACTCAAAACTTGCGTTTAACCCATCAGCCAATAACACGCCGCCCGCTTAGAGGGGCAACCTTAGGCTTTATTTTTGTTGTTATGTTAGGGTTGGGTGCTTGTCAGTCCAATCTCAGTAATGCCATTGGCAATCCTTCTAATACTGCTATGCCGACTATTGTGAAACAGGTGCCGCCCAAAGACAGCACTAATAACAATAGTGTTAATAATAATGGCGTTAATAATAATGGCGTTAATAACAGTAGACCGGTCTTCACCGAAATCCCACTGATTACCGATAGCAATCGTCCCAAATCGGTAGCGGCTATCAGCCCACCGGCATCCATTCCACAGTCTTGGCGCAAAACGCCGATTTTGGCGACGGCCACAGACCAAGTGTATGTAGCCGAGTGGAAAAAGTCTGCCAATCATAACGTATGCCCATTGTTGGTGTTACCTAACAACGCCGATTCGCAGCTGCTAAACCACAGCGTTCGCCGTGCCAATTTTTCCGGCGGTTGGGGTGTGGCTTATGACATACCCGAACTGCGTAGTGCGTACGGCGTTGCCAATACGGGGATTGCTGCACCTGTTGGCCATTTAGCCATTTGGCATGATTACCACGTTTATGACGATGGCACCGAGTTGACTTATGGGCGTGAAGGCGGCAATCCCAATGCTCAATGGCTTGCGTACCTCACTTTAGCAGACAACCACTGCCAGTATAATATTTGGAGTAAACAGGGCAAAGCGCATCTTGAACAACTGATTGCTGATTTACGAGTGGTGAGCCGTTAGTTTCGCGCAGTTTGGCTATGAAGTGTTTAGGCTATTAAGGCGTTGGCTGACCGGCTATAATAGAGCAGGAAGTTACTAGATGAAGCTACTATACTAAAGGATTTGCTATGTCGCTATCTATTCATCAAGAGGTTCATTTAAGTGAGCGTAATAATTGGCTGCGCGCGGCGGTTTTGGGCGCAAATGATGGGTTAATATCAACAGCGAGTTTATTGGTCGGGGTGGCAGCCGCTCATCAAAGCAGTCAAGCCTTGCTATTGACCGGCATCGCAGCGCTAACTGCGGGTGCATTTTCTATGGCAGCAGGAGAATATATATCGGTATCGTCTCAAGCTGATACCGAAGCGGCAGATCTGGCCAAAGAACGCTACGAGCTGACCCATAACCCCGAACGTGAACTGCTTGAATTGACCAAGATATATGAAGGGCGCGGCCTTAATAGTCAGCTTGCTCATCAGGTCGCTGTCGCGTTAACTGAAAAAGATGCCCTAGAAGCCCACGCAAGAGATGAGATTGGGCTGACGACTGTCAGTGAGGCACACCCTTTGCAAGCGGCAATCGCCTCAGCCATTGCCTTTATCTGTGGCGGCATTGTGCCTATTGTAGGCTTGTTTTTATTCGCCGCGTTTAACATAGTTTATGCACTGATGGCGTTGACTTTAGTGGGGCTGATAGGTTTAGGGATAGCCTCTGCCCGCTTAGGCGGCGCACCTGTCATGCCCGCGATGACTCGAGTGGTCATTTGGGGTGCCTTGGCCATGTTAGCCACGTCGTTGATAGGTCGCCTTTTTGGGGTGGCCGCTTAGGTTACATCACGATGACTGCCTGTATTAAACCCTGCCCAACACCCTAAACCTGTGAGCGCTATGTCCTTTGCCAACCAATTTTTTGTCACCCCCGTACGCTTGCTTGCCCCCATGGAAGGCTTATCCGACCCGTTGATGCGGCGCATACTCACTCAAATCGCCAGCGATTTAGGTCGGCCGTATGATTGGTCGGTGAGTGAGTTTATTCGGGTGACCCAGCACGTTTTGCCAGCCCACGTTATTTATCGCTATGTGCCAGAATTAAAAACCAGCAGCCGCACCCAAAGCGGCACCCCCATACACGTGCAACTGCTCGGCAGCCACCCACAGCTATTGGCAGAAACAGCATTGGTTGCCTGCTCGCTTGGCGCCTTGGCAATCGATTTAAATTTTGGTTGCCCTGCCAAAACGGTCAATAGTCACCGCGGCGGTAGCGTGCTGCTAGAGGAGCCAAGGGTGATGCGAGATATCATCGCCGCAGTGCGCAGTAAAGTACCCAGCCACATTCCCGTATCGGCCAAAATCCGTCTGGGTTATAGCGATACTAGCAATATGGGTGATATTCAACAAGCCATTGCTGACAGCGGGGCTGACTGGCTGACGATACACGCCCGCACCAAAACCCAAGGCTACAAGCCGCCTGCCTACTGGGATAAAATAGCCCAATTTACCCAGTTGCCTATTCCGGTAATTGCCAATGGCGAGATTTGGAATTTTGAGCAGGCAAAGCGATGTTGCGAGCAAGCCAACACAGCGCATGTGATGTTGGGCCGCGGCGCTGTAACCCGCCCCGATTTAATTGCCAATGTAGATAAGCCAGAAATAACCATGACGTGGGCGCAGCTGTTGCCCTATCAACTTGCGTTTTTGCAGGGCGAGGCCAAACATGCTATGGCATTGGTGGGGCGCTATAAACAGTGGTTGGCCATGTTATCTAAAGGCTACAACGAGGCACAAGCACTATGGACACCAATCAAACGTGAAAAAGACCGCGAAAGCATTATTAAGTATTTAAAAACTTAACCGAATCGGCAAGTAAAACAGCATCAAGCAGCACGCTATGGACAAGGCCCACAGTATCGATCTAAAGGTCGGTAGATTTAGGATATACGCCATACCATACGCAATACGAATCAGCACATACAGGACGGCGAGGTTATTAATCGCAGTTTGCGGCACAAAAAACAGCATCGCCACCAGCACTGCGGCTAAAAATATGGGCAAGCTTTCAAAACTGTTTTGCTGCGCCGCATTGGCTCGAGCAGCGCGACCAGTCACCTTGGCTAGGGCAGCACGGGGATCGGCGTTGTCTTTTAGGTTAAACTTGCCCATTATCTTGGCCAATAGGGCAAAGATAAATGGTAATATACTGGCCGCCATCATCGCCCAAATGGCGATATCGGCGCTGTCAGAAAGTAAGCTTGACACTGCGGTCATGGGGTAGTCCTTGTAAGCGTCGTAGTGATACCGTTTAATAAAGCAACGAAGTATTTAACAGGCAATGAAGTGTCTAAACGACTAACTGGCGACAATTTCAAAGTCGTGGGTGATAGTGACGCCGCCTGCGGCTAGCATACTACTGGCAGAGCAGTATTTATCTGCGGATAGGGCAACGGCTTTGGCCACTTGTTTGTCTTTGATATTGTTGCCGGTGACCACAAAGTGCAGATGAATATCGGTAAACACCGCAGGCACCGTATCGGCTCGCATGGCGGATAGTTTGCACCGCACATCACTGACGTCTTGGCGGCCTTTTTTAAGAATGCTCACCACATCATAACTGGCGCAGCCCCCCAATCCCAATAACAGAAGTTCCATGGGGCTCGCCCCTTCTATTTTATTGGCATCCATCGAGACGATATTGCCAGAGGGCGCAGTGCCCGTAAAATGCACATCATCAACCCAAACTACGCTTCCTTGTAGGGGCATATCCGCTGGATTATGGTTTGGGTTTTTTTCAGAGGCGAGAGATTGGTCAGACATTATTGAGTTCCTGTGATTGCGATGCTATCAATGGATTTGCGGCGATAGCATGGCGATTAACTTAAGATGAGACGAGGCGGTGTGGCTATGGTAACAAAAACCATGATGAATAGCCTATATCCATCAGCAAAGCGACGGCGATAGCGTTTATAATTATAGAAAAGTGGCAGACGACTCTCACTACATGTAAAGGCAATAGGCTTAATAGATGAACTTTGATTTTAACTTAATTTTAGTGCCGTTAACACTGGTACTTTTGCTGCTTTGGTTACTGGATAAAGTATTTTTTAAGCAGCGCAAAACGCGGGGCAAGGGCAAAGAGAATTTTGCCATCCGCAATGCTTATGAGTTTTTACCTGTGCTCGCCATTTTGCTCATTGTGCGCTCTTTTATTATTGAGCCATTTGTCATCCCCTCGTCCTCAATGGTGCCCACCTTATACACGGGCGATTTTATTGCGGTGAATAAAATGGCGTATGGGCTACGCTTACCGCTGAGCCACTTGAAGATTATGCAAACAGGGCATCCTCAGCATGGCGACGTTGTGGTTTTTCGCTACCCTAAAGACCCAAAAACCTACTACGTGAAACGGATGATTGGTCTGCCGGGTGATACGGTTGCTTATCAGGAGGGGGTGTTGTCGATTAACGGCCAGCCGGTTGCTACCCTGCCTGCTAACTATATGCCTGATGCCCAACTTACCACACAGCTGATTACAGCAGGCGCTATGCCAGATGGGGAGGTATTGTCAGCACAGCAAGCGGCGTTACTTGGTCAAGAGGAGGAAAACCATGCCAGTTATTATCGAGAGCAGCTGCCCAATCATGCGCATTTGGTACGCTATTTAGAGCAGGTCAATGGCTCGCAGTATGGCGAATTTTTGCAACAGTTTGCCCCTGAGGTGACTGCCACAGGCGGCAGACAATGGCAAATCACCGTGCCCGAGGGCAATTATTTTGTGATGGGGGATAACCGTGACCGCAGTGCCGACAGCCGCTTTTGGGGATTTGTGCCTGAGAAGAACTTAGCCGGTAAAGCGGTGTATATTTGGATGCATAAAATGCCGGGCTTACAGATGCCGAGCTGGTCACGCTCCGGCGCTATTGAATAGCGTATGGTACAGGGTGATGGACATTGAGAGGGTTTGTTTAAGTGCCACAGGATTAAAAGTATAAGTATGATAAAGCACCTGGTCATTGTGACCACTCACTATCAACATGAAGCGACGAGCCGTGCAGATACGCTATGAAACATTTTATAGCAAAATAAAATTACCATTTATCTGGGTTTACTGGTTTAATAGCAGTAACGATTCTCAATGTATCTGTCTTAAGGGTTGTTGTAACGCCGCAAGGAATGACTAGTATCCATCCTAGCAATCCTCTAATCCGTTTATAATCATTAAATAGAGACAGACTATTGAGTTTACTTTGGTAACCACCATTTTTAAGCATTGTTAAGGTTTTCATCATGATTGATACAGACGGCTTTCGGGCCAATGTCGGTATCATCTTAGCAAACACAAAAGGACAAGTGCTATGGGCGAAACGCGTTGGTCATAATTCTTGGCAGTTTCCGCAAGGGGGCATTGATACGGGCGAAACCCCCCTTGATGCCATGTATCGCGAACTGTGGGAGGAAGTAGGTTTATATCCCAAACATGTTCAATTGCTAGCCGTAACTGACAATTGGTTACGTTATCGTTTACCCAAACGCTATATACGCCATGGGCAACAACCTTTGTGCATTGGACAAAAACAGAAGTGGTTTTTGCTACAGCTAGATGAGCCGAATACCGAACACATCCGCTTCGACACCGCTAAACCAGAATTTGACCATTGGGAATGGGTCAGCTATTGGTATCCGCTGGGTCAAGTGGTGCATTTTAAGCGTGGCGTTTACCGCCGTGCGCTGCAACAACTTGCCAAAGAGCTCCCCTTAAATAAGGAGTTAATTATTCCTGAACAAAGCAATCACTTGATTCAGGCATAACGTCAGCCTAGTTTATAAAGCCTTGGTTATTTACGATTATTCTTTAAAAAAATCCCGTATTCAATGATGCGGGCTTTTTGCTTTTGGCAATTTGCTTGTTATACCAAATCTGAAAATTATAATTTTTAGGTTTGGTATAACAAGTTTTAGCCTACAGAATACGCAGATACTCACGGCTATCCAACCTTAATACAGGCCGATTTGACGTCCGCTGCGCTGATTGCTTAGGCGTGCCACTTAGGGTCAAAATACTTTGGGTGCGCGTGCCGTAGGTTGGCAGGTCTGGTGTATCGATACAAATGGCCGATAACGATTTCTCGAACGCTGGCGGCAACCCCGTTTGTGGTAGCTGTTCATCTGGCGCCTGCTGGCAATCTTCCAATACTGCCCATGCCGCCGCTTGCCAATAGTCAAAATCAGCGTCATAAAAAGCCAGGCTTTCACTTATTAACGGTAGCACTTCTTGGCGTACCCGTCCCCGCAAGCGTTCACACTTAAACCAATCGCTATCTGGCTGACCATTTGATAGGATATGCAGGCCGCTGTGCAGCACGGTGGGTGGATAGCCACGGTTATTAACCAGCACCGCTTGCTGAACATCGCCAACAATCAGGTTAAACCCTGCATAGGCGGTTAACTCAATTTGGCGGGCAAAGGCCAATGGCGATAAGTCGCTAATTAAAAAACGGGTGATTAATTCGCCACGTGAGCGCTGCTCTGGGTTGGCTTGCACCTTGTCACTACCCTCACGAAAATTCAATACCGCTGCCCAGCGTCCGTTTTGGCGGATACCATGTTGATTAATAGTCTTTTGATTAATAGCTTTTTGATTAATAGCTTTTTGATTAATAGCTTTTTGATTAATAGTACTATGATGGACAGTATTATGACGATTAAGCGGCTTTACATCTTGCTGCTGATGAATGCCCAGCCAAGTACCGCCACTTTTATCATCGCGACCGGCAAAAATAGGGGCATCCGGCCATTGGTGCGCCGGCGTGGTGGGCCGATAAAAAAACTCATCGCGGTTAGACAGTAGTACTAAGGGTAAGTTATCAAACAGTTGCCAAGCGATGGCAGTGATACACATAGTGTCTCCTAAAGTTAGACATTTAAACTAAAATTCCAAAATAGTGCATTTTATGGTCAATAATTAATTGAGTATAGTATTTACTTGGTGCAATATATTGAATTATGAGGTGTAATAGGCAAATTTGGTGCAATAAATATTGGCAACTTAGCGATTAACGGCGATATTGACCAGTTTCAAGGCACGATTATTGATTTTTTTTTGGCACGAATATTGGAGTAATATTACTGTCAATTACAGTCTATTACAAATTTGCTATATTACTTAATCCTTAGGAGAACACGATGTCAACAACTGCTTTATTCGCCACTACTCAGCCTTGTGCCACCGCTTATAAATCTCGCTTGTCACTACTTGCCGTAGCGGTTATCGGCAGCTTAAGCTTGATGGGTTGCCAAAAACCTGCCGAAACGGCTCCCAAAGCAGATGCCGAAACCACGCCAGCTGCGCCAGCAACTGCGAGCGCAACAACACCCGCCACCGCCCCAGCGGCAAGTGGCGATACCATCAAAGTGGGCATTTTACACTCATTATCTGGTACTATGGCCATCTCGGAAACCTCGTTAAAAGACACCGCGTTGATGACGATTGACGAAATCAATGCCAAAGGCGGTGTGTTGGGCAAGCAGCTTGAACCGGTGGTCGTCGATCCGGCTTCTGACTGGCCGTTATTTGCGGAAAAAGCCCGCCAATTGCTGACTCAAGATAAAGTAGATGTTATTTTTGGCGGCTGGACATCGGTATCACGTAAATCAGTATTGCCGGTGGTTGAAGAGCTCAATGGTTTGATGTTCTATCCGGTGCAGTACGAAGGCCAAGAACAATCTAAAAATATTTTTTATACGGGCGCTGCGCCAAACCAGCAAGCCATCCCTGCGGTTGAGTATTTAATGAGCCCTGAGGGTGGCAGTAATAAACGCTTTGTATTGCTAGGTACTGACTATGTTTATCCTCGTACCACCAACCAAATTTTAAGAGCTTTCTTAAAATCTAAAGGGGTGGCCGAAGAAGACATTATGGAAGAATACACCCCATTTGGTTTTAGTAATTATCAAACCATTGTCTCTAACATCAAAAAATTCGCTACCGGTAAAAAGACGGCGGTTATCTCAACGGTGAATGGTGATTCTAACGTGCCGTTTTATCGTGAGCTGGCCAACCAAGGTATTAAAGCATCTGATATCCCCGTTATGGCGTTTTCTGTTGGTGAAGAAGAGCTGCGTGGGATTGACACCAGCTTGCTACAAGGGCATTTAGCGGCATGGAACTACTTTATGTCAGTTAAAAACCCGGTGAATAGTGAGTTTACTAAAAAGTATAAGCAGTATGCCATCGATCATAATTTGCCTAACGCCGAAAAAGTAGTGACCAACGACCCTATGGAAGCGACCTATGTGGGTATCAACATGTGGAAACAAGCGGTTGAAAAAGCGGGTACGACCGATGTCGATAAAGTACGTATCAGCATGGGCGGGCAAACCTTTGATGCGCCATCTGGCTATACGTTAAAAATGGATGAGGAAAACCATCATTTATGGAAACCGGTGATGATTGGACAAATTCGTGCCGATGGTCAGTTTGATATCATCAGTAAAACGCCTGAGGTTATCCGCGCTGAGCCATGGAGCCCATATATCCCTAAGTAACCAGGGTTAAATACAGGTTAAACCCCTGTATTGGAAGCAGAAAGATAGTTGAAGCGATTGAAGCGAAAAGACAGGTTTAATTGACACGACTGTTTTTGCCTAAAAGAGGAAGTTTACTTCCTCTTTTTAACGCCAAAAAACCACTAGCTGATGCAGCATCCCAGTATATCGCGATGAGACAACGTTTATTTGCTATTTGCAAACGTTTAGACACCCTTATGTGCCCAAGTTTTCCATGATAATTATTTAAGTTGTTTTCCATAAACCCTTGCTGATGCTCTACCTTTTTTTCTGGCTTTTTTTATTTTAAAAATTAACTAGACGGCAAGGGTTTATCGATGACAAAACCTTCATCCCTAAGGAGCCGCATATGCAGCGCCATCTTACCCAGGCCTTGATAGCGAATCTAGCTTGCTTAACTAAAGCCATTCATCAATCTTACTATCGGCCATTTTGCCTAATCTCCTTGTTGATGGTGTCGATATTATCCACCCTAGTGCCCGCTTATGCTCAAACAGCGCAAACGCAACCCGACGGCGACCCTAGCGTGATAAATAATACGGCAACGAGTAATGTGCCGACGCAAACTGCCGTACCTACGACATCGGGCGACCCCATTGAGCAATTTGTCGCGGCTGATTTCACTCAGCGTCAAGCCATGCTCAATCATTGGCCAGGCACTTCTGAAAGCTTGGACACCTTGGTTGACTACATAAAAAATGATGCCTTATATCAGGGTGATAAGGGTCATCCCTTTATTATGACCAAAGACGATAAATTATTCACGTATCCTGAGAACCAAGAAGTGAGTCATTGGCCAACCGATTTAACCCAAGTGACACTCACCAATGTCTTGCGCTCGGCGCTTATTTTTGGTCAAGCCAAGGTTAAATTAAGCTCAGATAAAGCGGCGCAGCGTTTACAAGCGGTCGAGATTTTAGCGGACAATATCGATCAAGTTGACCCGGTTATGATTACCACAGCTGCGGTTAAAGAAAGCGACTCTAAAGTAAAAGAAGCGCTTGGCGCGCTACAAGCCCGTATCGATTTTAAAAATGGTGACGTGGCCACCAAGATTGTGGCCGTCCAGCAGCTAGCAGACAGCGATAGCCCGCAAGTATTGCTGGATATTCAAAACGCATTGGCGGCTGACAACCTCGACCCTGCTTTAAAATCCGCCCTAATTGATGCCGAAAGCAGTGTGGCCAACCGCATCAAAATCAGCACGTGGACCGGGCATGTTTTTACCGGTATGAGTACCGCGAGTATCTTATTGTTAGCGGCGCTAGGCCTTGCCATCACCTTTGGTTTGCTGGGGGTGATTAATATGGCGCACGGCGAGCTAATTATGATTGGTGCCTATGCCACCTATGTGGTGCAAAACTTATTCAAACATTATTTGCCGGATATGGTCGGCTGGTATTTGTTGGCCGCCATTCCCGCCGCTTTTTTGGTCAGCGCTATTATCGGTATGATTATTGAGCGTGTGGTTATCCGGCCTTTGTATGGGCGCGAGCTAGAAACCTTGCTGGCCACTTTTGGGGTCAGCCTTATTTTAATGCAATTGGTGCGGATGCTATTTGGGGCCCAAAATGTTGAAGTGAGTAACGTCGCGTGGCTTAGTGGCGCTTATCAAGTATCGACAAGCCTTGTGTTGCCCTACAACCGCATTGCGATTATTGGCTTCACCACTATTGTTTTGGGGCTGCTCATTTACTTACTCAACAAAACTCGCTTTGGGCTGTTTGTGCGCGCGGTCACCCAAAACCGGCAGATGGCTCGATCAGTGGGTATCCCCTCGGCACGTATCGATATGTTAGCGTTTGGGCTGGGTTCAGGCTTAGCAGGTCTTGCCGGCTGTGCTTTGGCACAAGTGGGTAATGTGGGGCCAGATTTGGGTCAAACCTATATTATTGATGCTTTCTTGGTGGTGGTTGTGGGTGGTGTTGGCCAAGTTTGGGGTGCCGTATTAGCCGCCTTAGGCTTGGGTATCAGCGGCACGGTGCTCGAGATTGGTATTGGTGCAGTATTGGCTAAAATTGTGTTATTGGTTCTTGTGATTCTGTTTATTCAGAAACGCCCACAAGGTTTATTTGCCCTGAAAGGTCGCTTTGTTGATTAAGACTACCTTGAGAACTTGTGAACGACGGAGAGAATTGTGAGAATCACCCAATTACTATCAGATACACCGCGCAATGCCGTTTTAATCGGTTTATGCTTTTTAGTATTGCTGATATTACCCTGGCTGCACCTCATGCCAGAAACCTCGGCGCTGCATCTTTCAGCCTATTGGATTACCCTAATTGGTAAAATCATGGCATTGGCAATGGTTGCTTTAGCGTTAGATTTAGTTTGGGGTTATGCGGGTATTTTAAGCTTAGGGCACGGGCTGTATTTTGCGCTGGGCGGTTATGCTTTTGGCATGTATCTTACCCGAGAGACCGCGGGCAATGCCCTACCCGACTTTATGCGCTTTTTAAGTTGGACTGAAATGCCATGGTACTGGGCGGGCACCCAAAACTTTTGGTGGGCAATGGCACTGGTGGTGTTGGTGCCGGGTTTGGTGGCAGGTATCTTTGGTTATTTTGCCTTTCGCTCCAAAATCAAAGGCGTGTACTTCTCGATTATCACCCAAGCAATGACCTATGCCGCCGCGCTACTGTTTTTTCGCAATGAAACTGGCTTTGGTGGCAACAATGGCTTTACCGGTTTTACCACGTTGCTCGGCTACGACATCACGGCAGCATCTACACGAGCGATGCTGTGTTTTGTGACCGCTTTGGCACTGCTACTATCCTATATGGGGCTACGCTATTTGATGAATCAACCATATGGCCGAGTGCTTGGGGCGATTCGTGATAGTGAAAACCGCCTGCAATATCTAGGCTATCGCACTTTGTGGTATAAATTATCGGCTTGGGTATTGTCGGCCATTATTGCTGGTATCGCCGGCGCCTTGTATGTGCCGCAAGTGGGCATTATTAATCCGGGTGAAATGAATGCGGTCAACTCTATTGAGATGGCAGTATGGGTAGCCGCTGGTGGCCGTGGCACCTTAATTGGTGCCATTATCGGCGCAGGTGCGGTCAACGCCATCAAAACTTACTTTACGGTTGCTTATCCTGAATTCTGGTTACTGATTTTAGGCGGACTGTTTGTGGTGGTCACCCTATTTTTGCCGAATGGTATTATTGGCCTACTCGATCGCTTTAAGAAGGAAAAATCATAATGCCAAATCTTAAACCCTCCACCTCTGCTAAAAAGACCAAAGCATTGCCGCCAAGCGGGTCGCTAAATATAGAGCCCACTGCATCCGTTACTGATGATTATGGTAGCAGAAGTGGCCTTACCCATCCGGTGTCTAAAACGGGCGGCGACTTAAGCCACGGCATTGCGCTATATCTTGAAGAAGTCAGCGTTTGGTTTGACTCGTTTAGAGCATTGAACAATTTATCACTCTATATCGAAGAGGGTGAGCTACGCTGCATTATTGGCCCGAATGGCGCGGGTAAAACCACGCTGATGGACGTGATTACTGGCAAAACTAGGCCGACCGAAGGCAGCGCTTTTTTTGGCCAAACACATAATTTGGCAGCGTTATCTACCGAAGAGATTGCCGAAGCTGGCATTGGGCGTAAGTTTCAAAAGCCCACTGTATTTGAAAACTTCACGGTGATGGACAATTTGCTATTGGCAGCACCCAAAGACAAACGGGTGTCAAAAAGTTGGTTCACCAAAATTGATGCCGATACCCGCAACACGCTAGACTCAACGTTGCAGCAAATTCGCTTAACCGATATGGTCAATAAACCTGCTGGGCTATTGTCGCACGGGCAAAAGCAGTGGTTAGAGATTGGTATGTTATTGGTACAAAGCCCTAAGCTTATTTTGCTCGATGAACCCGTGGCAGGTATGACTGATGCCGAAACCGAGCTGACCGCTGAGCTGTGCTTACGCCTTAAAAAAGACCATACCTTGGTGGTGGTAGAGCACGACATGACCTTTATTGCTGCCATTAGCGAAAAGGTGACGGTGTTGGCAAACGGGGCTATTTTGGCTGAGGGCACCTTGGCCGAGGTGCAGGCCGATGACGCGGTGATTGAAACCTATTTAGGCCGATAGCAAGTTGCATAAAGCTAGAACAACGTACCACTAAGCTTTAAAGCAGCATAGCATCACACTACTTTACTGATATTTAGCAGCTAAAATTACACATCAAGGGGCACCTATGTTACAAGTTAATGCCATTAATCAATATTATGGCGGCAGTCACATTTTGCGTGATGTCTCATTCAATGCGCCCATCGGTGAGTGTAGTGTGGTGCTTGGGCGTAATGGCGTGGGCAAAACCACCTTGCTAAAATGCTTGATGGGTATCTTGCCCATTAAATCTGGGCAAATTTTTTTAAACGATAAAGACATCAGCAAGTTAACCCCTGAGCAGCGAGTGCGCGAGGGGCTGGCCTATGTGCCGCAAGGGCGAGATATTTTCTCGACCCTAACCGTTGAAGAAAACATTTTAATTGGTATGGCCAAGTTCTCGCAGCGTAAAGCGAGTAAAGTACCTAACCATGTGTACGAAATCTTTCCGGTACTCGATGAAATGAAGCATCGACGTGGCGGCGATTTATCAGGTGGTCAGCAGCAGCAGCTTGCTATAGCGCGGGCGTTGGTATCCGAGCCTACCGTGCTCATTTTGGATGAGCCAACCGAGGGTATTCAGCCGTCTATCATTAAAGATATTGGCCGAGTCATCCAAGATTTAGGCCGCCAAGGCAATATGGCAATTGTGTTGGTCGAGCAGTTTTATGAGTTTGCCGAAGAGCTTGCCGATAATTATACGGTGTTATCACGGGGTCAAGTGGTGGCACAAGGGGCGGGCAATATGATGGCCGCAAATAATATTCAAGAATTGGTGGCGATTTAAACATAGGGGTTTAAATCCGTTTAGATAATCCTAATCCTATCGAAAAGCCGAGTACGTTAAGTGCTCGGCTTTTTCTGGCTATATCATTAAGATAGGTAGCGGTGCTCATTCGCCCCCTGCTTATTGATGTTGCTGCAATAGCTTATCAGCAGGATAGCTTAAAGTATAACTGGTTTGCACCACTTGGCTTTGCTTTGGCGCCAATGTAAACCGCCACGCCACAATACCCGGTTTGTCATCCCACTTTGCCGTTGTAATGGGTGGCGTGTGCGTCACCGCCACTTTTATATTGTCATCTTGGCTTATGGGCTCATCGCCTAATACCTCTAGAGTGACGGGGCGTGTATGTTGATTGGTCAATTGATACGCCTCGGTAACTGTCAATTGCTTGGTGCGGTTAAACACGCCACTGTCGCTTTGCTTATCCGCATCGGTGAGCTGTTTGACAATGATATTGGGATCCACCCCAAAGCCAATGCCTTGCTCTTTTAGGGCTTGGTAGCCATAACGCGACTGACCAATATAGGTATCATCACGATACAGCTGCATATCGCCATCTGCCCAAGCTGGGGTCAAAAAGGGTGCTGAGGCATACCAATACGCTTTGGTCTCTTTGGAGGGGGTGCTACGTAGCCACGTCTCGCTAGTACCGGTTAATTGGTCAATCGTGGTGCGGATGCGCCGGCCATCACTTGGGATGCTAACCCGCTGCGCCAAACGATATTCACTCAGCCCATTTTTATTACTACTGTTCACGTTAAAGCTTGGCAACGGCAGTGTATTTGGGCTGGCTCCTCCATAACCTTCATCTGCTCTATCTTTAGCCATCACAATGACCGGCATATAGGCTTCTACGCTAGGGGCAGCCGCTACAGAGGATTTGCTAAAGTCGGGTTTGTCATACAACGACACGAGCGTCACATCAGGGAGCGCACTGGCGGTTTTTTGGTTGGGGTTAACGCTGCTTAATGTGAGTGGAACATTAAGCCAATTTTCTCCCGTTTGCTGGGCAATGACAGCGGAGGCGGTTAGGGTAAGCTGCTGGGTATCGGTATTGAGGCGCGCTTGATAAGTGGGTTGCCATCCGGCACCCTGCACCTGATAATGCAGTGTCACCTTGCCACCAGTGCGGCTAGCAGCCCGTACGCTGATTTGGGTCACGGCATTATTGAGCGTGCCATTGCCGCTTGCCATCACTCGGTTCAAATCATCTTGCGCTTTGGCTTGCTGTTGTTGCAATTGTAATAGGCGTTTATTAACACTAACTGCCTGCTGCTCCAAATCTGCCGTTTGACTGCTGATAGTGCCCTCAACCTGAACCTGCACTGCCTTAGTTAGGTTATCAAGATACGCTTTTGCCAGTTGAGCAGCGTCTAATTGCGCCTTGATATCCTCTAACACATCGCTATATTGACGCACCGCTTTATCACCTTGATATTGACACAGCTTTGCTTGATCGCCGCTTAGCTGCTCGACACTGACCTCGCCAATACTGATGGCGTCAGGGGCTTGCACGCTAATGCTGTCGGCCTCTATATTGGGCGATAAGCACGAAAATACCAATAACTGCTCGCCATTATTGAGACTATTGCTCGTATTAAATGGCAAGCTGCGGGTGACGCTGGCCATACCTTGATAAATAGTGACCTGCTCAATATCACTTATCGCCGCTTGGGCAAAAAAGCATGGGGTGAACACTGCCATACCAACCAAAACTGAGGCAACCAACGGATGACGCAGTATGTATGCCATAACCTTATCCTTATTTCTTTAATGTAAGACCCAACATTTTATCATTTATAGTCTAACCCTTTTCACGATAAATAACAGCATCGGATTGGGCAACGGTCATAATGCTATAAGAAGCGACTGACATACCTTGCTACTGTTTGGCTTAGTGACGCCTGCTTTGCTGCTACCCCGTCATGGTTATCGTTATCTTAAACGGGCTATTTTTAGACCACAATTTTTGCTATTATAAAACCATTTTATTTAGCCTTGGGCCTTGCACATTATGATGATTCATCCCCAATTTGATCCGGTTGCTTTATCCCTTGGCCCCGTTCAGGTGCATTGGTACGGTTTTATGTATCTGCTCGCCTTTGCTGCCGCTTATGGGTTGGCTTGGTACCGCAGTAAAAAACGGCTCGGTTGGACCACAGAGATGGTGTCTGACATTATCTTTTTTGGGGCATTAGGCGTCATTTTGGGGGGGCGAATCGGTTATGTGTTGTTGTATCAATTTGGGCAATTGCTGCAAAACCCCCTTTATTTGTTTAAAGTTTGGGAGGGCGGTATGTCCTTTCATGGCGGCTTTGTTGGTGTGGGCTTGGCGATGCTGTATTTTGCCCGTAAATACCACAAAAACGTGTTTAGCGTCTTAGATTTTATTGTGCCTTGTGTGGCAACTGGCTTATTGTTTGGGCGTATAGGCAATTATATTAACGGCGAGCTGTGGGGGCGGGTTTCTGATGGGGGCTACAGCTGGCTGACTTATTTTCCGCAAGCGGCGGCTGTCGATGCGACCTTAATCACCACCCATCCTGCACTGCAAAACATGATGCAGCAAGTTAATGGTAGTTACCTGCTGCCCCGTCACCCCTCACAACTCTACGAGGCGTTGGCAGAGGGGTTACTGACCTTTACTTTGGTCTGGTGGTTTTCTGCTAAACCGCGGCC
>JAGLBE010000006.1:59850-129093 GCA_018260445.1 Psychrobacter sp.
GATTATAATTGGGCTACTCTTAATGATATTGGCCTATCGCAATCAAATTTATGATTGGGGCAAATATGCGATTGACTGATTGACTAATTGATTGATTCATTAACTGAACTTACGCAAAAATGCGATTTCACGGCTTTGGAGGCGACTGGGGATTATTTATGAATCGGCTGGCACTAGCCTCAGACGATTCATAAATGATGACCAGTTGCTATAATACCTAGTCATGCGTCAGTTCAGTCATTAATTAATTAACGACCAACTGGCGGCTGCATTGCTTAAGCTATATTTTAAGCGCTATTTTTGCTGGCTTTACGAATGACACTGAATGATTGGGTTAATATCCATAATGACGACAACACTGACGACCCCTAAAAACGAAGCGGCTTATCTCGATTTAATTCGCCATGTACGCCACCATGGCACGCCAAAAGGTGACCGCACTGGCACCGGTACTTTAAGCCACTTTGGGGCACAACTGCGCTTTGATTTAAGCGATGGTTTTCCGCTGTTAACCACCAAAAAAGTGCATATGAAGTCGATTATTTATGAGCTTTTTTGGTTTTTAAAGGGCGATACCCATGTCAAATATTTACAAGATAACGGGGTGCGTATTTGGGATGATTGGGCGACCGCCGAGCAAACGGCAAAATTTGGCCGTCCTGAGGGCGAGCTTGGGCCAGTGTACGGGCATCAATGGCGCAATTATGGGGCGACGAAAAATGAGCAAGGCGAGTACAATCAAGACGGTGTCGATCAAATCAAAGCGGTCATTGAGCAGATTAAAACCAACCCCGATTCGCGCCGCCTAATTGTATCGGGATGGAATCCTCAAGAGGCCAATCATGTGGCCCTGCCCCCTTGCCATACCTTATTTCAGTTTTTTGTGGCCGATGGCAAGCTGTCGTGTCAGTTATATCAACGTTCAGCCGATTTGTTTTTAGGGGTGCCGTTTAATATTGCCAGTTATGCGCTATTAACCCATATGATTGCCCAAGTGTGCGGCTTAGCAGTGGGCGAGTTTATCTGGACGGGTGGCGATTGCCATCTGTATCAAAACCATCTTGAACAGGTTGATGAGCAGCTTAGCCGTATGCCTTATGAGCTGCCCACTTTGTCACTAAATCATAACGTTACTCACATTTTTGACTTTGCGTTTGATGATATTACCCTGAATAATTATAAGTCTCACCCGGCTATTAAAGCGGCGGTAGCGGTATAACCTTATCATATAATCTATAAAACCAATAAACCCCTATTGCTAATCAATCACCTTGAGGATACTTTTATGAGTTATGCCCATACCCAAATAGCCCATATTGCGGCTATAGGCAACGATCGCTGTATCGGTAAAGACAATCAATTGCCTTGGCATATTTCAGAAGATTTAAAGCGTTTTAAGGCCTTAACCACTGCAGACACCGATGCTTATGCCGACAGCGGCCTCAAAGGTATTGTTATTATGGGGCGCAGAACTTTTGAATCCATGGGCGCTAAACCATTGCCTAAACGAGTTAATTTTATCATCACCACCCAGATGGATTACGCCGAAAAAGCAGGGCTTAAGGGTGTTGAGCATGTTCATGTGGTGCATAATTTGGATGATGCCTTAACCCATGCTGCCAATATTGCGCATGGCCTAAAGTTTGAGACAATTTGGGTGATTGGCGGCGAACAAGTGTTTAAACGGGCGATGATGTTTACCGATCGCATTGAGTTGACGGTGATTGATACTGAGGTTGACGGCGGTGATACGTTTTATCCACCCATACCTGACGTGTTTGATAAGACAGAAGAGTCTGAGTCGTATACAGATGACGATAGCGGGCTTGGCTATAAATTTGTGACGTATATGCGCTCGGAGCGTTAATGGCTTCTCAGTCATGATGGCTTAGGAGCCGTTCTAAACTACTGAAGATATCAAACATCAGCAATCAACATAATGACATCGGTAGTGAACGAACCATCCGCTTGTAAGTCAAAATACTCTTTGGTTTCACTCCCGATGTGTTGCTGTAACGCTTTGATAGCAGTTAGGTAATGCTCTGGCGTACGCATTCGTGTCACCCAACTCTCAAAGTCTAAAAATAATTTATGAGTTTGTACCTTGCTGATATTCAATCCTGCTTGACCAAACATGAGCTGCCACTGTGCAGCTGAATAATCTCGCACGTGGCTATTATCCCGCAAAATTTCGATAGTCTGTAAGAATGTATCACTCAACGGATAAGCAGGTGCCATGATATCTATCATTATGATGGTTGCTTTGGGTTGGCACACCCGCCGCATTTCTCTTAACGCAAGGGGTACGTCTTGCCAATGATGCGCTGAAAACCGACTGATGACCACATCAAAACTATTATCGACAAAGGGTAGAGATTCAGCTATCCCTTGTAGCGTCTCGATATTATTAAACCCTTTTTGTACAGCTGTGCTGGCAACAACCCCGAGCATATCCTCAGACAAATCATAGGCGATTACCTGTTCAGCAAAAGGGGCAGCACAAAAGCTTATATGCCCCGCGCCGCAGCCTAAGTCCAGCACCTTAGGCGTATCATATTGACGTATCAGCGTTGTAACAGCAGCAAATTCTTGACCGTTTGCATGTACGTCACTATTGAGGTAATGCTCTGCCTGCGAGCCAAATTGACTATCCACTCTTTGATTGTGGGTTAAATGATTGTCAATGTTGCCAGTATGATGATTGTTACTCATGAGCGGCTCCTAGTCATGTAGATTGCAATGTATTTACAACAACCATAACTGCTTATAATGATAAATAATATTGATATATTTATTAATTAGTAATAACTTTTAGTTATGTTTTAGAAATACTCTACCATCTCAGTCCTTAACCCTTTAAACCTCCTGTGTCCGCTCTGTCAACCAAGCCAAAGCCGCACCCGCCACCCTATTTTTAAGTCCCGCCAATACCTGCTGATGATAACGGTTTAACCAGTCTCTCTCATCAGTATTTAGCAAATCAACCTGAATCAATCGTGTATCAATGGGACACAAGGTGACCGTCTCAAAATACAGATACTCGCCAAACTCAGTTTCGGTTGGCGTTGCGACAGGCAAATTGACTACCAGATTTTCGATACGAATGCCCCACTGCCTCTCACGGTATAGCCCCGGCTCATTGCTGGTAATCATGCCGGCCCGCATTGCCCGTTCTGGCGTTGGCGCCGCACTATAAGAAATACCTTGCGGGCCCTCGTGCACATTTAAAAAATAGCCCACACCATGACCAGTGCCATGGCCAAAGTCGAGTTGCTGTCTCCACAAAGGTGCCCGACAAATAGCATCCAATAACGGTGCCGACAAGCCCTCTGGAAACACGGCTTCGGCCAAAGCGATATGCGCTTTTAATACTACCGTAAAATCACGTTTTTGTGCCTCGCTCACTGTTCCAATGCCCACCACACGAGTGATGTCAGTGGTGCCATTTTGATACTGACCGCCTGAGTCGATGAGCAATAAACCGCCCGCCCCATCTGGGGTGCCATCGGCCGTCTCCAAATAACTAAAGTTATCGTCCAGCGCCCGATAATGCGGCAGCGCACCGTTTTTGTTATAGCCGGCAATGGTGGGAAAGCTGGGTGACACATAATGCGGCTGGCGGCTACGGGCAGCAATCAGCATGCTATCGACATCCAGCTCGCTTAAACGCTCACCTTGCTGTAAACGGGCTTCAAACTCGCTAAAAAATTCGCACAATGCTGCCCCATCTTGGCGCATGGCCTCCCGAATATGCTCGATATCTTGAGCTGATTTAATGGATTTTAAAAAGGTACTGGGGGCAGTGCGCTCTATCATGCCAATGTCATCCCCCAACTCGCTTAGGGTGCCAACCGCCACTTTGTTAGGGTCTAGCAGCAGCAAATCATCTGGCGTTAACGAGCTTAAAGCAGACTTTATAGCCGCATAGTCGGCCACCTCAATACCCGCATCGGCAAGGTGCTGGGCGATATTTTTATCCACTTTTTGGCCATCCACAAATAGGGTCGCCGTAGCGGTGGTAATCAGCATATGCGCCAAAAAAACGGGGTTATAATCGACATCACTGCCCCGCAAGTTGGTAAGCCAGGCGATATCATCGAGGCTAGAGAGCAGATGATGACTGGCGCCCATCTCAGTCATCTGCTGACGTACAGCAGTCAGTTTGTCTTTGGCAGATTGCGACACAAACTGCGCGGCGTGGGCATATAACGGCGCACTCGGTAAATCAGGGCGTGCATCCCATAGCGGGGTCAATAAATCGAGCTCAGTCATTAAGCGTATACCGTCGTTTTCAGCGTCATCTACCTCATCTACCTCATCGCCTGTTAAATTCGCATCAGAATCGGCATCTGACTCCGACTCCGATTGCGACTCATCATCCAGCACGGCGTCAAAAGCTGCAAACAGTTGGTCTTGCTCGGCAAGCGACAACACATTGCCATCAATCGCAACCGTATCGCCAGGTTTTAGAGTAGCCGCTAACCAATCGCCATGATTGAGCGCCCCTTTTTGTAGTTTTTGCATGGCAATACCAGTGCCTGCCAATTGCGCTGCCGCCTGCACCCAATAGCGGCTGTCCGTCCACATGCCTGCGAAATCTTGTGTCAGCACCAGAGTTCCAACGGAACCGGTAAAGCCGGTTAACCACTCACGGGCTTGCCAGTATTCAGGCAAATATTCGGACAGATGCGGGTCGGCAGTCGGAATAATAATAGCAGTTATATTGCTGTCCTTTAGAGCTTGGCGCAGTTTGGTTATACGGTCCTGAATAATAAGTTTGGTCATAATTTTCTCGACTGAATAAGCGATTAAAGAGATGTTTTTAGTCTGCAATGCAAAAGATTTAGGTGTTGATTATCCTTTTTATACAAGCTACTTTTTTTGAGGATTGAACGAAAAACGTGCTACCAATTAGAGTAACAGGTTTGCTTACTCATACAGTTTTGACTTAGTAATCAACCATTATAGTCATTGAATAGTCTTTATTCGCCAGACGACTCATTGCCTGAAACATTGACTGAAACATTGACTGACATATTGACTGACATATTCTGAGAATTCAGTCTCAAACTAAACCATCTTTTGCTTACTATCTTCGGCTTCACTGCGCTCCAACATAGCCTTGATAGGCTTCGATACTAGCAGTAAAAGAATCGCTGTAACCACTAACAATATGACCATCGTCGTAAATAGTCCCGGTAACCCGTCAATGGTGTCTGCGGACACATGACCCCCAAAGAAAGCGGCAACTAAGTTTCCCATCGCATAAGACGTAAAGAATAAGCCCATCATTTGACCTTGCATGCCCTTAGGTGCCAGTTTTGTCATAGACGATAAGCCTACAGGACTTAAGGCCAGTTCACCTAAGGTTAATAGCAATAAACTGCCCGTTAACCATAATGGAGAGACCAAAGTGTTTGGATCAGCAACCACTTGTTTGGAGGCAATGATCATTAATCCAAATCCTGCAGCGGCTAATAGCATGCCCAAAGAAAATTTAGCCATACTGTTCGGCTCTAGGCCACGATTCCCTAATTTAACCCAAATAATACTGACAATAGGCGCCAACATTAAAATAAATATTGGATTTAAAGACTGGAACCATAAACTTGGCACCGTAAAGCCCATCACATTAAGATCTGTATAACGATCTGCAAACAAGTTAAATGAAGTCGGCTGTTGCTCAAAACTTGAGAAGAATAAGGTTGACCCTATTATTAGTAAAAAACAAATCAGTAGACGTATTTTGTCGGTTTTATCCAGCTTAGGAGAGATGAACATTACTATAAAGTAAAGTATGACCATACTAGCAATGGTATATGTCATGTACTCAGCTACCAGACTGGCGTTAAACGGAATGATACCCGTGGCCACCAAACCGATTAGGGCAATAAGAGTGACCATCAATACGCCTACCCAGCGTCCAATATTTTTATACCTACTATTGGGACGCTCCCACTCTGCAGTCATACCTTTTGCTGTTGCATACTGAGTTAAATTTTTACGCGCGGCAAAACGATAAACTAGCAGTGAAATGAGCATGCCAACCCCGCCTACACCAAAGCCCACATGCCACATTTGTTTTTCTTGAAAAAGTCCCACAATCAGGGAGGCAAATAGGGCACCAATATTGATACCCATATAAAATAAGGTGAAACCAGCATCTCGTCGCGTGTCACCCTTGGGGTATAAAGAACCTACCATGACCGAGATACAGGTCTTAAACAACCCCACACCGAGAACGATACACACCAGACCCACGAAGAATGCCGACTTGCCAATGACCGCAGACAAGGCAATACAAAGATGACCCAATGCAATAAGGATACTACCCCACCATAAGGCACGTTCCTGTCCTAACCAATTGTCAGCAAGCCAACCTCCAGGCACTGCCGCCAAGTACAAACAACCCCCAAATATGCCGTAGATTGCTGCCGCTGTGGCGTCGTCAAATCCAAATCCGCCGTCGTTTACTGCTGCGATCATAAATAATATCAACAACGGTCGAATACTGTAATACGAAAAACGCTCCCACATTTCGGTAAAAAATAGCGATTGTAGCGGTTTGGGATGCCCCATAAAACCATTATCTAACGCCTTCAATTCGTCATTAGACCGCTTAGAATGCAAATCTGTCGTCACTGTGCGTCTCCTTCTACGGGCTATGGGGTTGAAATATTTACTCTTTCAATATTTTTCCTTAAGTGAGCAGTGTATTGGGTTATTAATGTGGTGAATGCGTTATTGTGTATCACTCGCTATGCCAATTGGTAAGTTATTCACCGCATTAAGGGTACGCGCTAAACGCTTTGCTACAAAAAACAAAAAAACCCACTCAATCATAGGATTGAATGGGTTTTAATTTTGTGATTGTTAGTCTAGATGGAACTATAGTATCAAAAGCTTAGATAACGGCTTGTTTCGACAATTTTTACCGCTACCTATTTGGTAACCGCACCTTCGCCGCCGATGCTCATATCCTCTGCCACGACCACATTATCCGAGTGAAGGTTTTTATTGTTACCGGGCTCTTTCGATAGGCTTGCCTTATCTGTATCAGCATCGGTATTATTGGCAGCCACGGCCTCTGCGCTACTTTGACTAGGCTCGACCTTAGCAGTAGCGGTAGCGGTAGCACTGTCAGTTTCAGTAGCCGGTGCACTGGCCGTAGCGCTAGCCACACCCGTATCGGCACTGGTGCTATTGTCTGCATTGTCTGCTGTCGCCCCGGCATCTGGTGCAGCTGCGGCTGTCGATGTTACGGGCGCTGCTGTCGTATCCGCTTGTGCAACCACGGCGGCATCAGGCGCAACGACAGGCTCTGGCGCAATATGGACGCCCGCAGGACGCAGATAGGCGGAAACACCAATTAACAGCACTAGGGCTAAAAATGCGCCAAGGCCGATTAAGGCATACGACAACTCTTTCATTGGTTTGTTTTGGCTAGCATCATGTGCCATAGGTCACCTATTTATGTATTATGTGTTATGTGTTATATGTTAGGGATTGAATGTGGGCGGCGTTACTGACAAATTAAAGTCATCAAACGGGTCATTTTAGCTGCAAGCGCGGCTTATGTATGGTGAATCAAACACTATTCTGCTGTACTGGCACCGGCTCAAAGTAAGCTTTAATACGCTATTATATCGCAATTTATCCTGTTGTGTAAAAACGCCCTATTTTATTTGTGGATTAGGCGTCTATTTTTAGATGCCAGCGTTCGTTTCATCCAAGTTAGAGTAACGTTACTCAAGTTTTAGGCCAAAGGGGCGTCTAGCCTACTGCTCAATTCCCGATGAACGACAGCAGTAAAGCCGTTAAACATGCGCTCATTAATATGACTTCGACTTTAACGTTGAGGTTAACGTTGATTTTGGTCTAGCAAACAGGCTTAACAATACTAAAACAGAAACGAGCAATAAAATAGGATAGTTGCCAAAACGCACATAGGGCGTGCTGCCTGTGCGCGATTGCACCTCGCCACGTAGCACCGTGCGCTCAAACTGTGGGGCGCGCGCCACGATTTTTCCTTTATCGTCAATAATCGCCGTCACGCCGGTGTTGGTGGCACGCATAAACCAGCGCCCTGTCTCAAGTGAGCGCATTTGTACCATTTGCAAATGTTGCAGTGGGCCGGCCGAAGTGCCAAACCAGGCATCGTTAGAGATGGTCATCAAAAAGTCGCTACCTTGCGCATTGCGGCGGGTGGTGTCAGGATAGGCCACCTCATAGCACACGGCCACCCCAAGTTTGTGTCCGCGTACGTTTAAAGGGTGCTGATTGGCATCGCCGCGGCTATAACTTAAAATATCCTGACTACCGGCAAGGTTTGGAAACAAATCGAGTGTCCCCTCAAAGGGAATGTACTCACCAAACGGCACCAAACGCTGTTTTTTATACATGCCGTCTGCTTGAGCACCCAGCGCAATCACGCTATTGTAAAACGGCGCATACTTGTCGGTGGCGGGGTTATACGCCGCTTCATCTTTATAGGGAATACCGGTAATCCAAGTGGTGTCGGTCTCTTTGGCAATTTTTACCATAGCCGTAATAAACGGCCAAGCCTCAGTTTGAAACATGGGGATAGACGATTCTGGCCACATCACCAAATCCTGCCCCCATTCGGTACTTGACAGCTTGGCATAAATTCCTAAGGTTTCATATTGATAATCAATCAGCCATTTCAAATCCTGCGGAATATTGCCTTGAATTAGCGACACTTTAAGGTCGGGCGTGTTTGGCTTAGGGCTGGTCCAAGCTGGGTTAATCGTCCATAAGGCAATACTTACCATCAATAGCCCTAGTGCCACTAGCATATAACCGGCACGGCGGCGCAACATTTCAACCAAACTGGCGCTCAATAAAATGGCTAAAAAGGAGACAGCAAACACACCGGCAACCGGAGCCAGCGAGGACAACCAATATTGCTCGGTAAACGCATAGCCCACAAACAGCCATGGAAAGCCAGTAAACAGCCACGTTTTTAGCCACTCTTGTAGCACCCAAAGAGCAGCAAAAGCAAGCGGCTGTTTGCCAACAAAACGGTTAAAAACAACCGCAATCAGCGCATGAAACAGCCCCATACCCAGCGCCATCACAGCAATAGCCAGCAGCGCCAGTGGCATCGACACAGCGCCGTAGTCGTGAATGGAGGTATACAGCCAAAACGCGCCTACTGCCCATAGCCCCATGCCATAAGCCTCGCCAATGATGAAGGCTTGCTTGTTTGACAGCGGGCCAATCAATAGTGCATAGAGGATGGCAGGGGATAAAAACGCCACCCACCAATAGCCATACGGGGCAAGCGCTAAAGTAAAGGCAGCGCCGGCTAGCCAGGCAACTAGGACGGCAAAACCAATGGGTAAGGTTGCCCAGGGTACGGCAACGGTGACAGGCGTGAGTCGACTTTGGATGTGTTGGGTGGTGGCGCGCATGACGGCTCCCGTTGGACTGCTAAAATAGGGGGTGTTGGATAGTCACAAATCACTCAAAGGTTAAACTTGTAAAACGCCAAACGCTGCGTTTGACCCTGTACTGCTTAAACCTGTTGTGGTCAACAATCAAGTATTTTGACTGAGTATCATACCAGCCTCATCATAAAAAATCTTGATTGCCATACAACTATGCTAAACAACCATGCTAAACAACCATGCTTGACTACCATGCTTGACTACCATACTTGACTACCATGCTCGACAACCATGCTCGACTACTATGCCAAACTGAGCTGACAGCAGTATTAGACATTAGGTGCCTTGATTTGAGGTTAGACACGGTGATTTTTTGGGGTACGACCAGCAATGACGACATCTTAATGATTTAGCCTACTTGATGCGGCTTATTTGTCTTATAATCAAGAGCGATATCGTTCGTTGTTAAGGATAAGGAAATGCTATGCCCGCACCAACCCCGCTCGCCGTCAACCACGCCGTCGGTATACCAACCCCACACTTGACCACCCATGCTATTGATTTATCGGTTAGCGCACTAGCCGGCGTGGGCAGCAAAATAGAGGGGCAACTGGCGCAGCTGGGTATCTCACGCTTGTTCGATTTATTGTTGCACCTGCCCCGTGACTATGAAGACCGTAGCCGTCTCATCCCTATACACGATTTGAGCGATGGCCAATCGGCCTTGATTGAAGGCGAGGTCACCTATGTGGACAACAACCGCAGCGGCATGACGGTCACCATTGAAGATGCGACAGGGGCGATTCAACTGCGCTTTTTTAAAGTCTATGCTGGGTTAATCCAAGCGATGATGCGGGGCAATCGCTTGCGCCTGTTTGGTGAGGTCAAAAATAGCCGCTACGGGTTGCAAATCGCCCATCCCGAATACAGCGTTGTCAACGCCTCGCAGCCCATTGTTAATACGGGGCTACAGCCCATTTATCCCAGCGTCAAAGGCTTGCATCAAAATAAACTACGCACCCTAGTTAAACTGGCGCTACAAACAGTGCGCCAGCAAGGCGTGCCACTTAGTTTGTTTAACACAACCGATTGGCAGGTCGTCAATCAGCTACCGGCGCCATTGCCAGTATTCTTGAGCAGCCTTGCACACCCCTCGTCACAACCTCACGCGCATACCAGGCGAGCTAGTCCACACGCCCCAAGTTGGCAAAACCTGAGCCTCTTTGAAGCGCTGACCTTAATTCACACCCCGCCCATGCACACCGATGTGGGTTTGCAAGTAGCGCAGTTAGAGCAGCTCAAAGAGCGTACCCATCCGGCCTGCCAGCGCCTGATTGTCGAGGAGTTGACGGCGCATCAGCTCAGCATGCTGTATCGTCGTCAACAATTGCACCAACACAAAGCGCCAAAGTGTGAGGCCAGCAGTGCGCTTGCTGATAAGTTACTGGCCAGTTTACCGTTTACCCTAACTGTGGCGCAAACCCGAGTCATTGCTGATATCACCAGCGATATGGCGACCTCTATTCCCATGTTGCGCTTGGTGCAAGGCGATGTGGGCTCCGGTAAAACCTTAGTGGCGGCGCTATCCGCCTGTTATGCCCTTGATAGCGGCTGGCAAGTGGCAGTCATGGCACCAACCGAGATTTTAGCCGAGCAGCATCTTATTAATTTTAAAGCTTGGTTTGAGCCGCTGGGCATTGGCGTCGGTTGGCTGGCTGGCAAACAAACGGCCAAACAGCGCCGTGAAGCATTGGCCGATGTGGTCGATAACGAGGTGCAAATCGTGGTCGGCACTCACGCCCTATTTCAAGAGGCCGTCGTGTTTGCCAAGCTGGGTATGGCGATTATTGATGAGCAACACCGCTTTGGCGTTGAGCAGCGCATGGCACTCACCGACAAAGGCGTCGGTAACAGCACCCCGCATCAGCTTATCATGACCGCCACCCCCATCCCCCGCACCCTTGCCATGAGTGCTTATGGCGATATGGACACCTCGATTATTGACGAGTTGCCGCCCGGACGCACCCCGATTACCACCGTAACCGTCGACCGCAACCGCCGTGATGAGGTGATTGAGCGCATTGCCGCCAACTGTAGCGATGGCAAGCAGGCCTACTGGGTGTGCTCTTTGGTGGAGGACTCAAGTACCCTTAATGCTCAAGCCGCCGAGGCGACCTATGCCGATTTGGACGACCGCCTTGATATTCGCATTGGTATGGTGCATGGCAAAATGAAATCCAAAGATAAACAAGCCGTTATGGCGGCGTTTAAAAATGCCGAGCTCGACTTATTGGTTGCCACCACCGTCATAGAAGTGGGGGTCGATGTGCCCAATGCCTCGCTGATGGTGATTGAAAATGCCGAGCGCTTGGGGCTGTCGCAATTGCACCAGCTACGCGGCCGGGTGGGTCGCGGCTCGACCAAAAGTTATTGCGTCTTGCTGTATCAAACCCCGTTGTCAGAGACCGGTATCGAGCGTTTAAACGTGCTACGCGACAGCAACGACGGCTTTGTGATAGCACAAAAAGACTTGCAACTGCGCGGGCCGGGTGAGCTGCTCGGCAAACGCCAAACTGGCAACGTCGGCTATTATGTGTCGGACTTAATGCGCGATGAAAACTTACTCGCCATCGCCAACCATCTCGCCAAACGTTTAATCCAGGATGCCTCGCGTAAGGCCGAGGTGATTCAGTTGATTCACCGCTGGATGCCCGAGGCGAGTAAATATACCAATGTTTAGGTTTGCAGTGATAGGCTTGCGTGGGGGTAGCCAATCCCGCTTTTCGCTACTATCTTGGCTTGCACGGGGGCGGTGACTAATCGCTAGTAACGTTCCTGTTATCTCGATAACGCTACTAGCTAAGTCACCGCAGCCCCGTGCTTTACCAAGTATATCCGCTGCAATCGGGGCTAAACAGCCTTGCCCTAAGTCAAACCTAAGTGACTCAAAAAATGAACCCTGCTATCTTGCCATCTTACCAAGCAACAGCGTTAAAAAAACGTCAGTAGAGCCAATAGAAAGGCATATTATGGTGAATCTACCCAATAGTGTGCGCTAGCGCATCCCGAACCTGCTTACCATTGCATTGCCCTTCACAAAGGAACTATAAGCGACCTACCAAGTACGTTACAATATACGCTACAATAAAGCCATCTACATGATTAAGCTTCTCAAGGATGAGCCATGATGCCGACTGTCAAATTCAAATTACCGCTTGCCAAATCCAGCAAATTAACCCGTCAAATACCGTTACGCGAGCAATTGCCCCAATTGCCAGCCGTGCCCAATTTGCCCAAACGAGTGACGGCCACGGCAAAACGGTGGTTACCTAGCCTACCTTTTAAAAACAAACATCCGCAATTAGACATCCTGATTATTGGCGCTGGTGCATCAGGCGTGGACATGGCCTGTCATCTACAACAAGACCAAATCATGGCAAAGTCGCTTAAAAAAGGGCGGATTGCGATTGTCGATAAGCGAGCGGCCATTGGTGGTACGTGGGATTTGTTTCAATATCCTGGCGTGCGTTCAGACTCGGACATGACCACCTTTGGCTTTGCCCATCGCCCTTGGCTGGGCAACAAAACCCTAGCCGATGGCAAGGCTATCAAAACCTATATCCAAGAGACCGCAAAAGAAGCGGGTATCGAGTCATTGATACAGTTTAAGACTAAGGTGGCGCAAATTGAGTGGTCGAGCCAGCTAAAGTATTGGACTGCCACACTGGTCGATGTCGAGAGCGGCAAAAGCAGACAGATAACGACTCGTTTTATTGTTGGGGCGACAGGCTATTATGATTTTGAACAAGGTTATCAGCCAACATTTGTAGGGCAAAAAACGTTTGGTGGTCAGATCATTCATCCGCAGCAGTGGACACCAGAGGTGGACTATGCCAACAAACGGGTGGTGGTGATTGGCAGCGGCGCCACGGCAGTCACCTTAGTGCCGGCCTTAATTGCCGAGGGCGCTGGAAATCATAGCAAAGCGCAAACTGCGGCGCATGTGACCCTGTTACAGCGTACCCCCACCTATATTAGTACGGTGCCGAGCAAGGATGACAGCGTGACCACCTTAACCACTCGCTATAAATTTAATCAGCAAACGGCGTACGACTTGGTACGGTGGCGCAATATTTTGTTTCAACAGGGCGTTTATCATTTTGCCCAAATTGCCCCAAAGCTATTAAAAAAGGGGTTGGTCACGAAGGCAAAAAAACAATTAGAAGGCAGTGGCGTCGATTTAAAACACTTTGTGCCCGCTTACAACCCTTGGGATGAGCGGTTGTGCGCGGTACCCGATGGCGATTTGTTTAAAGCCATGCACACGGGGCGTGCCGATATCGTCACCGACACCATTCAGCGTTTTACACCAACCGGCATTGAGCTGACATCAGGGCGGCACTTGGATGCTGACATCATCGTGACGGCCACGGGGCTCAAGCTGCAGATGTTGGGCGGGGCGCAGGTGATAGTCGATGGCGAGAAAAAAGAAGTCGGCGAGCGCATGACCTACAAAGCGGTGATGGTTGAGGGCGCGCCCAATATCGCAGTATTGTTTGGCTATACCAATGCGTCTTGGACCTTAAAAATTGATTTGGCCTGTGACTATATCACCCGTTTACTCCGCCATATGTATCAAAATGGCTATAAGACTGTTGAACCCAGCCCTGTGGCTACGGATGGCGAAACCGCATTAAAGCAAGCAGATACTGTCATGGGGTCGCTCACGGCTGGCTATATCCGCCGCGCTGCCAATGTGTTGCCCAAGCAAGGCGATCGCTATCCGTGGGTGGTGACCAATAATTATTTGAGCGATATCGTGATGCTAAAATATCGTCGTATTGAGGATAAGTGGTTGCGCTTTAGCACATAGTTTGGGGCCGCTAGCCCCTTTCTTAGACAGCTATAACCACTTGTCATTTTTAAGTTGACTGGGCACGTCGCCGTTGTAAAAGCCGTTGTAAAAATCGCTGCGATGATAGGTAGCGATGATAGATGGTGATAGATAAAGACAATAAATTATAGATAAGTGTTGTATCTTGCCCCAGTTAATCAGTCTTTGTAGTCAAACTGTCATACTTCTTCTCTATGCTTAAGGCAAAATATAGTCGATTAACCGACTGTCATTTAACAGACAATGACTCAATAGCCTTTATGCCTTCTTTAGTAGTTTTATACTATCTTTAGTAGTTTTATACTATTTAAACACTTAGCCTACTCTTGTATGGTTAGGATATGACTACTTATTAGACCATCTTATTAACCAAGCGAACTCGCTAACCTGTACGGCAAACTTAAACTGATTTGCTGACGGTTAATAACTCATTGAGAACCCATTAATGACAGGTTAAACGCTTAAACTGGCAAGCTATTCTTTAGCGTAGCCATCAAAAGTATAGTCTGCCTGCAACCAATTGATGACAGGGGCGCCCAAGATAATATCACCGCTCCCCTATGTGCGGATAATCACTGGGTAGTCAAATCATTTGGGTTAAACAATATAGGATTATTGATTATGTTAACGTCTAATAATCACAAAGAAAAAGTGACCGTGACTTGCACAGAAGCTTGTTGTGAGGCTTTAAACAGTGGTAAAGGGTTATTATCTTGCGAAGAGCGTAGGCTTTGTATTGCGGTCATGCAAAATAGTCCCGTAAGTAAACGCGTTTATAAAGCGCTGTTAAGCCAGGTTGATGTCGATAAGTTAATTGGCGAAGGCTATTTGACCGAGTCTCAACTGCATAAGCCGCCTATCTTAGACAGTAAACAGGCTGTGCAACAAAAGAAGTCTCTACTACAGTCGCGCAAAACGCATAAGGCGTGTCAAACAACAAGCCGTCCTAACCCAGAGCTCGGTTAACAATAAGGCTTAGGACACCTGTAGATGCCAATCTAGGCTATTTGTACTTTTTATTCATGTTCGCTATCTATAATCTATAGCAACCCACCGATGGCCAACGCCTTACTGATTCCCATTTAGCAGCAAGACTAAGCCCTTTAAAACTCAACCCGTTAAAGCTCAGCCCGTTGAAACTCAACCAGTTAAGACTAAGCTCGTTAAGACTAAGCTCGTTGAAACTAGGTTTAGCAAGACCTAGCATCATAGATGAAGCACCAGAAAACCTTGCGCCTAGTCTTATTATGCTGTCATAAATGGGTTGCCAAGCTTCTGACTATCCAGCCATGAGCGCCTAACCGTTCAGCGCTTTTAGCAACACAGTGGCGCTTAGTTTACCAAAATCATTCGCCGCTAATGGACCATCGCCCGAAATCAAGTTTCTATCTTGATGGGTATGCCCCGTCGCCAATTTGTTGGTAATGGTCATCCCTAGCGCCTCTAGTTTTTCGCCAAAATACCATGGCATCTCACCGGGCAAATAACCCAGTTTTGGCATTTGCTTGTCCATCATATCGGGAAACGCCACTATGGTATAGTCTTTATAAATAAAGTCTTTGCCTGCTTCGATAGGGTTGTCAAAAGCATCAAAGCCTTTAAGATTGGCCGCTAGCAAGGCCGCTGGCCCGTGGCAAATCACTAAAGTATAAAGGTCATTTTTATGCCCAAAGCGTAACAACTCGCCTAGATGCTCGTCCTCTGGCAAACCGAGCATAGCGCCATGGCCACCTGGTATAAAAATGGCAGCATAATCTTCGCTATCTGCCATCTCATTGGCGACAAAGTCCGCTAAGCTCTTGGGGTGCTCAAACTTGTCTTGATAGGCGGCATACAAATCCATAACCTTATTATCTTTTTCTGGCATCGCCCATTGTTCAATTTTTACCGGTTTGCCCGTAGCAGTAAAGACGTCCACCGCAAAGCCTGCCTGTTTAAAATGTAACATAGGCACCATCATCTCTATCGGTTGGTTGCCAGTGTCAAATGTTTTGTCGTTTGCCATGGTCATGTACTGTTGCTCGGTACACACCATCAAGATTTTTTTATCGCCCGTATAAGGGGTTTCGTATTCAGTATTGTCGTAGTTACTCTTTTTAGGCGCGGCGAGCTTTAACGCAGACTGTGCCGGTATATAAACACCAGCTTCAGTTTCTTGCGGCTCAAGCCCTAAAACCTCTTTCACGTTGCTTAACGCTTCATTAATATCTAAATTTTTTAGCATATCTTTAATATTCATAAGGGTATCCTATCGTTATAGTCTATTGCATTCTAAGCGTAAAGCAATGGATTAGCGTTTTTGTTATTGCTACGACTTTTGATAATACATAATGCTGCTAACACTCAGGAATCAGAGTAGCAAATCGCTGGGTAATTAGGTAGCCTTAACGCTTAACATTTCGTAAACTTTGTAAATGCCGCGTAGCTCGTGGCCAGATACGGCTATGCTGCTTATCCTTTTAATTACTTTTAATCTTCTTGCTGCAATAGGCGAGTCCAGCGACAAATGCCATATAACATATACGGCCAAAAGCAGGTGTTGATAAGGTCGTGCAGGCTAGCATGTAGTTGCTCGCCTGTGACATTGGGGTAGTACAGGCGTAAGTCCAAATATTCGCCCGCTATGGCAAAAAGGGTGGCTATCACTAGGGCGAGATTGAGACGGGTAAAAAAGCGTGCTAACCATGGCCGAGTCATGGCGAGCGTGATTAAAAATGCGCCAATACCGACATAAATATGCAGCGCATCTTTTTCTAGTCCTGTGGCCTCTACGATGCGCATTTTTAGGGTTTGAAAAGTCACGGGAAATAATCCAACAGGTTAAGATGACGATGCCGTAAACCCCAGCATACCGGTTTACGCCCTATACTTATGAAGATAATGGGGATTAGGTAACGTCTATTATATGGTCTGATGCACCGATAATTGCAGTGATAATTGCAGTTGATAAGTTGATAAGTTGATAAGTTTATACGTTCCATTCCACAAAGTTTTTTAATAAGCGCAGCCCATCGTTGTGGCTTTTTTCGGGATGAAATTGAGTGGCAAACAGGTTGTCCTTAATGACGCTGGCGCAAAAGGGTTGCCCATAATCACAGATAGCGGCCGTATACGTGTCGTCTTCGGGTGCACAGTAATAGCTATGCACAAAGTAAAAATGCGCATGCTCATCAATACCCTGCCATAGCGGATGGGTGCTATCCATGCCTGAAATGGTATTCCAGCCCATATGCGGTATTTTAATTGGGGCGCCCTGCTCATCTCGCCAAGTATCGTCAAACTTTCTTACTTGACCCGGTAGAATATCAAGGCATTGGGTAGGCTCAAACTCAAGCGACTGGGTAAATAGCGCTTGCATACCCACGCAAATCGCCATGACAGGCTTATTAAACACCGCATCCCGTACCACCGCATCAATGCCTTGCGCCCGCATTTCGGCCATGCAATCGCGCATTGCCCCCACACCCGGAAAAACGATTTTGTCGGCGGCCTGAATAATTTTGGCGTCATGGGTAATGGACACCTCGGCCCCCACAGCGGCTAGCGCTTTGCTGGCAGAATGCAGGTTGCCCATGCCGTAATCGAGTAGTGCAATTTTGGTCATAGTGTCGGTCTTATTCTAGTATTTTAGTGACATATTTATAGAGTTTGCATAAGCTGATTATAGCTTAATACCGTCGCAAACTCTTCATTTAAGCTTGCCAACGCTGTTTGATGTATCAATTCTGCGTCGAATATTTGACCATTAATCCCTTTTCGATCAAAGGTGGCTGTGGCATCTGATACTAAGTAAGTCTCAAAGCCATAATTGCCTGCCATTCTTGTGGTGGTCGATATACAGTGATTGGTCGTTAAGCCGATAATAACTAGCGTGGTTATGCCCTGCGTATCTAGTTGCTGTTTTAAATCTGTCCCTATAAAAGCACTATTCACCTGCTTGGTTATAACAGGTTCACCCTCTATTGGTAAGGCGTGTTCGTTAAAGGCAAAGCCCGAATGATTAGGGTGCAAACGTGATTTTGGTTCAGGTGAGCTATGGCGAATGTGATAAACGGGCAAATTATGTTCACGCCATACGCTGATCAACTGACCACATACTACCTCAGCATTTGGATTATTGCGATTACCACCCCAATACGCCTCATCTTCAAAGCCCTTTTGTACATCAACCACTAATAACGCTGGTTGTTTTTCTATTAGTGTCATATTACAAAGCTTCTTTGGTTGATGGTAGTGTGTTGAGCGCCCGCTCATCATATTCACACGCCATGCGTAGCGCTCGCGCAAAGGCTTTAAACGCAGACTCGATTTGATGGTGGCTGTTGACTCCTTTTAGGTTGTCCAGATGCACCGTCATCCACGCATGGTTCACAAAGCCCATAAAAAATTCGCTAAATAAATCGACATCAAACTTGCCCACATGCGCGCGGGTAAAGGGGATGTTCATATGCAAACTGGGGCGCCCAGAGATATCGACCACGGCACGGGTTAACGACTCATCAAGCGGGGCATAAAAGTGCCCATACCGGCGAATGCCTTTTTTATCGCCCAACGCTTTGGCAAAGGCTTGCCCTAAGGTGATGCCCGTGTCCTCAACACTGTGGTGATCGTCAATATCCACATCCCCTTTGCAAGTGATGTCTAGGTCAAACAAGCCGTGACGCTTAATTTGCTCAAGCATATGGTTCAAAAATGGCACGCCGGTATCAATACTGCCCTGACCAGTGCCATCTAGATTAACCCTCACGCTAATGTTAGTTTCGGCGGTATTGCGTACCACGCTGGCTTTACGCTGAGGTCGCTCTGCTGGATTGACTGGATTGACTGGATTGACTGGATTGACTGGATTGACTGGATTGACTGGATTGGAAGCATTGGCAGAATCGACAGAATTTAAAGACATACTCATTGGCTGGTCACTCATGTGGATTGTCTACTCGCTAAACAAGATAAACAAAAAGGGGCTATTAACGTAGACGGACGATAGGACGATAGATAGATAAAAATAAATAAACTAGGATAATAGCAAACGCACACCGGTTAAGCCACGTTTACACCCTACCTATTAGTAACGTTTGCTCAATTATTGTGATATATTTTAGCGCAATCCATAAATAGTCACTAGATAGGAACCTTGGTTATGCCACTTGAAGCGGTTGCCATTCGCACTTTTGACGCCCCGGTTATGCGTCAGCCTAAACATGATAATGACTTGCGCGAGCGCATTGCCAAGCTGTATGAGTCGAGCGATGCTAAAACAGGCAATTTGACGGACAGCAGCGCCATCATGGCGCAGTTTGAGACGGCTTTTAGGCAAGGCGGCCTTATGTATGTCGGCATGTTTAACGATAAACCCATTATGGCGGTAGGCTGCTTTGACGATGGACAAACTGATACCAAACGCTTGCAATATTTGGCAGTGCATCCTGAGAATATTAACCGCGGTATCGAGGCCAAATTTATTAAGCTAGTATACGATAAAGAGGTGCGCAAGGGGGTGCGCCGTTTTATGCCGGTTGATACAAGTATCCATCAAATCATGAGCCATTATGAATTAATTGAGTTAAAGCAATAAAGCTCGTGCCGGCTTGCATAAAAGTAAATTCTAAATAGTGCTTGACAGCGTAGCCGATATTTAGTTTAATAGCGACCTCATAAAGACGGCCCGATAGCTCAGTCGGTAGAGCAAAGGATTGAAAATCCTTGTGTCGGCAGTTCGAATCTGCCTCGGGCCACCATCTTTATGACCCAATTATAAGCAAAAAAAAGTAACAAGTACTGGTTTTTAGCATCCGCTGCAATAGGTGGGTGGCTAAAAACCGCTTAAAACAGACAGTGCTTGAGACGACAAAAAACCCCGCAAACTCTATAAATTTTGCGGGGTTTTTTTATGGCGGCATGGTGTTAGCGTTATCGTGGGATTAAGGCGTATGTAGCGCTCTTGGGCGTCTATTTTTTAACTTTGGCGTTTAAGTAAATAAAACCCTAACAGTGCGCTGCCAACAATAGGCAGCAGCACCATCAATAACGGCGACACCCCTGTCGCCAAGGTTACAAAGCCGGTTAAGTCCTGCACGTAGCTAAATAGCAGCGCAAAGATGATAGCGACGACGATACGCAGACCTAAACTGTGGGTGCGCAAGGAGCCAAACACAAAAGAGCACGCCACAATCACCAAGGACAACACGGCAAAGGGCGATAGCAGCTTTTGCCAAAAGGCCAATTCGTGTTCAAGGGAGCGCGTGCCTTGCGCCTGATTGAATAGTTTGTGCGCATAAAGCTGGGTTAACGATAAATCTTCGGCACGTCGGGTCAATAAATACACCGAGCTTGGCGATATCGGCAAGGCGAGGACTTCGCTATCCTTAATACTTTTGGTCACTAACGGTTTATTGTCTAAAATAATCGACTCTGATTGGCGAAGACGATGCTGCTGAGCTAGGCTATTTTCTAGCAATGATGCGGTAGATGGGGTACCGGTTTGAGTATCAACAGTCGCCTTGAATGATGCAGTAGATGGGGTGCCGGTTTGAGTATCAACAGTCGCCTTGGTTGACGGCATGCCAGCAGGTTTAGCGTCCGCACTGCTCTTATTAATGGCCGCATGGCCCGACAAGCTTAAAGTGGCGATGTCGTTCAGTTGCCAGTAGTATTGGGTCGGCAAAGCATTCTGACTATTTAGCGTAGCTTCCTTAGCCTCCTTAGCCTCATTAGCATTGCTAAATTGATTGGTAGCCTCTTTTGCTACCTCTTTTGCTACATAACTGCCGCCTGCCGCTGTAGATAGCGAGATAAGATTATTATCGGCATCCAAATCCCAGCGCTTAACCTCACCAATGTTGCCTTTGGCATCGGCATAATCAATGAACACAATACTGTTCACGGTTTGCTTGTCCAAGCCTTGCGCATCAGCAGCGTTTGTGTTTTTTTGCATGGTCCAGTAGCCATTGACCGATGCCAAAAGCTTAGTATCCGGTTTGCGCACTTGATTGGCTTTTAAATTGCTGTGCGGTAAGACAAATTGGTTAATGGCCAGTGCCACCAACACAAATAGAAATGCCGGTTGCAGCGCCCAGCCGACAATGCGATAAATGCTGACCCCTGCTGCCCGCATGACAATGAGCTCAGCTTTATTGGCCAATAACCCAAGCCCCACAACAGCACCTAGTAGCGCCCCAGTGGGGATAAACTGGGCTAAAAAATACGGCGAGCGGTAGGCAATAAAGGTAAGCGCATCACTATAGGTATAGCTGGCTGAAAGCGCTTCGATTTCAGCCAAGGCTGAGAACAAAACTTGCAACGCCCATAAAGCCAATACTGCGCCCACCATAGCATAAAGGGCATTTTTTTTCACATAGCGTGACAGTATTTTGCCGGTGCGAGCAGAGCCATTAACCTGTAAGTGGTTCATGATTGCCCTTCTTCATTGCGTTTACTGCTGTTATCGCCACTATTGTTATCATCCTGTTTGTCTGTGTGCGCGTCGTTCTTGTTGATGGATGACGCGTAACCAGATGCGCTCACAGTGCTTGTGTCTAAGCGCCCAAGCCCAAAGCGCACCCGATGGCGGATACGGCTGGCCCAATTAAGATACAGCGCAAACAGCATAAAGGCTAAAGTAACTGCTGGATACGCCCAAGCTCCTACAGTCCCTTTGAGTACGGCATTTTTAAGCGCAATAATGACGATGACACAACTGGTGAATATCAAAATAGCGGGCAGCAGCCGTAACCAGCGTCCTTGTCTCGGCGGGACTTTTGCCAACGGCACCGCCAGCATCGGCGCAATAATCATGAGCCAAGGTAGGGTAAAGCGATAGCCCAATTCGGCTTGTGCTGGCAATATCTGTTGACGATTAATTTGCGCTGAGTCTCGAGGTGGGTTTTGCAAGGGAGCGGCCTCATTATCGGTTTTCGCTATAATCGGTATGGTATTTCCTGTCGCTGCCTGCCATAAGGTTGCTAAAGGTTGGGTGCTGACATTGGTTTCGCTAAGTGTATCGTTTGCAGGGTTACTGATGCTAATGCGATAGCGCTCAAAGCTCACTTGATTGTAAACCTGACTATTGGCGTCAACCTCATAGCGACGCCCCTGATACAAATCTAACTGGCGTACCCCACTGTTATCTGGCGCTGGCACTTGTAGCGCCCGTTTGGCAAGCACAATCACATCTTTTTTAGGTTTTGCGGCGGGCTTTGTATCTACCGCGGTATTGGCATTAGTATTGGCATTAGTATTGGCATTAGTATTGGCATTAGTATTGGCATTGGCATCTATTGCGCTTGCACTTGGCACATTGCCCGTGACGACTGGGAGTTTTTCAGGTTGAGCAGATTCAGTGCCGGTCGCCCTATCTTCCCCGGTTTGTACCAACACCACATCACGCAGCTCGGTTCTATCATCACTCATACTGCCCACATATAAATGATAATCGTCATTACTAATAAATGTCTGGGGTCGAATTAAATCAAAGGCGCTGGTCAGTGATTGCTGCTGCCAAATGTTTTCAGAGTGTCTATAGCCCCACGGTTTGCCAAACAAAGACAAGCCTGCCTCTGCCATAAACAGCACCGCAATGAGCGGTATCATCAAACGTGCCAAATAACCGCGCGACAAACCGCTGCTGTTGAGTACCGCCATTTCGTGATCCACATACAAACGGCCAAACACCAACATCAAGCCAATAAAAAAAGATAGCGGTAAAATCAGCTCTAAAAAATAAGGTAAATTATAGCCAATAATAGCAAATAGTAGCCCGACATCAAGACGACCTTCGGCCGCTATGCCAAAGTAGCGAATCATGCGGCCACCCAATAATAGTACCGTCAAAAAGCCGACGACCAAAACGGTACTCGTAGCAACTTGTTGGGTCATATAGCGACGTAAAATCACAGGCAAGCTCGAATTTAGAAGAAGAGAAGTAATACAATGGGTAGAATAGTCCACACGCCCCAGACAAGATATCTTATTTAACAGGGGTGACGCCAAATATGTAACAAATACAATACAGCAGCATAGCACATTGTTTAAAGCGGCTAAGTCGGATGCGCTATTATAGAGTATCGTGACGCTGATAGCGAAAGGATACCCAAAACAGAATAGATGCGGTTATGCTAAACTGGCGTCTTGTGGCATCAGATAAGCTTGGGTTTAAATCCGCCAAGTGTCTACATGCCCTCAAACCTCTTGTATAAATATCGAGCGTAGGTACCTCTATCTTATGCTCATGTCTTGTCTAGTCACGTCTATTGACTAGTATGGTTATTGTCTAGCCTATTAACCCTGCTTAACTAAACCCTGATTAACACAAAGGAGCAATGATGAATTTAAGCCTTACAGTCACAAAAAAACTACCTGCAACCAATGCCAAAAAGCTGCTTAAAAAAGTACTGCCCAGTGAGAGCGATGTAGCCTCACAATGCCTTGTGGTAATGGTGGACAGTGAAGGGCAACTACTTGGTAACAATGAGGGCGAAATTCGCGGCTATAGTAGCCGAATCGATGCGCTAATGACTGCAGCAAACTTTAAGGGTAAGCTTGCAGAGACGGCCATGGACTTTGCTTTGGTGGCAGACAAAAAGGCACCGTTGCCGCTATTACTAGTAGGCGTGGGAGATACCGACAAACTGTCCGCAACCAACTTGCAAAAAATAGCCACAGCGATTTATCAAAACACTTATAAACGTAATGATAGCGTGATTACGGCGCTAAATGATGGTTTGTCAGACTCGCAGCTGCAGCAATTTTGCTTGGCGCTTTTAAATGCCAGTTATCGTTTTGAGACCTATAAAACAGAAAAAACGACAATTAAGCTGACCGAAGTGGTGCTGTTGTCCTCTACGTTACAGCAGTCTACCTTAGATTATGCAGCAGCGGTACACAGTGGTCAATCTTTGGCTCGAGATATGGCCAATGAGCCGGGCAATATCTGTTATCCGGTGTACTTAGCCGACCAAGCGCGTGCGCTTGCCAAAACCTACCCCGACTTACTAAAAGTGACGGTCATTGGTGAGAAACAAATGGCGACCTTGGGCATGAATTGTTTTTTATCAGTGTCTAAAGGCTCTGTGCGTGAAGGCCAATTGGTGATTATGGAGTATCAAGGCAAATCTGATTTTTCAGGCCTAGCCACAGCAAACGCGAGCTTTGAAGAAACGGTTACCAAAAACTTGCAAGCAGTGGCTGACAAACTGCCCACAAAAGCGGACTCAAAGTTTAGCAAATTACGCAAAGCAAAAACCGAGTCTACGACATCAGAAGCCAGTAGCGAGGCGCCTATTGTCTTGGTTGGTAAAGGGGTTACTTTTGACTCAGGCGGCATTTCTATCAAACCGGGTGCGGCCATGGATGAGATGAAATTTGATATGGGCGGCGCAGCGTCGGTTATCGGCACTATCAAGGCCCTGTGTGAAGCGCGCCTGCCCATTAACGTGGTTGGCGCTTTGGCGTGTGCCGAAAACATGCCCTCGGGTGAGGCCACTCGCCCCGGTGATATAGTGACGGCGATGAATGGCAAAACCGTTGAAATCCTAAATACCGATGCCGAAGGGCGTTTGGTATTGGCCGACACTTTGTGCTACGTGCAGCGTTATCAGCCGCGCGCCATCATTGATGTGGCAACCTTGACCGGCGCCTGTGTGATTGCTTTAGGCCACGTTCGCTCCGCCGTGTTTAGCAACGATGAAGATGTGCTGTTTGCGCTCGAAAATGCCAGCGAAGAAACGGGGGATTTAATCTGGCATATGCCGTTAGATGATGCGTATCAAACCCAGCTTGACTCGCCCATCGCCGATATCCAAAATATCGGTGGCCGAGCCGCTGGCGCTATCACTGCTGCCTGCTTTTTGTCACGCTTTATTGCAGAGGGCCAAGCGTGGGCACATCTAGACATTGCTGGCACCGCCTGGCATTCGGGTAAAGACAAAGCAGGTACAGGGCGTCCCGTGCCGTTATTTATGCAATACCTTAAAAGTATGGCCAGCTAGCCAGCTTATTTTTTCAATGTTGCCTAGCCTAGTCTAGGGCTAAGGTTACATTAAAGGCTACCATGCAGATTAGTTTTTATGTGTTAAGCGACCAGTATCTAACCAATAGGCCTGTTGTTATCAATGGGCCTAGTGTTGACGCTGACCGCAATAACCCTGACGTCTCCTACAGTGAGGCGTTTCTTCCTTTTGTCTGTAAACTGACCCAAACGGTATTAAGAAAAAGCGAGCATAGCCTGCTGATTGTCGACGATAATCATGAGCGTCTGGCCATCTTAGATACTCAGTTATGGGCGTTTGATGCCGTCAGCTTTGTCCCTCACAACCTGTTAACCACGAGCCAACCTGTGGTCGCACAGTTGGTGGCACCCGTCACCTTGGTAACAAGTTTACCAGATGGGTTTGATGGTGTTGTCTTAAATCTTGCGGCCAAAGCTTTGCCGATATCGCCCACCGCAACATTAACCTTGCCCGAGCGGGTGCTTGAAATCATTAGCCCCGACCCCACCAGCAAACAGCAAGGCCGCGATAAATATACCCAGTATCGCAGCCAAGGCTTTGAGCTGATTTATCTGCCTATCAACTGAACCTTGACTATTCAACTGACCATTGACCATTGACCTGATAAAAACAGCGTCTTGGAGGTTAGCTGTCGACCATTACTGCACTAATCATTGCTTGCTTGGCGTTTTATGTTGCTAGCTAATAGTATCAGGTAGCGGGTGATACGTTTACCTTTTACAAGGGGTCAATATCGACTTCTACGATGCGCTGCGTGCTGGGTGCCTCGTATTGGCGTTTGAACTGTCTTAACTGCTCGACCTCATCTAACAATTCTAAAATCAAAGCAATGGCGGCAGCGCTGGCCTCAAAATCACGGCTTAGCCTTGAGGCTCTCCGTACTACCGTTAACTGATAGCCGGTAAATTGCCGAGTTTCGGGTACATCATATTCAATCACATTTTCATCAATCAGGGCCATTACCCAGCCTCGCTCTTGGCCGCAGGCGCTGATTAATTCGTCTAAGGTCATGATGATATCGTTCAATTCATTAGAATGTTGCATATCGCTTGTCCTCTTAATTTGCTCTTTTAAGTGACTAATCTTTTGATCTTTACTGACTACTGCAATAGCTGGCCTTTAGTGACTTACTCTTAACTTGCCCAAACTAGGTTGGTGGCGGTACTGCAACTTATGCTATTGCGTCGCCTTTTGCTACACCACTAGGGCAGTTAGCAAGTTGTTGTAGCAACTATCGCCACTATTCATCGTCACTATTCATCGTCTTATGGTAACTATTTATCTTATCGTCACTTTTCATCGTCACTTTTCATCGTCACTTTTCATCGTCACTTTTCATCGTCACTTTTCATCGTCACTTTTCATCGTCTCTTTTTATGGTCACTATCGCTGAATATGGGTCTGTGCAAAGCTGGCCTGTAGCGCTAAGTACGCCTCTTTTTGAGCGTCTGTTGTCACTTCAGGATTGGTAATATTTAAGGTCAGGTATAAGTCACCCGCTGTTTTTGCCGGGATGCCCTTGCCTTTAATGCGTAAATGGCTACCAGACTTACTGTTTTTAGGCACTGTCACACTCAACGAGCCCACTGGCGTGTCCACATTAATTTTATCGCCGAGTGCCGCCTCCCAAGGCGTAATGTTGACTGTCTGATACACATCTGCTCCCTCAATCCGTATATTATCGGCATGACTGATGACCACCTTTAAAAATAAGTCACCATTCTTGCCACCGTTACCACTTGCCGCGCCCTGCCCCGTTAACCGAATCTGTTTGCCCTCGGTGATTCCTTTGGGGATTTTAATTTTTAGCGTTTTTAGTTCGTGGCTAATGGTGCCCGTGGGCTGGCGGGTGGGTACGTTGAGCTTGATACTATAGTCATCGCCGTTATAAACCGAGGCTAGGCTGACTGAAATCTCGGCATGTTGGTCGCGTCCGGGCATAGCGCCTGCACCCCTAAAGCCACTGTTTGAATTGGCCTGCCTGCCATCGCCAGCACCCGCCCCAAAAGCTGAAAAAATATCATCAAAGCGAAAGCTACCACTACCAAACGGGGCACCTTCACCAAACTGATCTTGCATATCCTCCCAGCGAAACCCGCCTTGTCCTGAAGCACCAGCACCGCCAAAGCCGCCTCGTCCTGCAAATGGATTGGCTTGCATCGCATCGTACTCTGCTCTTTTATCGGCATCGCGCAGCGTTTCATAAGCATTGTTAATCTCGGCAATTTTTTCATCCGAATTGGGCAAGTCGCTCACATCGGGATGATACTTACGCACCAATGTTCGGTACGCCTTTTTAATATCCGCCTCGCTGGCGTCTTTGCTGACGCCTAGAGACTCATAATAACTTTTTTCGGCCATCGTACTCGCTCCTTCTTTAAGTTTTCTGTCATATTATTTATAGTTGCTTGCAGGATTCACGGTTTGTCATGTTTGGCAATATCACTCCCTATCCATTTTCGGCTTGCTCAAGCTCATCCATCGCCGCCAACATCGCCTCCTCTAACGCATGTTGTTGTTGCTGCAACGCAGTTTGTTGCTCTAGCAATTTTAGCAAGTCAGGTTTACGGGCATCCTCATACAGCTCGGTATCGGCAAGCTTAGCCTCTAACACTGTCAATTCGTTAGTCACGGTATCAATTTTCTTTTCGGCCTGTTCAATACGTTTACGAATCGGTGCCGTAAGTTTGCGCTGCTCGGCTGCCAATTTGCGACGTTCCTCTTTGCTCAAGCCCTCATGGTTAGCCGCTGCAGCCTCTTCTTGTTTTTTTTTGGCGGCAGCCTGTTTCGCCTGCTCTTTAGCCGCTTCTGCTTGTTTAGTCGCCTCTACGGATACGACTTGCTTGGCATCTCGAGACTCTTTAGCGGCCTCTTTGGCCTCTAATTTACGCTGCTCGGATAGCCATTTACCATAATCTGACACATCGCCATCAAACTCTTGTAGTTTGCCGGCATGGACCAAGTATAACTCGTCACAAACATTGGCAATCAATTCGCGGTCATGCGATACGAGCACCACGGCGCCAGCAAAGCCTTGCAATGCCATGGTCAAGGCTTGGCGCATCTGCAAATCCAAATGGTTGGTCGGCTCATCAAGCACTAACACATTCGGCTTTTGCCACACAATCAGTGCTAGGGTCAATCGAGCCCGCTCGCCCCCCGAAAACAGCTTGCTGGGCGTGTCTATTCTATCACCGCGAAAATCAAAACTACCCAAAAAAGAGCGCAATTGGCTATCTGGGGTTTTGCCGGCCAAACGGCGCAGCATCAACATCGGCGTGGCCTCAGCATCTAAACTGTCCATTTGATGCTGGTTAAAATAGCCAATATTTAAAGTATCCGAAATTTTATAAGTGCCCGTCAGCGGTGTTAACTCGCCTACCAAAGCTTTAATCAGCGTCGATTTACCGGCGCCATTCATACCCAGCAAACCGATACGCGTGTCTGGGGTAATCTGCATGCTGGCATTGACAATAAGCGGCACCCCATTATAACCAATATCTGCGTTTTTTAAATCAATCAGTGGCGAGCTCATATGGCTTGGCTCATAAAAACCAAAGGTAAACGGATTGTCCGCCATCACCGGCGATAAATCGGCCATACGTTCAAGCTGCTTTAAGCGGCTTTGCGCCTGTTTGGCTTTGGAGGCTTTAGCCCGAAAACGGCGTACAAAGTCCTCAAGATGGGCCCGAGTGGTTTCTTGTTTTTCAAACGCTTGCTGTTGCTGCGCTAAGCGTTCGCTACGGGTACGCACAAACTGCGAGTAATTACCGGTGTATAACGTCAGCTGCTGGTTTTCAACGTGCAAAATAAAGCCGATAGTGGCATCCAAAAAAGTTTGGTCGTGCGAGATTAATAGCACCGTACCCGTATATTTACCAATCCATTCTTCAAGCCATAAAATAGCATCTAAATCAAGATGGTTGGTCGGCTCATCAAGCAGCAATAAATCGGCTCGGCTCATTAACGTTTTGGCAAGGTTGAGACGCATGCGCCAACCGCCCGAAAAGTCATTGACCGGCAAGTCATGTTGGTCTGCCTTAAAGCCTAAACCAGCCATCACTTGGGCTGCGGTAGTCGGGGTACGATAGCCATCAATATCATCAAAGCGTTGATAAAGATGGGCAATATCATCATCGCTTAGCGTGTCTGGATTCATCATCTTAGCATTCATAGCATACCACTCACTATCGCCGCTTAACACATAATCAATAGCGGGTTGGTCGCTACCCTCAACCTCTTGCGCCATATGCGCCACATCCCACCCACTAGGGATGCTCACACTGCCCGCATCTATCGTTAACTCATCGCTTGCGCCTTTTCCCATATAGGTTAATAAAACGCCAAACAGGGTTGATTTTCCAGTGCCATTATTGCCCGTTAAGCCGACTTTTTGTCCCGGATGTATCTGAAAGGTCGCCTCAGCAAACAACACTCTGCCATCACGGCGTACACTCACTTGGTTAAACTCAATCATGGGATAGTATCACTGTATAAAAATTAGGATTAGGAATAGTTAGGAGGAGTATGAAGGTATCATATAAAAACCTAAAAATAGGTGGATAGGCCTATTAGGGTAGTACAATTATGGGGGCAGTGCAAAACAAAAGCACCTTGAAAATCAAGCATTATGCCTCATTATGCTATACTGAATGTACCTAAATTTAAATGCGGGTAAAACCAGCAGCGGGTTAACGAGTATCGATGCAAAGATACCCAATTGCCGCCTGTACGCAGGCTTAGTCTGCTTTTAGTGCAGGCTTGGTCTGCTTTTAGTATTGTAGCTCTGTCATGCTGTGCCTTTTCTTCACCGTTTAATCTTATAATCAGCGTTTAGATTAGGGGCTTAGGTTGAAGGGATGGCCATCCAACGACAGCTCGTTATAAAACGATAGCTTGTTATGACAAAACATCTGGCTGGTTTAACCTTATGTCATGCTTTAAGCTCTGCGAGGACACTATGACCCCCACGATTTCTCTGACCGACAGTGCTGCCAATAAAGTTCGCCGCCTCCGTGTTGATGAAGGCGATGACAACCTAATGCTAAGAGTATACGTCACCGGAGGCGGCTGCTCTGGATTTTCATACGGCTTTAACTTTGCTGATGAGGTAGGCGAAGACGACGCCAATTTTGCTAACGACGACGTCACCCTACTGGTCGATTCATTAAGTTACCAATATCTGCAAGGCTCAACCGTCGATTATACCGAAGGCTTAGAGGGGGCACGCTTTATTGTGAGCAACCCCAATGCGACCACCACTTGCGGCTGTGGTTCTTCTTTTTCAATTTAAGCGGCTCACCCTTTGCCACTCAAAGCTGTTATGGTTAAACGTATCTAACTTGTACCCTAAGCTATCATTGTCCTACAAGCGGTCGGCCGAGCCTTGCAATCAGGTTGGCTATAGTATTATCAGTTAACAGTTGTACACCTAAAATACCGATTGTATTATTATTATTGCGCTTAGTCGATTATGTTTTGATTTATTATTTCAATGTGTTTTAATAAGCTTAGTCAGATAGATAAATACAACCCTTTGTATTTTTTCATCCGGCTAACTTTGTAAGTAATTTGTTTGACAGTAAAATTCTCTAGCTATTAGGCAACTAATTAATTAGCCGCGTTTTACTATCTAATTATTACTTAACCTGAACGTTAATTATAAAATTTATAAGGAAATTCTTATGGCTAAGTTATCTCTTGATGCGCTAAACGAAGTAGACGGTTTTATTGCAGCTGCCCTAGTGGACAGTGAATCTGGTTTGTCATTAGCTGCTGTGGGTACTGGTATTGATCTTGAACTTGCTGCTGCAGGTAACACTGAAGTGGTACGTGCTAAGCGTAAGGTTGCTGATGCATTGGGTCTTAATGATCATATCGAAGATATTCTAATTACCCTAAGCAAGCAATACCATATCATTCGCCCGTTGGTTCGTAATGAAAACTTATTCTTATACTTGGTATTAGACCGTCAAAAATCAAACCTAGCTATGGCTCGCCATACGTTAAAAAGCTTTGAAACCGAACTAGACTTTTCATAAGTTTGTGAACCAGTAGCACAGGACGTTTTAAAGGCTTTTAATAAACCTTAGTAAGCATAGTAAGCAATAGTTGTTTAAAGATATTTAAAGCTTCTACAAGTACGTCCTATAAAAATACTCACCCTATGGTGGGTATTTTTTTGTTTCTAATTTATAGGTTTTGGGATAAACACTAAACTTTAAACAATAAACAATAAACGCAAGGTTGTTAAAGTTGTGTTTGTATATTAAATAATACCTGTTAGGCGTTAGTAACCCTTGTTAAAGGTTCATACTTGTTAAAGGTTGATAGTAGGCAGCGAACACATTGCGCCATTTTGCTACAGGATAAGCTGTTATAGTGATTGCCCAAGCCCTAGGGCGACTAAGATAATATTCTCATTTGTAATTACGCATGATTTTTGAACGGGTTTAGGCTACACTAAATTATTTTTATGGGCCCAGTTTGTGAATACCGTCAACAAGCTCTAAAAGTACGGCCCTCGCCTGCTGCTTAGCGACTCCTGCCTTATCAAGTTGCAGGACAAAAGGTGCTCGGCTTGCTTACTAACTAGGGCTGAAACTAGCGTACCTTGACGGTATCTATAACAGGTTTAAATACATTTTGAGTAAACCCTATGTCTGATGCCAGTCGCCCAACAAATCCCAAAACAAATTTTAAGCCTAATATAACAGCACTGCAGCAAGCTAGTGCAGACAACCCAAGCAACTGGCCCGATAGTCTAGATTGGTTAACGCCTGCCTGTCTTGAGGGGATGTTGCGCGGCATCGAGAAAGAGGGCCTAAGAATGCAGCCCAGCGGTTTTTTGGCACAAACTGCGCATCCCAAGGGTTTAGGCTCAAAATTGACCCATCCTTATATTACTACGGACTATTCTGAAAGCCTGCTTGAACTGATTACCTCGCCCAAAGCATCGCCCATTGCTGCGTTAAACATGCTGCGTGAATTGCATATTTTGGTTTATCAAGCTTTAGAAAATGGCGAGCTGGTGTGGCCGTTATCCATGCCGTGTATGCTATCCTCAGATGATGATGATATCCCATTGGCAGACTATGGCAGCTCTAATATTGGCCGCTTAAAAACCTTATATCGTAGCGGGCTTGGGGTGCGTTATGGTCGGCGTATGCAAACCATCGCCGGTTTGCATTATAACTTATCCTTTGGCGATGGGCTGTTTGCAAGCTGGCAAAACCACTTAGCCGACCCGCAAAACGATGTTCAGCAGCGCTTAGCTCAAGCCGCGATGTCATTAACTGAGTTTAAAAATATCAAATATTTGGGGTTGATTCGCAACTTTAAACGCATGAGCAGCTTGGTGTTGTATCTAACGGGCGCTAGCCCCTCAGTCTGCCCTTGTTTTTTGACTGGGCGTCAACATGACCTAAGCCTGCTGAACACCACCACCTACTATAAACCTCAAGCCACCAGCTTGCGTATGGGCAAGCTGGGTTATACCAATAGCGTGCAAGACCAGCTTGATATCCGCTATAACAATTTGCCCGAATATATCGAGGGGCTACGTGCCGCTATTAACACCCCATTCTCGCGATTTACCCAGCTTGGGGTGGATGATGCCGACGGCAACCCCATTCAAATCAATGACCATATTTTGCAAATTGAAAATGAATATTACAGCCCGGTGCGGCCCAAGCAAATTACCAAATCTGGCGAGACACCCAGTCATGCCCTAGAGGCACGTGGTATTGCCTATGTCGAATTTAGGGCGATTGACCTTGACCCCTATAGCGAGATTGGTATCCGCTTACATACGGCTTGTTTTTTAGAAGTGTTGGCGTTGTACTGTTTGTTATTAGACTCGCCCGACCTATTGGCGTCCGAGGACACCTTGATTGCCGACAACCTTGAGCGGGTTGTGAATAACGGCCGTGACCCCCACCTTGTCATCGACACGCCAGATGGTGAAGTTGGCTTTAGCGAGTGGATGCAGCAGCATCTTCAAGCCATGCTGCCTTTAGCCACATTATTGGATACCAAGCATGGTGGCAATGATTATCGCACGGCGATAACGCTTATGTTGGGTACGGCGGCATATCCAAAAGCCACTTTATCAGCGCAAATTTTGGCAGATACCAAAACGCTGGGCAGTACTTGGCAATTGGGTCATAACCTAGCTGTGCAACACCGCGACGCTTTGATGCAGCAAACCCTAAGCCCTAACACACGGGCGAGCTACGAAGTTTTGGCTGAAAAGTCGTGGATGCAGCAGCATGACTTAGAACAAAATGAATTGGCGCAATCGCAGCCGCAAACCTTTTATGACTATGTACAACAGTACCGTTAATGATTACACTGTCAACTCTTGACCAGCATCTTACTAGCAACTGGCTTAGTCTAGTTACCTGTCTAGTTACCTGTATAGTCATCTGTTCAGTTTTTAGTGTTCAGGCGTGCCAATGCCAGTTTATGCCAGTTTATGCCTGTTTATACCTGTTAAGGCGTGTCAACGCGTGCTGATGCGTGCTGATGACCGCATCCCTTTTAGTTGAATAGGAAGCTCCTATGTCCCGCTTTTTATCCTATCGCGGTTTAAATGTTATCTTAGTGCTATTCACCATAATCGCCATGGCATTTGCGATGCTCTATTTGCAAAATTATAAGGGCCTATTGCCTTGTCCTTTATGCGTGTTTCAACGGGTGGGTTTGATAATAATGGGCGTCTTTGCGCTTATTGCGGCGCTACTAAACCCTAAAGCGTTGTGGATAAGGCTGGTATTATGGCTAGGGGCTATGGCGGGCATCTTGTGGTCTGCAGGGGTGGCTGCCCGCCATGTGTGGTTGCAACACCTTCCTGCGGATCAAGTGCCCAGCTGCGGCGCTGGATTGGATTATTGGCTAGAAACCTTGCCGATGCAAAAGGTGATTCAGCAAGTTTTAGCCGGCTCTGGAGAGTGCGCCGAAGTCAGTTGGCGGTTTTTAGGCCTCAGCATCCCAGAGCAGTCGCTTATTTTGTTTAGCGGCATGATTGTGCTGAACCTGTTGGTTTTATGGCGTATTTTTAAACATCGCTCGGTGGCGATACGCTAGCGTCGCTTTGGCGTCTTATTAGTCGTTGTCTTTTCTTAGCATCGCTCATCACTATATTACTCACTACCCTATCTATTTTTAACAAAGAGGTTGCATGCACGTTCATATTTTAGGTATTTGTGGCACATTTATGGGGTCATTGGCGTTACTGGCGCGTGATTTGGGCTATACGGTTACCGGTTCAGATGCTGGTATTTATCCGCCCATGTCCACCCAGCTTGAGCGGGCTGGGGTCACCATTCAAGAAGGGTTTTTGCCAGCCCATCTGCAACCCGCCCCCGATTTGGTCATTGTGGGCAACGCTATGAGCCGTGGCAACCCTGCCGTAGAGTACATGTTAAACGAAAACATTGCCTACACCTCGGGGCCACAGTTTTTATCCGAACAAGTGCTGCAACATCGCCATGTTATCGCCGTAGCGGGTACGCATGGCAAAACCACCACCACGACTATGCTTGCGTGGATATTGCACTATGCCGATATAGACACCGGTTTTTTAATTGGCGGTGTGCCTTTAGTGGCTAGCGATGACGATAGATTAACCAAAGCGTTTGCGCATAGCAGCTATATAGGAACAAACCAGGACAGTCATGGCAGGCGGGGCTATTTTGTCATTGAAGCCGATGAATACGATTCTGCCTTTTTTGATAAACGCTCAAAATTTGTACATTATCGACCCCGCACCGCGATATTAAACAATCTTGAATTTGATCATGCCGATATTTTTGCAGATTTAAAAGCCATTCAAACCCAGTTTCATCATATGATTCGTATGATACCCAGCGATGGCCAGATTATTATGCCCACCCAAACGCCAAGTTTGGAGGCAACTATCGCTATGGGCTGTTGGACGCCTATTTGGCGAACCCAGCTTACTAACTCCTCTGGCCTGAGCCAATCAGCAAATAGCGATTTAGAAAGTAGCGAGACAGACAGTGCTTGGCAAGCTAACTTGCTCAATGAGGATGGTAGTCAGTTTACGGTCTCGTTTACAGATGGCGATGCCGTCTCGGCAGTGACGCAAACCGCTACGGTAAACTGGGGCATGAATGGACGCCATAATGTTGCCAATGCGTTGGTGGCAGTAGCGGCAGCAGTTAACGTGGGTGTGAGTGTTGCTAGCGCTTGCGAGGCACTATCAAATTTTGCAGGTATCAAACGGCGTATGGAATTGATTGCTGACCTCACCCTCACCACTGCCGGTCAACAGCAGCAAGTCGCTATTTATGATGATTTTGCGCATCATCCCACTGCCATTAGTACCACGTTAGACGGCGCTAAAAAAAAGCTGCACGGGCGTAAACTTTGGGCGATTATTGAGCCTCGTAGTAACACGATGAAACTAGGTGTACATAAAGATAACCTTGCCCAGTCCGCTATGTTAGCCGATGAGGTCATTTGGTACGAACCCTCTGGGCTAGAATGGGGGCTTAGCGAGACCATCTTAATGGCCGATACTCCCAATCAGCAGCGGGTAATGGGTAGCACCCAAGGCATCATTGATTATATCGCTGCTCAACTACAGCAAAGCCCAGCAGATGCTGCTATTGTCATTATGTCAAATGGCGGCTTCGAGGGTATTCATCAGCGTCTGTTATCTGCTTTAAAGTCTATGGCTTAGCCTATTTATTCTTATTCGCTTAACCTATCAAACTAGCCCATTAGCCATATTTTAAGAACTTAAGCTAAATAATTGATTTTAAAGTATAATCTTGATGATTGGTATCAGTGCTATCACACAGAATATACAGGATTAACAATTTTGCGTCAGTAACTTGCTAAGATTTACACTATACTTTTGACTAGGAATTTTAGTCCTATTGATAAGTGTAGACTGACCTAACAAGGTATTGCAGTTTGATGATTTGTTAGCAAGTCTTATCCTAAAACAACATAAAAGGTATAAAGGATATGATGAATTTTATCTGGATGCTGGTGATAGGCTTAGTAGCAGGATTATTGGCACGTGCTATCAAACCTGGTAGTGACTCAATGGGCTGGGTGATGACCCTTATTCTGGGTATCGCCGGCGCATTGCTTGGTGGGTTTTTAAGTAGTTTTATTGGCTTACGCACTCAGGGTGGTTTTACCGGACTTATTTTCTCGGTGATTGGTGCCATTATTTTACTGTTTATCTATGAGCTTATTGCCGGTAGACGTAAAGTATAAGCGCTTAGTAATCAGGTTTGGTTAGAGCTTGTAGATTAGGGCAAACATTAGATTTTTAGCGGATGCCATCTATAGCTCTTTGCTCTGCTAAGGTTATTAATAACGCCTATTTAGAATAAGAGGGTGAGTCAACCGACCCTTTAAGTCCTTATACTTCACACCTGCCCTGTTATTGGTTTATAATGGGGCAAGTCTTTATTCCTTAATTTATTTATTTTAATGTTCTGCTCTTATTTTAACCTCACGTGATTGACTATGGCATTATTACCAATATTAAACTATCCTGACCCCCGATTACGCATTATTGCCAAACCTATAAAAATAGTGGATCAAACGATTCAAACGTTGATTGCAGACATGATTGAAACCATGTACGACGCCAAAGGCATTGGTTTAGCAGCCACCCAAGTGGATCAGCATATCCAACTGATTGTCATGGATTTATCCGAAAATGGTGATAATCCGCGTGTGTTTATCAACCCAAAAGTCACCCCATTGGTAGACGATATCAAGCCTTACGAAGAGGGCTGTCTGTCTGTTCCCGAAGTTTATGCCAGTGTGGATCGCCCCACTAAAGTGAAGATTGAGGCGTTAGATAAAGACGGTAAGCCTTTTGAAGAAATTGCTGAGGGTCTTTTAGCCGTTTGTATCCAGCATGAAATGGATCATCTTAAAGGCATTGTGTTTGTCGATTATTTGTCAAAACTTAAACAAACGCGTGCGCTTGATAAAGTGCGCAAAGTTGTCAAATTGCGTGAGAAACAAAGCGACCCGGTTAAAGCATAGTATTTAGTATTTAGCCTACCATTTAGCCTAGTCATCACTCTCCTTATATCTTCTCTATTGCCCTATGACTATCTTGTCCTAGGGCTTTTTAGTCTATTTTTATTTGAATCGGTAGCGTTTGAGTGCGATTGTTTGCTCGACTGCCAAAATTATCTGTTGTAAATCCTTGTTGTGACTGACTCACCTCTCCGATAGTGACCCATTGCCCAAACGGCACTATAAGCGTGGTGGCTAACTGCTGGGTATCGACGCGCCCAATCCCAATCACCCCATCGCCATGGTTCTCACTATGGTTCTCGCTAAGTCCATGCTTAACCCCATCTGCTGCTAGCATCGCCTCGACTTGACGAATGGTTAGTTGCACCCGATTATCCCGCAAAATCCTTGGCGTGACGCTGATACCTGAGGTTGCTTGAATTGTCAGTTGATTATTTAGACGTATATAACCCATTCTTTGACCATAATATGTGACGCTAGGCGCTAAGGACAATAGCGTGCTGATGCCAATCGTCGCCGGTTTTCCTGACAAGGTTGAAACCTGATAGCGGCTGTTGCGCTGTTGCGCACTGCTATAACGATTTATGCTCCCATAGGCCTCTATTTGATAAGGATTGTTTGACGCTTGATGGTTGGTGAGGCGCTTATTGATAATACGCTTGCTTGAATCGATATTAGGGTTTTTTGACATGACGATGCGGCCTTGCTGGGTGTCCGCCGTGCTGTTAATGATTTGCCCTACCTGAACCGTGATTTTGATAGGCTGCGGCGCTTGGTCAATCTGATTTAATAATAGGTTGACGGCATGATAGCCCGCTGGCGTCGTGCGTAACACCAGTTTATCTTGATACACGGAAACACTGCCGCCACCCGGCGTACTGTTTAATTGCTGCTGCACCGATGGCAGCAATTCAGCGCCAGCAAAAGTGGCGATAACATAAGTCCGATAGGCGGTGTTAGCGCCATAAGCGGCGGACATCATCACAGACGGCATCGACAAGGATACGCTCAGCAGCAGCGCCACAATGTTACGCCGAGACGTTAACCGCCTACGCGACATTGGGTGCAGTGGCATTGGGTGCCGTGACGTTGGGTGCCGTGACGTTGGGTACATGGGAGACTCCCTTCTCTACTGATACCAAAATATTTAATAATATCAATAACTTAAAGTAAATTATCAAGCGTCTTAGTCTAGTTTAGGCCTAGTTCAGGCCTAGTTCAGGCCGAGCACATCTTGCATATTATATTGCCCTGTTGGTTGATTGTTAACCCAAACGGCGGCGCGTACTGCCCCTGCGGCAAAGGTCATGCGCTCTTGAGCATGGTGTTTGATTTCGACTATTTCGCCATCGGCAATAAACATGACGCTATGGTCGCCAATGATTTCGCCGCCTCTGATGGCATGAATACCTATGCTCCCAGCCTTGCGCGCGCCGGTTTGCCCCTCCCGCCCATACACCGCCACTTGTTTTAAATCCTGCCCACGGGCGCTTGCGGCGGCATTTGCCATCATATAGGCGGTGCCAGATGGGGCATCTATCTTATGTTTGTGGTGTGCCTCAATCACCTCAATATCGGCGGTCTCGCCAAAGGCACGGGCTGCCATTTCAATAAGCTTGAGCGACACATTAACCCCTGTCGAATAGTTGCCCGCATAAACAATCGGTATACTTTGACTGGCTTTAAGCAGTAACTGTTCCTGACGCTCAGTGAGCCCCGTTGTGCCAATCACCATAGCCACCTGATGCGCCGCGCATTGTTGTATATTGCTTTCGGTAGCCTCTGGCAAACTAAAATCAATCAATACGTCAAGCCCGTCAAGCTTTGCGGCCAAATCATCGCTCAGCATTATGCCATTTTTGGCAAGGCCGATTAACTCGCCGGCATCGACACCCAGCAGGCTTGAGCCACTACGCTCAATTGCGGCGGCCAAGCTAGTTTGCGGGTTAAGATGCACCGCCTCAATCAGCATCCGCCCCATGCGCCCGCCAGCACCAACAACCCCTATTTGAATTTGGATAGGCGCCTGTTGGGGATGTGTTGTGCCACTATCAGCCTGTGTGGCCTTATTAGTCTTGAGTTTGGTCTTAAGGTCGTCATTAGAATTAGGGCTATTGTCTATATTGGCTGGAGTCATGGTTAACGCATCTCTTTTCAGTGTTCGGTTGTAGGACGTGTAGGGATATATCTAATCATAACATGGTTTTTGTCATGCGCTAATATGCAGCCCATCAACAAAACGAGCGATGGTTTTATTCATACTTAGCCATTAAAAAGCACCTATGTTTCACATGAAACATGGGTGCTAAGACTGCTAACAAAGATAACGTCTACTTATATTACTAGGAAGATACTTAGAAATAGGTCATGCACGCCAACCATTCATGCACTGACAATAGCGGGTAAATGCGTTTAGTTTTAGCCCTTAATCAAACAAATCGCCTAGTTTTTCAAAGAAGGACTTTTTCTTGGGCGATTGGGCGTGTTTACTATCGCCATCTAGGGTGTCTTGAAACTGACGCAACAACTCTTTTTGCTCACGGTTAAGGTTCACAGGTGTCTCTACCATAATGCGACAAATTAAATCGCCACGCATGGTGGTACGCACAGGTATCACTCCCTTACCACGCACTCGAAGCAGTTTTCCACTTTGCGTCCCCTCGGCGACTTTAAGTTTTACTTTGCCATCCAAAGTCGGAATTTCAACCTCCTTGCCCAAAGCAGCGTCGGTGATGCTAACCGGCACATCCATATACAAATCCGCACCTTGACGGTTAAATACTGGATGCTCTTTGACCCGCACTTCGACATATAAATCGCCATTTTGGACACCAGCCGCCCCTGCTTCGCCCTCGCCTGCCAGCCGGACTCTATCGCCGTCGTCAACCCCTGCTGGAATCGACACTTCAAGGGTGCGTGACTTGTCTTTTACCCCTTCACCATGACAGTCAGGGCAAGGATTTTTGATTTTTTTGCCAGTGCCGCGGCAATCGGGACAGGCTTGTTGTACCGCAAAAAACCCTTGTTGCATGCGCACTTGACCTTGACCATGACAAGTGGGACAGGTGACGATGTCGGCTGGGTCTTTTGCCCCTTTACCCTGACAGGTATCACAAGGCGCTGGTGCGGTAAAATTAATTTCCTTTTTACAGCCATGTACCGCCTCTTCAAGCGTCAATTCAATAACATAGCGTAAATCAGAACCCCGACGGCTGCGACCACCCCCGCCGCCACGCGATTGACCAAATATATCGCCAAAGTTCCCAAATATATCGCCAAATATATCTTGGAAGTTGCCAGCGCCAGCGCCAGCGCCGCCCATCCCATTTTCAAAGGCAGCATGTCCCATACGGTCATAGGCGGCACGTTTGCTACTATCATTTAAGACTTCATAGGCCATCGATGCCTCTTTAAACTTATCTTCGGCATCGGGGTCATCCGAGTTGCGATCTGGGTGGTATTTCATCGCCAATTTGCGATAGGCTTTTTTAATCTCTTTTTCATCGGCGTTTTTAGCAACACCCAATACTTCGTAAAAATCACGCTTGCTCATGCAGACTCCTGTCAATTAATCTATTATCAACCAGGTTTCATGTGAAACAACATTGACAATAAAAATTAATATAGACACAATTAAAGGGTTATCATACAAATATAGATTACTTTGCCCATTTATGGAGGCAAAACCTTCAATTATCAAGCAGTCATGTTAAAATTATCCGATATCTCATTTTTATTTTCTTTTTTGGTTGCTAGCCTTTATGAAAAAGCTCCTGAGTTTATTGTTTGGCATACTTCTAATAGGCCTGCTCATCTTTGGCGGCTCGCCCTATTATCGGGTTTATCAACTTAAAAAAGCCTACGACAACCATGATGGGCAGACACTGGTTAAGCAGATAGATTTTAATCAGTTACGCCCAAATATTGAGCAGCAGTTAAAGCAAAGTTTTGCTCAGACTTTGGCACTATATCCTATGCTGGCAAAGCTGGGCGGTGCGCCGTTAACGGTAGCCGCTGATGAATTTATCCAGCAATCGGTTAACGAAGCCGTCACAGCGGACAATATCAGTCAATTGATTACCACCCAAGGGCAGGTAAACGAGGCCACCAAAGAGCTGGCCGCAGCGTGGGCCATTGCCAGCAATAAAGTAGACCTGCAACGCCTTATTCAAGACATGATTGCCCAGCGTGGCGACGTCAATGCGGTGATTAAAAATCAGATGCAGTTGATGATGCTCAAGCAAGCTGATGAACTAAAATCACACGTCGAGACTGGCGAGGACAGTGCCAAGCCCGATTTAGCATACTGCGGTATCAACTGTTTTACCATGTCTGGCGAGGTGAAAGGCTATCCGGTGACTCTAGTGTTGCAACGAGAGGGACTAGTGGACTGGAAAATTATTAATGTGGTATTGCCTTAATTTTATAGGTAGTACTATCTCACTCTCAACTCTTAACGTAGGCTGTGGCTTTAGCCCAGCATTTTTGATTAAAGGTCTCGATTTGCTGGGCTAAAAGCACCAGCCTACAATGAATTTCAATTAGTTGAGTACGGAGTATTTACTTTAATTTTATAGGTAGTGCACAACCTCCTTTAAAAACTTGCCACCTCTTCCTGCGTTAAAAAGCGACTATCGCCCTTCTCTAAACCGTCAAGGGTGACGTCGCCAACACTAGCACGGTGCAATGCTTCTACTTTATTGCCAAAATAACCCATCATGCGTTTGACTTGATGGTATTTACCTTCGGTTAATATTAGGCGCGCGTGGGTAGCATCGATAAATTCTAACGTTGCCGGTTTGGTCGGCTCTGTGTCACCCTCTAACAAGATACCCTCGGCTACTTTTTGTATCGCCTTTTGCTGAGCCGCTTCGTCCATTGGGTCAGCCAATGTCAACTCATACACTTTTGCATGCAGATGCTTGGGGCTGGTAACCCGATGAAGCCAGCCGCCATCGTCACTTAATATTAGCGCACCCGTGGTATCCACATCCAATCGGCCTGCAATGCGTAAGCTGGTCAACTCGGGCACCGCAATCAGCTCGGTGACGATAGGATATTCTTTAGGCTTTAGGGTGCACTCAAACCCTTCGGGCTTATGCAGCAATATATAACGATTGCCTGTGGCAACGGATAAGGTCTCGCCTGCCCACATAACTTCGTCGTTCAACACATCAACGTGTAAACTGCCATCTTTGACTACCGTATCATTCACGGTAACGTCACCTGAATGCAGCACTTTTTTGGCTTCTTTACGGGATAATTCGGTGGCTTTACTGATAAATTTATCTAAACGCATGTGTGCTATCCTTTAGGTGGCAATTTCAAAATGGCAATGATAATTTTAAAAACAGTTATTTTACTGAACTTACGCATGACTGGAGTTTATGGCAATTGGTAATCATTTATGAGTCGTCTGAGGGTAGTGCCAGTCGCTTCATAAATAATCCCCAGTCGCCTCTAAATTAATGAAATCATATTTTTGCGTAAGTGCAGTTATTTTAAAAACATCAACTTTTAAAACCGTCACGTCGCCGCCATTTTTTTATCAGCCAAGTTTACCATACCTATGACATATCAGACCCTATCTTGCCCGGTTACTAGCCAACTTGAGGTTAAAAAGTCGCAGTTTATCACGTATGCCTATCCCGTACTTAGCCGTGATAAGGCAATGTTTCATGTGGAACAATTGCGCAAACAGTATCCTGATGCTCGGCATCACTGCTGGGCGTATATTATTGGCGACCCTCACAATACCACCAGTGCAGGCTTTGATGATGATGGTGAACCAAATGGTACCGCTGGAAAACCTATTTTAAACGTGTTGCAACATAAAATCATCGGTAATGTGCTGGTGATTGTGGTACGTTATTTTGGCGGTATTAAACTCGGTGCCGGCGGGCTGACTCGAGCCTATGCGGGGGCGACGCAAGCGGTTGTGGACAAGATGACCCTTACCCCGTTTGTGTCCATGACAAGGGTGACGGTGGCAGCCGATTTTGCCACCGAGTCGCAGGTGCGCTATATTATAGACGACTTAGGCGGCAGCATTGAAGCCGTCGCCTATACGCAGTGCGTTACATTAACCGTGTCTTTGCCAGCCGCTGATATCGCAGCCTTAACCGAAAGACTATTCATGCATGGGCGAGTGCTAACGGACGATAGTGATAATGATGCTGACATTGATGATGTTAGCAACGTATAAAAAATATTAAGGGATTTTAACGATACTATCAATAATTTTGGTTACTATTGGCCTTGTCCCTTGGCTCGTTGCTTATACCTATCAGCTAGCAAGGTAGCATAGCAAGTATTTTGAAGCGCGTACGGTTCGCCCCGCGCACTGTTAAAATAACGATACTTAAATAGAAAAATATGAGGCTTAATTTGCCGATTTTAAGAGATAGATATTATTTTCTACAAGTCTTTTTAATGAGTATTTTTTATGACTAGCCCAATCCAAACAGCGTCCCGTATCCCGTTTAGTGCGCCCAAGTTTGCGCCGCCTTTTTGGTTAACCAATCCCCACTTACAGACCATGTTGCCAAAATTTGTCGCACCCGAGGTGCCACCTTATCGCCGTGAGCTGGTGCTCGATGCGCTAAATGAAAGCCCTATTGCTTACGATTTTTTTGATGCCGATGCTGATGCTGATATAAAGACAAAGTTAACGACTAATGCAAGTGCGGCACTGGTGCAAACCCCTATTGTGGTATTATTTCATGGTTTAGAGGGCGGTAGCCAAAGCCACTACGCGCGTAGCACAGCGCATTATGTGCACCAGCAAGATTGGCACTATGTGGTAGCACACTTGCGCGGCTGTGGCGGTGTGCCTATTCAAGGAGAGCTATTTTATGAGGCGGGCGATACGCTAGAGGTGCACCATACTTTGCAGCATTTGGCGAAAACTTACCAAACCGTTTATGCAATTGGCACCTCACTAGGTGGCAGTATGTTGGCAAAATATTTGGGTGAATATGGTGATACGGCTGTGTGTACTGCGGCGAGTATTGTTTCTGCACCACTCGATTTGGCCTCCTCCACCATCGCGATGCAACGCTTTTTTGGCCGTAAGGTCTATACCCCCTATTTACTCAATCCCCTTGTCAAGAAAGCATTGCAGCAGCAACTCACACAAGATGAGATAGCGGCGATTAAAGCCAGCAAAAGCATTAGTGATTTCGATCAAGCGTTTACCGCACGTCGGCATGGGTATCGCTCAAAAAACGATTACTATCATCAAGCCTCGGCGTTGCCTTATTTGCACAAAATCAGTAAACCTACGCTCATTATCACGGCCCAAGATGACCCCTTTTTGGGAGTGACTCCGGTGCAAGAGGATGTGTCTGATAGCGTGGTATTGTGTACCCCCAAACACGGCGGCCATATCGGGTTTTTACGTTGGCAAAATAAGCAGTTTGATGCCACTTGGCTGGCGCAAACTTCGTTGCAGTTTTTTAAGTCTATTTGACGTATTGACGTGATTAATAAAACATTTGTCTATAACAGATTGTCTAAAAAAGCACCTGCTTAAATCAATAAATGACGGTTAAGGCACGTCTATAACTGTGCAAGCTTGCCCAAAGTGCGCATAATCGAAGCTCTGCCCCCTACCCCTACCTTGAGACAGAACTCTTATGTATCCCTTTTACCGCTATACCAAATCTATTGTCAAAGCAATCATCGCCAATAAAAGAGGCAACACACTAGCCTTTGAAGACACAGGCGAGATTCAAATACGTTGTAGCCTTACTGACATCGATAACTTCCTAGAGATGAACAACGGACGTGTTCTCACTCTCTATGACTTAGGCCGCACTGACTTTGCCGTCCGTAGTGGACTTGGTAACAAGCTACTCAAAAATCGTTGGGGCTTGGTCGTGGCAGGCAGCACCATTCAATATCGCAAACGTATTCGTGCCTTTGATATCGTCACTATCAAGACTAAGATTGTGGCTTTTGAGGGGCGCTGGATATATATAGAACAGTCCATGTGGGTCAAAGGTACGCCTTGCTCTTCTGCTCTTCTGCGAACGGGCGTCACTAGAGGTGGTAAAGTTATCGACACGCAAGAAGTACTTGATGCTATGGGCAAATCTGATTGGAAGTTGCCGCCTGCAGGGTATATTGCAGAATGGATAGAGTCTGATGCAGATAGACCGTGGCCACCGCGGGGTTAGGGTTTGCGTGAATGAACCATATTAAGACTAGAAAGAGTCGTAGGGTTAGCGGCTGTAGGGTGCGCCCCGCGCACCGATTAAGTAGCCAAGATTAATTGACCACAAATATTGTTGCCTCGAAAGTGCGGTTTAGCCCTGAGACCCGTTAAAAAATTGCACAGCAATTTTAGGGGCGCAAGAGAAAATACCTTAAAGGGGATTTTCTGCAGCGGATATACTTGGCACAGCAAGGCGTTGCAGGCACTTAGCAAGAGGTCAAAAAATCATAGATTTTCTCTTGCGTCGGGGCAAGTGTTCCCCAAACACTTGCTTTTTCCCTCCTCCTATCAAGGTAACAGGAACGCTACTAGCGATTAGTCACCGCTTCAGTGGACAAGCAAGATAGCAACGAAAAGCGAAAAATAGCTACTAAAATAGTTCAGTGAGTCACGCTTTAGAAGTCACTGATAACTGCAGCTAAACTCTCATGAGATTAGGATAGTTAATCTCAAATTGTTGCAGACGCTCCTTGATTGTTGTCATCGCCAGTTCAATAACATTAAAGCCATTGGTTGAACAAGAAGTCTCATACTGGGTCTTCCCATAACCTGCAAGCTGATAATCACATTGCCACATTTCACCAAATTGCTGTGGTTGATAAATTGTTGCCAATATTTCATGCTCGACACCATGCTCATCTTTAAACTGATAAGACTGACTGATGATAGTATTCTCTGGCATCGGCTTGTAAGGCTCAAACTCTAAAAACTGATGCTTAATTTGCATTGCATTAGTCCAATTTTTTGCAGAGAACACAAAGACTATCTGTTCATCCTCGTTTATTGGTTTGCCAAACTCTTGCAGCGTGTATTCGGTATTATTTTCATTCGTAGTGAGTTGATAAAACACGCCTTGTGTTTGATTATTAGGGTTGTTTAAGTCATCAACAATCATATTTAAAATCCTCTAATCATTACCGTAATCAATATTTCTAATATCGTTCCAAACTATCTTAATCCTCTGCTAAAGGCTTAATCCGTCCTATTGTACAGACACCTATAACAGTTGCCGTAGCCCAGTGGACGTGGGTGCGTTCCACGCACCATAACTATGAGCGAAATTGTATCAAACGTTCTTATCTCATGCGTTTGAAGCGTACGTTTTTAACTTTAAATATTGTCATTCAATCGGTGCATAGAATGCACCCTACAATTGCTATTCAAGTAAACTTAAAATTTAAAACATTCGTTGCCTAGAAGGTGCGGTTTAGCCCCGATTGCAGCGGATATACTTGGCACAGCAAGGCGTTGCAGGCACTTAGCAAGAGGCGTTATCGAGGCAACAGGAACGACACTTGCTTTAGTGCCTGCCGCCTTGCCAGCCAAGATAGGAGCGAAAAGCGGGATTAGCTTCATCAGCCAAGCCTACCCCGTATTACGCAGCCCCGCCGCCAAAGCATTGATACTACGAATTAATGGGTCTTCTACCGCAAGCTTGTCTTTGGATTCGGCTAATTCCCCAGCTTGGCGCAACCGTTTTAATAGCTCAATCTGAATATAATTCATCGGGTCAAGATAGGCATTGCGCCACTCCAGCGTCGATGCCAAATCCTGCTGACTGGCAAGCAAGGAGTCTTGTTCCAATAATGAATTTAAACCCTCATGGGTCAGGGTATGCTCATCAATGACTGCGCTCATAATCCTGTCACGTAGCGTCTCATCATCACAAAGCTGACTATAGGCGGTCGCAATGCTCATCTCTGATTTGGAAAACGCCATCTCGATATTGCTGATAAACGCCTTAAAAAATGGCCAATCTTGCTGCATCTGTTTCATCAAGCCCTCCTCCGCTTTCACCGCATCGAGCGCACTGCCAACCCCGTACCACGCAGGCAGGGTAAAGCGAGCCAGTGACCAGCCAAACACCCAAGGAATCGCTCGAATTGTCGATTTGCTCGGCAAGCCTTTTTTACGATGGGCAGGGCGTGAACCAATATTGAGCAAGGATATCTCTTGTACGGGCGTAGCCTGTGAGTAAAACTGATAAAAACCCTCAGTGTTATCAGTTAGCTCACGGTAGCTGGCCTCGCCTGCCTCTGCCAAACGGCTAAATAGCGCTTCATAATCGGGTAGGGCTTTAGGCTGCTCAACAAAACGGGACGAGCTGGCTTTGATAGCGCCGGTAATGCCCATTGTCAGCTCATAGACAGCGGTATCGGTATTGGCGTATTTGGCATAGAGCACCTCGCCTTGTTCGGTGATTTTGATCTCACCATCGAGCGTGCCTGCAGGCTGGGCGGCAATGGCCTGATGGGTCGAGCCACCACCACGGCTGACCGAGCCCCCACGTCCGTGGAACAAACGGGTTTTGATACCGTATTTCTCCGCTATCGCTTTGATGGTTTGCTGGGCGCTATACAATTGCCAAGCCGAGGTAATAATCCCGCCATCTTTGGATGAATCAGAGTAGCCCAGCATAATCTCTTGCATGTCGCCAGTAGCTTTGAGCAAGTTGCGATAGTATTTATTGTCCAACACTGCAGGCAAAATCTTATCAATGTTTTTAAGGTCATTAATCGTCTCAAACAACGGGGCAACCGGTAGGGCTGCAAACGCTTGACCGTTCTCGTCTACGCCTGACAATCCTGCAAAACGCATCAGCAGCAGCACTTCTAACAACTGGCTGGCGTTATTGGTCATCGATATCACATAGCTACCAAACGCTCCCTCACCAGCCAGCTTGCGTAGCTTGGCAATAGAGTTCATCAAGGCGAGCTGCTCACGGGTTTTATCACTGAGTGACTCAGCAAAAATGAGCGGTGCGCCATCATGTTCCAGTAGCTTAGTGAGCCATTCTAAACGCTCGCTTTCACTCAAAGCCGTATAGTCGGGCAAATTGGGCGCATGGGCAAAAATATCGGCAATGACCTCACCGTGATAGCCCGAATCTTGACGGATATCCAACGCTGCCAGATGGAAACCACAGGTCTTCACCAAGCGAATCATATCACGCAGTAGACCATTTGCTTGCGCCTTGTTATATGAGCTGTCATGCGCCTTAACGCTTTGACGGATAATACGCAAATCTTCCAATAAGTCCTGCGGATTGGCATAGGCGTCGAGCTTGGCAATGCTGTCCTCCCCTTTACTTTGTATCAAGCGATTGGTCGCCTCTATCTTGGCAAGAATAAGGGACAACAAACGGCGATACGGCTCGTGATTGTAGTCATCAGGATTGTAGACAAAGATTTCCTCATCCAGCTCGGCATACGCCTTAATTTTTGCATACACCGCTGGCGCAACCTCGACAAGGGTATCGCTATGAATCAACTGCCGCCGCAGCTTTTTAAGCAGCACTCGATAATGGCGCAGCACCGTATCGGCATGCATCAAAATCGACAGCTCAGTGGTCTTATGAGTGACAAACGGGTTGCCATCTCTATCGCCCCCAATCCACGAGCCAAAGTTTAAAAAGTCAGGAATCGGATAGTCCGCCAACTCAGGATATACCTCACCGATAGCATTGGTGATATTGCGATACACTTGCGGAATTGCCTCAAACAAACTGGCATTAAAATAATGCAAGCCGTTATTAATCTCATCAAATACCAAGGGCTTACGCGTTCGCACCTCATCCGATGACCATAATAAATCAATGGTTTGTGCCGTGTGTTGTTTGGCTTGCGCAAAGGCGGTGCTATCATCAGGCAACGTGTTTAAATCATGGGTATAGTCATAAAGGGTTTGCAGCATGTTCATCGTGGTACGGCGGCGGGCTTCGGTCGGATGTGCCGTAAACACCGGGATGTATTTTAGATTATCAATCAACTCTTTAATTTGCTCGGGGGCAATATTGCGCTCACGGCACTCAAGCAAGGTGCGTTTAAACGAGCCTTCCCACTTTTTATTAGAGTGCTGATCGGACTGGTCGCGTAATAGGTTTCTTTGCTGACGCAGGTAGTTCTCTTCAGTGAGATTTGCCAAAAAGAAGTAGATTGAGAACGCTCGAATCACCACTTTTAACGTTTGGTTGTCCAACGAGGCAATTAGGTCAATCAGCTGTTGTTTTTTCTCAGGGTTGGGGTCACGGCGCTCGCCAATAAAGCCTTTGCGGAGGGTTTCGATGGTCTGTACTGTCTCCTCGCCAACTTGCCGAGTGATGCTATCGCCCAACAGGGTGCCAAGCAGGCGTACCCGGTCACGCAGTAGGGTGTTTTGCGACGAGGGGGCTGGCGTAGCAAGCGATGCAGACGGTGTTGCTGCGGGCGTTAACGGGACGGCTGGCATGATGAGCTCCTTTTGAGGTAACTGGCATTTTAGATAACTGGCTTTTTAGATAACTGGCTTTTTAGATAACTGGCTTTTTAGATAACTGGCTTTTTAGATAACTGGCACTACAGGGATAGGGTTTGCAAGAGGTTGATGGGTATGGCTACTGGCGATAGCAGCGAAAATATATAGCCTATAGCACTACCTTAAGATTATCATACTCTCACGCACGAGGTGTACCCTGCCTGCAAATAAAGGCTGACCACTTGCTGGATAAAGGTTAAAATTGCAACCGGCTTCCCCTAGCGACCCTTAGCGACCCTTAGCGACCCCCAGCAGCGAGGAACAAAGATGTTTGACCAGTTTTTGCAGCACACCACGCTGATTCAGTACTCACCCAAGCAGGTCGCAAAGGCTCAATATAACGATATTGCAGCGTATCAATTTGACCCGCAAAGCGACAAAGTGTACTGGCTAAACACCTATGGCTTAAACGAATTTGAGGCGATGCGGCAAATTATCGACCAAAATGATTTTGATGATTTTTTAATCAAGTTGTTTAAAGACAGTGGTCATGCCAACAAAGTGATTGAGCTCGATAACGTGTTGTTTATCGCCTTGCAAGTGCTTAAAACAGATGAGAAAAATTTAAGCAGTGAGCAAATGATTTTTGTGGTATCCGCAAATGTGCTGTGGAGCATCCAAGAAAATACGGGCACCTATTTTGAGTGGATACGCGAGCGCATTTTGCAAGGACGGGGATTGGTGCAACATAAAAAAGTAGATTATTTGATGTTTTTGATTATCGAATCATTAATTGCCAGTTATCTGGCCACCTTTGAGAACATGATTAACAATGACGATGACTTTTTACATGTGTCTACCATCAGCCCAACCCCACAATTTACCGAACAAGTCGAGCAGCAAAAGCGGCATATGCTCAATTTTAAAAAAGCGACGCTAAGCCTACGCAACACCATTGTCAAACTGCAATCTATCAATAGTGTGACCATGGAAAGCAAGTATTTTATCGAGCTTAAAGAGCAGGCGAATAACTTGATTGGCGAGATTGATTTTGAGCTGTTTGAGCTGGACAGTAAAATCAACCTGATTTTTTCGGTGCAGGGGCATCGCCTCAATGAGAGTATGCGGCTATTGACAATTATATCGGTTGTGTTTATCCCGTTAACCTTTTTAGCCGGTGTTTACGGAATGAATTTTGACTATATGCCCGAATTAAAGTGGCACTATGGCTATTTTATGGTGCTTGGCATTATGGCGTCTTCAGCGATTTTTATCGTGGTATTTTTTAAACATAAAAAATGGTTATAAGGTGATTTTTAGTTTTTAAAGGGTTTAGATGCACTACCCTATTGACCATTTATAAAACTTATACTATTGAAAACTCTAACCAACTAATCACCCTTATATTGACTGACCAACCAAAACCATTTAATCACCTGGATAACGATGATGCCGCCACTAACCATAAAAAATTCCATAGAAAGTTTTATCATTCATTGGCGGCTGTTATTTAGCCTCATTTTAGGTACTATTGTTGGGCTTACCTTATTTATTTTAGGGTATTTGCCACCCAGCACCTGTTTTATTATTGGTTGGGATTGTGCCATCTTATGCTATATCGTCAACATTATTATTATGCTGAATAACGATACGATGCATTACCATATTAATAGAGCCAAACAAAGCCAGTTTACCTTTTTATTTCTAATTGTCCTTTCAAGCTTTATTTGTGTTTATGCTTTAACTGAACAAACCGCCATCAGTAAAGACTATGAACATGTTGCACTTATTTTATCCATTGGGTTAACCATTGGCACTATTTTTACCACGTGGCTGATGATTCAAATCATTTTTGCGATGCATTATGCGTTTTTATATTTTAGCGAATTGCAAAAAGGCGGCGTGTTACCCTTAGCTTTTCCTGAGATGTTAACGGCGACCGAGGCGCACCCTCATCCACCCACCAGTCCTAAATTTGAAGATTTTTTTTACTGTGCAGTGTCTATCGGCACCTCTGGGCAAACAGCGGATACCAATTTTGTGTCAACCGCAGGCAGAAAGCTTGCCACCTTGCACAATATCATTGCTTTCACCTTTAATTTGGTGATTATTGCGTTGATGATTAATATTTTAGCCACTTATTTATGAGGTTTTAGGTTGATGAGGATTGAGATGGTTGGGGAGCAGGATAGCTATAAATTCTTAGCAGTTGCAGTAGCTCAAGTAGGCGTTGTGAGCGGGTCATGGGGTATTCTAAATCTGCTATCACAGCCGCAAGTTACTCAGCAGCGGCATAAATCGCTACGGTCAGTTCGATACAGGTGGCCGCATCTAACCATAGCTCTCGCACGGGGATAATCCCGCGTACTGCATTGCAAAAAAACATGGCCGATAGCTGGTGTAAGTCTTTATCCTGTAAGGCACGCAGTTGTATGGGGGCGGCGCTACTGGCTAACTTATCCACAATCACTTGGCGCATAATACCGTTAACGCCAGAGTGAATAATGGGCGGCGTATACCATGTAGCACATGTCGCATCAGCCCCGTGCAGTTGATAAAACACATTGCTCATCACGCCCTCAACCCAATTGCCTGACATATCTCGTACCAGCCCCTCAGACAAGATGGTCGATGCGGATGCTATGGGTGATGCAGATGATGTCTGTAATGTAGAAAAAAGGGACATCGCCTGCTGGTGTCGTTGTAGCTCGCCCGCTAGCAACACACTATCGAGTCGGTTTAGGGTTTTTAGACCCGCTAAGGGCGGCGGCATACTGGCCAAACGTGCGGTTAAACACATTGCGCTAATGGGCGCTTGTTGTAGCAGCTTGACCCTTGTCGCCGTAATCTGAGCCGTAGTGTGAGCCGCGGCGTTACCTGCATCGCACTGGGCACTTAGGGCTGACTGACCTATCAAGCTTACGATATCGACGTGACGATGGGCGAGCGTTGCACTTGGCAGCACCCCTAGCCAAATTAAGGCCTGATTAGCGGTCAGCTCTGGGGCATGGGCGTACCCCGGCACACTTTGCGCTTGACGCGACACGATGATTTTAATCAAGCCATGTTGTATGTGCTCAGCAAAAGACGCCACCTGCTGCCACACGCTATCCTCTAACGTGTTTGGTAGGTATAAATGCAGAGCTTGACAGTGGGTTTGCAGGCGAGCAGCATGGTAGGATTGCCAAAGCGCCTGACCCTGATATACCCCTATGGTGGTAAAAAAACCATCGCCATACGCCATGCCGCGTGGCATCTCTTGACAACTTAGGGCTAAAGGATGTAAGGCTGAAGCACTTAACAAGCTGTCTGTACTTAAAGGTGCATGGCTATCACCCACGCCTATCGCTGCACTTGAAAGCGGCAGGTTTAACGGATACCAACGCATTGCTTGCGCCATAAATTGCCCTACTGAATTGATTTTGCTTAGCGAGGCTTTTGAATAATCAACATACAACTGTAAAATTCACATTTGGCTAACTCCACCTGTTGCCCGCCCACCTTTTTATTTTTAATAATTTGACCAGTGAGCATATTGGCAACCAGGGCAGTGCCAGCCTCACCCATTAACGCCTTGGCAACGGTATACACCTTTTTGGCATGCTCAATACTCATCTTTTTTTCGCTCTCAGAGTCGGACGGGTTGGCATAATACCAGCCAAACTCTAGATAACTTTTTGAATCAATAAGGTCTAGATAAGGCTCCTCACCTTGCATAAACCGGTATCTAATGGCAGCGTTGCTGGCGTAATCCAAACTGCTTTCATCGGTCACTTTTACCGTACCCAGCACCTTTTGTAGTGCCTTTAGCTCAGCTGTATTGAGGGTCGCTAAATCCAAATTATCTAACTTAGAGGCCTCAGGTATGGCGACATCCCAATTTTGAATATCGTAGCTGACAGGCTTATTGTCATCTACAGCGACATTCGCGTCTGCCGGCGCTATGGTGGTTTTGGTTTTTTTATTGGTCGTTGCAGCAGGGGCGCTATTCACCAGCTCGGCATTTTGTGAGACGCCTTGAATAGCACCGCCCTCTTCTGGTTTATTGCACCCAGTTATTGCCAGACAAGTGAGCAATCCAAGTGCACTAAGTGGCATTAAACCACAAGGAACACATTGCCTAAACACGGTCATTACACTGCTAAATTTCATGCCTTTACCTGCAAATTATCGGACTCTACAAAGAGCTGAATGTTGTTATACGGGCTTTTTGCTCACTTTTAGGTCTTGTACCTCGCCCTAACAAGCCAATCCTCTGCGCTCAATACTGGCCCATATATTGTCAAGCAAGTATCAAACATCATAAGTGACTTAAATCGACATATCAAACCCTGTCAGTCTATCCAAAACCACTCGCATTGACTAGTGAAAAAATAGTGAACAGACGCTAAGATATGACAGGAACCTCACTTTATTGGCGTAGAATTGTTATATTGGCTGGCTGCCTTTATACTGGGTCTGTATCCTAGTTTTTTAAATAGCCTGTCTTCTAAGAGCCTATTATGACACACGTCTCCCCCCTTTTGCGCCCGCAACATTTTATCGTGATTGGCAACCCTATTGCGCATAGCAAATCGCCCGCTATTCATCAACACTTTGCCCAGCAAGTGGGTCTTGATATCCGCTATGCCCGTCAATTTTGCCCCGATAATGCGGACAGTTTTGCCGCCGTGGTTGATGCCTTTTTTAATGGCGGCGGCATTGGTGCCAATGTGACTGTGCCCTTTAAAGAGATGGCGTATCAGCGGTGTCACACCCAAGGCACGCTATCGGCGCACGCTACGGTCGCCGGGGCGGTTAATACCCTTATGCTGCAAGAGGGGCGGCTCCATGGCGATAATACCGATGGTCAGGGTTTGGTGAACCACTTGCACCAATTAGGGTGGGGGTTAGACAAGACAAATGTGGCCATTATCGGGGCGGGCGGGGCGACCCGTGGCATTATTTTGCCGTTGCTGGAAGCAGGGGTTGCCACAGTGACGATTGCCAATCGTACCTTAAGCAAAGCAGAACAGCTGGTGGTGCAACTTGGTGCAGCCAGTGCTTTAATTCAGAGCAAAGCGCTTGCCACCACAACCATTGAGCAGTTGACCGGCAACTTTGATATCCTGATTAATGCCACTTCAATCGGCTTATCGGACGCGACGTTGCCACTATCTGATGAGTTGTGTTGCGAATTTGCCTACGATTTAATGTACGGGCGCGAGCTGCCATTTTTAACTCATTTTGCCAAGCAAGGTGCGCAAGTGTCCGATGGCTATGGTATGCTGATTGGGCAAGCGGCGCTCAGCTTTGAGCAATGGACGGCTAAAAAAATCGCCCTGCCCATTACCTTATAATGCATATACCATTGACATGTATATAACATGCTTAGCGGCAGTACTAGAGACACTGCAAAACCATTCTTGCCACTCTCCTTTTTTTCTAGGCTCACTTTGAAATGCATAACCAAATATTATTAAAACGCGCAATAACGATGAATAATAGTTATCAATCATAGGATTATAGCCTGTTTACCATTATACTAACAATTAACCTATGATGCCCTATCATATACAGGTATGATTAAGCAACCTTCTCAACCTCTCACCCGTCATTTTTGTCACAGTAGCCGTTGTAGAACCTTATATGTTGAATAACCTTATGTGTTGAACAACCTTATGTGTTGTACAACCTTATGTGTTGAACAACAAAGACTCTTGAAAAATGACCCTCTCACTTTTTAAATATCCAATATAGAGCGAGCCAACTATGTTAAGTTATAAAGCCCCCCTACGCGATATGAAGTTTTTGTTAAACGATGTGTTTGATTATCAAACCCATTATCAAGATTTAAGCAATGGCGCCAATGCCGACCCCGAAACCGTCGATATGATTTTAAATGGGGTAGCCGATTTTTCAGAAAACGTTATTGCGCCGCTTTACCAACCCGCCGATGAAGAGGGTTGTCACTTTAAAGATGGCGTAGTCACAACGCCTAAAGGCTATAAAGAAGCCTATCAACAATTTGTAGAGGGCGGCTGGCAAGGGTTGTCTTATCCAGAAGAATACGGCGGTATGAACTTGCCGATGTCTTTGAATCTGATTAAGTCTGAGATGAATGGTACGGCAAACTGGACGTGGACGATGTACGCCGGTTTGACCACAGGCTGTATCAATACCTTGCTGCAATATGGCACAGATGAGCAAAAAGATTTGTACTTGCCTAAATTGGTTGATGGCTCTTGGGCGGGTACCATGTGCTTAACCGAGCCGCAGTGCGGCACCGACTTGGGCCAAGTAAAAACCAAAGCTGAGCCATTAGACGACGGCTCATATAAGCTCAATGGCACCAAGATTTTCATCTCAGGTGGTGAGCACGATTTAACCGAAAACATTATCCATATTGTATTAGCACGCCTACCGGATGCCCCAGAGGGCACGCGTGGTATCTCTTTATTTGTCGTACCAAAAATGTTGTTGACGGCTGACGGAGAAGCTGGCGAGCGTAATGGCGTAACGTGTGGCTCTATCGAACACAAAATGGGCATCCGCTCATCCGCCACTTGTGTGCTTAATTTTGATGATGCGGTTGGTTATCTGATTGGTGAGCCGCATAAAGGCTTAAAGGCGATGTTTACCTTTATGAATACTGCTCGTATTGGTACGGCCATTCAAGGTATCGCCCACTGCGAATTGGCGTTCCAAAATGCGTTGCCGTATGCCAAAGAGCGTCGCTCAATGCGTACCTTGTCGGGCGTTAAAGACCCCGATCAGGTTGCTGATGCGATTATTCATCATGCCGATGTGCGCCGTATGTTGTTGACGATGAAAGCCTTTGCCGAAGGCGGCCGCTCGATGATTTATCATTCAGCACGCTATGCCGATAAAATGGCACAGGGCATCGCCGATGGTAATAATGAAGAGTTTGAAAAGTGGGATGATAAACTTGGCTTCTATACGCCTATCCTCAAAGGCTTTTTAACCGAATTGGGTATTGAGGCGGCTAAGCACGGTCAGCAAATTTATGGTGGTCATGGTTATATCAAAGAGTGGGGCATGGAGCTGATTGCGCGTGATGCTCGCATTGCCACTCTGTACGAGGGCACCACCGGTGTACAGGCGCTTGATTTATTAGGCCGCAAGGTCATTTTGCAGTCAAAAGGCAAAGCGATTCGTGATTATACCGCCAGCATCATGAAATGGTGCGGCGAATACGCTTTAGATAAAAACATGCGTAAATATGTTTGGGCGTTAACCAAGCTTTGTGCCGAGTGGAACACCTTGACCGTTCGTTTAATGTTAAGCGCCCGTAAAGACCGTGAAATTATCTCGGCGGCTTCTGACGATTATTTGATGTACTCAGGCTATGTGACGATGGGCTATCATTGGGCGCGCATGGCGGCTATTGCTTTAGAGAAATTAGAAAATGGCGGTACTGAAGCGCCTGAATTTTATAAGGCTAAAGTACAAACGGCTGAGTTTTATTTTGATAAAATCTTGCCACGCACCTCGGGTTATGCTGAAAGCATGCTAACCCCTAGTGAGTCTATGACCGCGATGGATATCGAAAGCTTTGCATTTTTAGAGTAATCACGCTTGGCTGTTTAGCCTAGACGTATGACATTGACCTACCGAAATCTAAAAAATCGCCCTATTGGATATAGGGCGATTTTTTATTGGCTTGTTAATCACCAAGTTAATCAATAACATCGGCAAACATGGCGGACAATGTAGACGCCAATTGCTGGGCGGGCAACTCAATCTCTAAGCCGCGTTTGCCACCACTGACATAGATTGATGGCAACTTTTCAGCAGACTGATGAATAACCGTTGGCAATCGCTTTTTTTGCCCTAAGGGACTTACCCCGCCCAAAACATAGCCGGTGCTACGTTCAACCACCTTAGCATCGGCCATTTTTACTTTTTTAAAGCCCAATGCTTTAGCCACTTTTTTGAAGTTTAACATCGCATTTACAGGCAATATCGCCACCGCTAAGCTATCGGTATCGCTCGACACGACCAAGGTTTTAAACACTTGCTCGCAGCATACGCCCAATTTTTCTGCCGCCTCCAAACCATAAGACTCAGCATTGGGGTTATGCTCGTACTCATATACCCGATAATCTAACTTAAGTTTTTTGGCAAGGTCGATAGCAGGCGTCATAAAGGTGCGGCCTCGTCTAATTTTAGGCGCTACATTAGTTTTGGGTTAACAATGGGCGAAAGGCAACTGACCATAAGATACTGACCATAGGATACTGACCATAACTTAAAGCTTATGGCTTCACCGCTACCAATACCCGAATGCTATCGGGCACCAAAGACAAGTTGGCTAAGGCCTGCTCACCCTGTACTTTCAGCGACTCTAACCGCTCTATCTCGGCATCACGCACGTTGCGGTTTACTTTTTGTAGCTGCTTGAGGCGCTCAATTTCACGCTGCCAAATTTGGCTAAAACGGGCCAACGCTTGGCTGCTAATATCATCAAGCTGGTTTTGGGCAATATCTTGGGCATCATAATAACGGGCGTCAATCACGCTACTGCGCACTTTAACCACTTGGCGGGCCCGAGTTTTATCCAAACGCTCAATATGGGGTCGAACCATATCTGCAGTGATGCGCTCTGATAAATCGCCGCCCTGCTCGCTTAAAAACACCCGCAACACTTGCGTGGGTAAATTGGCGGCTAAATTCAATACCTTAGGCGCAATGGTGGTGATTCTAAAATTCACTTCTAACAGCAGCATACCCTCAGGCACCGTGTTACTTTTAAGCATCGCCACGGTGGTGTTGCCAAAGGTGCCAGAATTTGCCAACTCGTAGATGGCTTGCATTAACGGATGCTCGTGGGTGATAAAGTCCATTTCCTCGCGCATCAGGGCTTGCTTACGCTGAAAGGTGAGGGTCATGCCGTCCTCTGAGATGGGCAAATTATCCACCTCACTGTGCTGGCTGTCTGCCTCGGGCGGATGCAGCACCCACGACCCATCACGCTGCACACTGTGGTCTAAGTTGGTGGCGTCTAAAAAGCGATCTAAAAAAGCAGGCAGTACGTTATTGGCATCAAAATCGCTTAACGCATCGGCAATGCGCGCGGCCACGCGGGGGCGACAGGAGTTGTATTCTAACAAACGGTCTCGCCCTGATTGGAGCTCGGCCTCTAGGCCATTGCGTAGCTTTGCCGCCTCGTCAATCAGCACCGACAACGCTTGCCGATTTGCCGCATTGTCCTCGGCCTCAAGCAGCGGCTTTAAAACCGCAATAAACTGCTCTTGTACGGTTTGCGCCGTCGGGGAGATATGGTTAAAAATATTTAACGCACCGTCATACCACTGGTACAAGCGCTGCTGCGCGGTACCCTCAACATACGGCACGTGCAAGGTGATTTTATGATGTTGACCGATACGGTCTAGCCGGCCAATGCGCTGCTCTAGGGTATCGGGGTTGGCGGGTAAATCCCATAGCACTAAGTGACTGGCAAACTGAAAATTGCGCCCCTCGGAGCCAATCTCTGAGCACAGCAGGATTTGCGCGCCCTCGGCATCGGCAAAAAAGGCAGCGGCTTGGTCACGCTCCAGCAAGCTCATCTGCTCGGTAAAAATAGCGGTTTTAATCCCCGCATGCAACCGTAACACCGCCTCTAGGCTTTCAACCGTAGCGCCGCTGCGCGCAATCAACAACACCTTATTGTGTTTGAGTTCTTCTTTTAACAGGGTGATTAACCAAACCACACGCGGGTCGTCCTCGAGCCAGCCGCCATCGGGCTGATTCTCTTCGCCCCAAAGTTGCTCACGCAGCTTACCGCAGGTTTGATAATTGCCAACCCAAGCCTCAGGGCAAGGCAGGGGATGCGGGCGACTGGTACGGCCATGAAAGCCTTTAACACTGTCACGGGTGTTGCGAAACAAAACACGCCCGGTGCCATGACGGTCTAACAACTGGTTTAACGCATGCTGACGTAACTTTTCATCCTCATTAATATCAACCAGTGCTTTGTCATCGGGTAAATCTAGTAACTGGGTTAAGGCATCGATTTGACCTTCGCTTAATGGTTTATCGTCCAATAACACTTGCGCCACGGCTGCGGTGTCCGCAAAGTCATCTTGACCTTGAATAAACGCGTCTAAATCGTCAAAACGGTCGGGGTCTAACAAGCGCAGGCGCGCAAAGTGGCTTTCAATACCCAGTTGCTCAGGGGTAGCGGTGAGGAGCAACACCCCTGGCGTCTCGTTGGCAAAGTCGGCGACCAAATCGTATTTGTCATTGCCGCCATTGTCGTGATCCCAATGCAGGTGATGCGCCTCATCGACGACCAGCAAATCAAAACCAGCCGCAATCGCCTGATCGTATAAATCGTCGTGATCGAGCAATAAATCAAGACTGGCAATAATACACTGCTCAGTACTAAATACATTTTGCTCGGGGTTATGCTCTTTAATTGCGGCGGTGCGTACCAAGTCAAATAGGGCAAAATTGAGGTTAAAGCGGCGGCGCATCTCAATCATCCATTGATACTGTAAACTGTCGGGCACCAGTACCAATATGCGCTCCGCTTTACCCGTTAGCAGCTGCTGATGCATAATCAGCCCCGCCTCAATCGTTTTACCCAGCCCAACTTCATCTGCCAGCAAGACGCGTGGGGCAAGGCGTTTGCCCACCTCGTGCGCAATATATAACTGGTGCGGGATGATATCCACCCGTGCGCCCATCAGCCCCTTTAAAGGATGCGCCGCTAATGCCGACTGCATCCGCAGGATATCTTGACGCAAGTCATACCAATCGCCACGGCCAATACGCCCAGCCAGCAAACGCTCTAACGGCTTTGCTAAGGTGACGTTTGCTGCCAAGCGGGTTTCCATGATGCCACGCTCATTGCCTGCCACGTGATATTTGATAACCCCCATCACCTCCTCTAAGGCAGTCACTAGATAAGTATTACCATCTTGGTCGGCTATCTCATCACCGATTTTAAAAGTGACCCGTGACAGCGGCGCCGAATTTTTGGCATAAACGCGTGTCTCTTCGCTTTGGGCAAACAGCACATGCACGCAGCGGTCATCAACGTCAATCACCACGCCTAGACCTAGCTCGGCCTCAGTATCAGAAAGATAGCGTTGGCCCACAGCAAATTCAGAGGATAAAGGAGTTGTTGTCATAATATAGTTCTGTTTTTTTATTAAAGGATGGTAGGGTTTGTCATATACGCAAACATTAGCACATGACAACTTGACGGCGCATAATTAAAATACTTATTGATATTGAGCGTTAATAGGGGTAGTTGCCTTAATGAGGTCAAAGCTGCAAATTTCTATAGCCAATTTGTTATCGCCAAGCTTTGCCAGCCGCATTGTGCGCAGTAGCACGGGCTTTAGCATAAAAATGATAGCATTGAGCGTTGTTAGCGCCATTGTAGCAAGGAAGCCGCTGATTTTCCTGTTTTTGTCGTTCTCTATTGCTCACTTTTTTGCTTGCTTTATTCGCCTTTTTTTTGCCATCTTTCTTAACCTCTTATTAACCTCGTAGTTGTTGTCAGTTTTACTAAACTTTAGTACTCTAATTTTTTTCTAATTAGGCCTTTTTGTCGTAACATCTGACAAATGCAACGGATGGCTATGGTGTTTTGACAGATAACTTTTAGACTTATGTTGTTTTGGCTTAAGTTATTATAGATTAAGCTTGATTATTGAAGGTCACTTAACTACAGTATCAATATAGCTAGGAATATAGATAGGACTATAGATAGGACTATAGATAGCAATATAAGCAATATAGATAGCAATAAATTATCGAGGCTATAAACACTGCCCTCTATTGTTTACAGTCTTAAAGCCCAGTCATATTGCATAAGTCTGGCTATGCTTTGGTCATGCTCTGGATATGTCCACCAATGCCATATTTACCACATTGGCAACCGATTGACTGTGAGTTCACTGTGATTTGATTTTGATTTAATTTAGAGCAAGTTTTAGCTAAGGATAGCGCCTATGAGCTCCCCTAAAAGCGTGAGTTTTTTTAATAGTATTACCACAAAGATAACCGTTGTTTTACTTACCTCCTTTACCTTGATTGCTTTTTTGATTTTCTATGTGGTCAATAAAGAAGGTTATGGACAGATTAAAGCAGAGTCAGAACGCCTTATCGTGCAACAAGGCGAGCTTATGGTTAAACTCATCTCATTTGACATCGCTAGCGTGATGCGCAGCGCGGTGCAACTAAAAGATTTTGGCGAAACCCTACCCATCACACGCGAGTATTTTGAGCAGGGGCTAGACAAAGTATTCACCCAAAACAACCATGCTTTGATAGCCAATGGGGGCATTTGGCCGACCGCTTATGAGTTAGATGCCAGTCAAGAACGCCTACCCCTGCTGCGCCAACGAGAAGCTGCCGGCTATAGCAACGTCGCCCCTACCGACGCCATCCTAGGTTATTTAAATGCGCCTTGGTATCAAGCGGTCAAAACGCTAAGGCCAAAAACGTGCGTGTGGAGCCATGCCACCACCTTATATACCCCAAACGAATTGGCCGTTAACTGTAGCCTAGCCATTGAGCGCAATCATAACTTTTGGGGGGCGTTAACCGTTAACCTAAGCCTAGATGCCGTGCAAAACAATATGGAAGCCTTGCAGCAGACCATCGGCGAAGGTTATGTGGTGTTGGTCGATAACAGTAACCAAGTTATCGCAGCAGCGGGTACCCCTGACCTGACTGCGCTCAACAAAGCCACAGGAAAGCCTTTGGCGATGAGCGATGTTATAACACAAAATCCAGCCTGGCAACCGGTTGCCGAGGCCATTAATCAACAGCGCCAAGCGGTCATCAACGAGGTGACGCCAGATCTATCTGCCGCTTTGGTAGACCAACTTAATACCTATGACAAAATGTCGGGCGCGCCCGTAGGCTCGATGCTGATTAACTATGCGGCACATTTACAAGACATCAACCCACATATGGCAACCGCTACCCCTACTTATTTAGGCACTTACTCGCTTAACCATGACAGCATCTATCAGGCAGATGCCCGTGCCTTTGTGTTTACCGTACCTGATACGCTATGGAAATTGGTCATCGTAAAACCCACCAGCACTGTCAATGCCATTGCCAACAACCTGCGCAATAATCTGGCAAAGTATTTACTATTTGCCTTAATCGCCATTGCCGCCGCTTTATTTATGCTATTGCGTGCGCTGGCGTTACGGCCGTTGCAAGAGACCACCAAAAGTATCGTTAGGGCAGAGGCGCTTATTGATGAGAATAAATACAATCAACTCTCAAAGGTAGAGTTTGCCAACACTGGCCATAGTGAGATTAGTGTGGTCAATCGCTCCTTACAAAGCTTGTTACGGCGTATTGAAAACAATGAGGGGGCACTGGCCAATGTGAACCAGCAATTAGAAGTTCAGGTTGAGGCACGTACCAAAGAGCTGCAACAAACATTAACCGAATTAAAGTCCTCGCAAGTGCAGCTTATTCGTTCCGAAAAAATGGCGACCTTAGGGCAAATGGTGGCGGGGGTAGCCCATGAAGTGAACACGCCGCTGTCTTATGTGCAAAACAATATCGAGATTATTGGTCAGTTAACTGAGCTGTATGATGAGCTTATTGAAAAAGTGAGTGGTCTTAAAGTGGCGATGAGCGACCCTGAGTCTAGTGAGGAGGAGATTGAACACCTGATGGGCGCTATTATGGCGTCTGTTACCGAAATCGAAGACGATGATTTATCAGAAGAGCTTAAAGCACTTATCAAAGACTCCTTGTTTGGGGTCGAGCAAATTACCGAAATGGTGCTAAATTTACGTAACTTTGCCCGCTTAGATGAGTCAAAAGTGAAGCAGATTAAGATAGAGGAGTGTGTTGACGCCTCGCTTAAAATCACCCGCAATGCCATTAAGCATTTAACGGTGGATACGCAGTTTGCCGCAACGCCGGCAATCAGATGTTCGCCGTCACAAATCAATCAGGTGTTCGTTAACCTTATCAATAATGCGGCACAAGCTATCGGCACAAAGGCGAATGGCCGCATTGACATACGCACCAAAAATGACAGCAGCAATATCTATATAGAAGTGAGCGACAATGGCTCTGGCATGACCCAAGAGACGCAGCAGCGAGTTTTTGAGCCGTTTTTCACCACCAAAGGCGCAGGTGAAGGTACAGGACTTGGTATGGCGATTTGTCAGCAAATTATAGAACAGCATGGCGGTAACATTGCGCTTGAATCGCAACTAGACAAAGGAACTACGTTTCATATTACCCTGCCTATTGATGGGCCCATAGAAGGGTAACCTTTAAAAGCCACCTCTGATAACCTTTACTTTTATTTATGAGGATATAAAGATGACTGCAACAGTGTCCCCAAGGTCTCACGAGACAACGCCCAGAACCGTGGCGACTCATACGTCAACCAGTAGCGAAAAACCTAAATTGGCCTTTATTGATGACGAACAGCGAATTTTACGCTCGATGAAATTGCTATTTAGGAAGTCGCATGACGTCTTTACCACCACCGACCCTAAAGAATATATTGAGCATATCCAAAAAAACCATGTACACGTGGCTGTCAGTGATCAGCGTATGCCAGAGCGCCTAGGCGTTGATGTGCTAAAAGATGTGAAGGACGTGTCACCTGACACCATGCGCATCTTGCTGACGGGCTATGCCGATTTAAACGCCATTATTGGCTCGATTAATGAAGGTGAGATTTATCGCTATCTCACCAAGCCCTGTAAAGCCGAAGAGCTGCAAAACATTGTGGCTAAAGCGACCAGTATCGCCCTATTGAATGTCAATAATAGCCATGACGACTTAACCTTTAATGCCGATATGGAGCAAAAAGAGACGTTATTGGTTATTGATGAAAATGAAGACACGGTTGCAAAAATTAAGGCGCAGTTCTCCAACCACTATATTATTTATCATGCCACAACGTTAGAGGAGGCCTATGACTATTTGGCCAATTATGACATTGGGGTTTGTGTCACCGACATTCATATTAACGGCGAAAACATCGCCCCCATTGTTTATACCCTAAAGCAAGATGCGCCGCATTTGGTGGTGTTGGTGCAAACGCAGTTTAATGACACCAGCCTGCTGATTAACTTAATTAATAAGGGACAAATATTTCGCTGTTTACCAAAACCGATGCGCGCCAGCTTACTTGAAGTGAGCCTCAATAGAGCCTTTCGCCACCATAATAAGCTAAAATCTAGCCCAGAATTGGTAAAGCGGCATGAGGTTGAACGCGACCCCGACGATATTGTAGATATCAACTTATCTAGCCGAGTCAAAGGATTTATCGGGCGTTTGCGTAAACGTTTTTTAAAGTAACTTATCCTCTGAGCTGACGCATGACTTGGGATTAAGGCAATTAACAACCCTCTAACCCACCTGCAACCCATTATCTGCTGCAAGTGGGTTTATTATTTTTAATACAACATCATGACAGTGCTTTGCAACCCACTTTGCTACCATAAAGCCCTCTATTGTCTGTCAATCGAAACTATTCAAAAAGAGGCGTATTATGCAGGCTGTTTTTTTAGACCAAGGCACGTTTTTGGACAGTGTTGACCTGCCCGCCCCTGCAGGTATCAGCGAGTATGTCACCTATCACGACACCCAGCAGGATGATGATGTTATCATCGAGCGCTGCCAATATGCCGATATTATCATCACCAACAAGGTTAAAATTAACCAAACCGTTATCAACGCCTTGCCCAAGCTCAAACTGATTCAGCTCACTGCCACGGGTATGAACAATGTGGATGCCAACGCTTGTGAGGCACAGCACATTGCCCTCTATAATGTGGCCGGCTATGCGATAAAAAGTGTGCCCGAGCATACCTTTATGCTGATGCTCATGGCGATGCGCGCCGGGGTGCATTATCACCATAAAGTTGTGGATGGCAGTTGGACGGCATCTGGCAGTTTTAGCTTGATGGATATCCCCTTGATGGATTTAGAAGATAAAACCCTAGGTATCATTGGCGTTGGCACCATTGGCAAACGAGTGAGCCAAATTGCCAAAGCGTTTGGTATGACCGTGTTGTGGGCGGAGCACCAAGGCAAGCCACCAAGAGATGATAACTACACCGATTTTGAGACGGTGCTACAGACCGCCGATGTGATTGCTTTACACTGCCCCCTTAACGAGGCTACTCAGCATCTTATCAATAGCGACACTTTAGCCCTGATGGACAAGCAGCCCTTGATAGTCAATGCGGCACGAGGCGGCGTGGTGGATACGGTGGCGATGGCAGCAGCGGTGCATAATGAGCAAATATTGGGTTATGCCACCGATGTTTTTGAGCAAGAGCCGATTGCGCAAGATGACCCGTTATTACAACTGGCGCAGCATCATCCTAGGGTTATTTTTAGCCCCCACAACGCTTGGGGCAGCCATGCAGCACAAGACAAGCTTTGGGCTATTTTAAGTCAGCAAGTCAGCCAGTTTATTGCGCAGCAGCAGTATGCTTAGGCGTAGGGTGATTAGGCGTAGGGTGCGGCACCCGCACCATTAAATTGGCACCATTAAAACCGAGACACTCACATGAAATAACGACCATTTTTAGTTTACAGAGCCGCTATTTTACTGCCTTTGACTTACCCTTATACTAAAGCCAACCCACTAACTTAGCCCCTACGCCCTACCCTATGCGTGAATTTGATTACAGCCTCGATTATAAAAGCCTCAATCTGCGGGAGCATCCAGAACTATATCGGGTGGGACGTGGTGAGCAAGGCGTACTACTGGTAGAGCCCTATAAATCCGAAATCCTGCCCCATTGGCGTTTTGCGACCCCTGCCATTGCTACCGAGAGCAGCGATATTATTTATCAGATGTTTTTGGATTATCTGGAGGCGGACGATTTTGTGGGCGCAGACATGGCGCGCAAGTTTATCCAAATGGGCTATACCCGAGCCCGGCGTTATGCCAATCATAAAGGGGGCAAAAAATATAAAGGCCCCGTGCCCGATGATAAAAAAGGCCAAAGCGGGGCGCATGGTCGTGATGAGTTACCTCGAGATGAGGAAGACCCTATCAAAGCGGAATCCGCCCGTATATTTAAAGCCAAGTGGGACTTATGCCGAGAAAACAAGACTTATCTGGCGATGAAAAAAGCGCACCGAGACAAATATAAAGACGTCGAATAAGTTAGCGAGTAGCAATTGCCCTCCTTATTGAGATGGTTAATAGCCAACCCCTTTTATACTTGTTTTTATAACGGTTACCTTATATTCACTATAACGGCTACCCTACCCTATAACCACCACATGACCGAATGACCACACGTTGAGACACTATGACCACGACCACGATAACCACCCCAAAAAAACAACTGCTGATGTTTGATTTTGACGGTACGTTAATTGATAGCGTGCCCGATTTGGCCGATGCCATTAACGCCATGCTCACCAAACTGGGCAAACCTACCTACCCAGTTGATACCATTCGCAATTGGGTGGGCAATGGCGGGCGAGTGTTGGTGGAGCGTGCCTTGGTTGGCGAGGTAGACGTGGTTCAAGGTCAACTAAAAGATGCCGACATTGAGCAGGCAGAGGCAGTATTTTTTGAGGCTTATAACACTATCAGTGGCGGAAAAACGGTGGCCTATCCCAATGTTGATGCAGGGCTTAGGCAGTTGAAACAGGCGGGATTTACGCTGGCATTAGTGACCAATAAACCGATGCGTTTTGTACCCAAGATTTTGCAGGCGTTTGGCTGGCAGGATGTCTTTAGCGAGGTGTTGGGCGGCGATAGTCTACCCAGCAAAAAGCCCGACCCTGCGCCCTTATTGCAGGTGTGCCAGACGTTAAACATTTTGCCTGCGCATGCGGTGATGATTGGCGATTCGAAAAATGATATTTTAGCGGGGCAAAACGCCAATATAGACACGCTTGCGCTGGCTTATGGGTATAATTATGGCGAAGATATCCGTGATTTTAACCCCACTGAAACTTTTGACGATTTTCAAAGCTTGGTAGATTGGATACTGCACAATTATGCCTAGTTTTATGCTTAGTTTTTTGTATCGCCCATGCTCCTTAGCCACTTTTAGGTAACTCCATGACCCATAGACCCCCTGCCGACTTATTAGCCAACGCCAAACGCTGGCGTGACGATATCACCTTTACCCAAGATGTTTTGGGCGCACCGATGCACTTTAGCACCACTTGGGGCATTTTTTCGCCCGAAAAGTTGGATGCCGGCAGTTTGATGTTGCTTGAGCATATTGATTTTGCGCCGGATGATGATTCGATAGATTTGGGCTGTGGTTATGGGGTGCTCGGGATGGCAGCAGCGCGGCAATGCCCGCAAGGTCACCATACCTTGATTGATAAGGACTTTATGGCGGTTGAATACGCCCAGCGCAATTGCGAAAAAAATGGCCTAACCAATGTGGATGTGCATCTCTCCAACGGTTTTAACCAAGTCGACCCAAGCAAAAACTTTAGCCTAGTGATGACCAATTTGCCGGCTAAAGTGGGCAAAGAGCAACATTATTTGTATTTGCTAGATGCGTATAGCACATTACGTAGCGGTGGCCGTTTTTATGTGGTGACGATTAATGGCTTACGCCAGTTCATGAAGCGGGCGTGCACCGAGGTGTTTGGCAATGCCGATAAAGTAAAGCAGGGTAAGACTTATACAGTAACGCTGGCGGTTAAAGAGTAGTTTATAGAGTAACAGGAAGTTGTAAACCAGCGTATATTATATTAACTATCTTCATCATTTTAGGTAAATAAAAAGGTAGTTTTTTAAACGTTATGATTGTTTCGTATTTATGAGAAGGATATTGCATTTAAAATCTACGCTAACTAAAAATAAATTGCTTCTCTCTATCCTCACTCGATACACTGTCATAAGCCTTAGCTATCAGTAATGAATTGCCCACACTAATACATCTACCATTCAAAGCCTTAAAATGGCTATCAACATATTGCCGAAGCACTTCTTCAGTTTGGAAAACTTTTTTAATAACTAAAAATTTGGATTTTTCAGGGGTATTAAAGAACTTGATAAACTCATTACGAAACTGTTTTTTAGCTGATAATCTGAATCCATCAATTGATAAAGAGTTAGCTGCCGTATATGTTTTAAGAACAAATAAGAAATTAAGCTTATATTCTTGAATAAAAAGAGTATCCCTATCAAATAGACGGTCTGGAAAGTGAGCGGACTTAATAAAACTATCATTCCTAGGCATCAATAATGGGTCTTCAAACACACGATAATCGTCTATATAACCATAAACAAAAAAGTTAGGACTTATATTATAGCCTTCTGTGACTTCATCCCTATATCTTAAATTTTTTGGTAATATTTCAGTTTGGTTTAAAATATCAATATTAAATTGAATCACATTTTTTGCATAAGTAAATTGCTTGAATTGTGAACTTTTTCCAGCTTTATTAGAGGGTTTGTAATACTTTGAATCGCCAATATAGAAAATATTACTATTG
>JAGLBE010000070.1 GCA_018260445.1 Psychrobacter sp.
TGGCATATGCCTTATCAAGGGTCTTTCGGCAGAAAAAGTTATAATATCCAGACGCCGCGGCTTCTGCGGTATCTAACAACCCTGCCTCTTTAAGCCAGCCCTTGCTGACCTGTCCAAAAATCATCACCTTAATATCGGCGTTGGCGTATTCGGCCTCATCAAACGCCAATGCCAAAGGGTTGGCATAGGTGTCAGGCTCTAGTTTTTTGAGCTGTTCACAGAGTGCTTGCCATTTTGGACGATAGATATTGAGTACCGCTTCATTAATACTCATAAAAGCTCCTTAGCTCTAAAATAAGCTTTAATAATGAACAATATTTAATAGTCTCTATATTAGCCCTTTTTACAGATATCTATAACCATTATTTAACGCTATTAACGATGTTTTTGGGAGGTAATATATAAAGCATTGATGGCTAGCGGGGTTTGTAGGGTTATGATAAGTTAGGGCGTGTTGGATAATTCGACCATGGCACTGGCGGAGACTATTTTTTAGGCAATATGCAGTGAAAGTTTGGACGACGAGTCTTCTAAGCTAGAACCCTAAATTATTAAAAGCCGCAATATATTGGCAAAAAAGAGTCCCGCCCCTGAAAACGGATTAAGCAAGGCACTGCTTGCCCGGTGTCGGTGGGTACAACTGTTATACCTATGATAGACGGGGTTTAGCAGCATACCTCTCAAATTCAAAAAGAGTCAGCAATAATGATTTATGACCAGTTTAACATGATGACTTCGTCGTTGCTTCCTAGCAAGAGTCAAATACCTCTCAAACCTGTCATGGTTATCACCATACCCACAAAAAACCCCAATAGGTTAACCTATCAGGGTTTTTCTTTATTCAATAAAGCCTAAAATACTTTACTAGCATTTTATGAGCAAACTGGCAATAAAAACGCTATAGCCAATTTATCCATATAAGGTACAGTAGCATAAAGTACGGTAGCTTACATCATGCCGCCCATACCACCCATGCCGCCCATACCACCGCCGCCCATACCAGCCATAGGATCGGCAGATTCTGGCTTGTCGGTAATCATGGCTTCGGTCGTCAACATCAAACCAGCAATAGATGCCGCATTTTCTAGCGCTGATCGCGCCACTTTAGCAGGGTCTAAGATGCCCATAGCAATCATATCGCCATATTCACCCGTCGCCGCATTATAACCAAAGTT
>JAGLBE010000071.1 GCA_018260445.1 Psychrobacter sp.
ATGACGGAGGGAAAGAGGGGGCCGAGGAGGGAGGGATGGAGGAGCTTTCCGGGAGGGACCGGCGAAGGGGATGACGGAGGGAAGGAGGAGGAGGAGGAGGGAAGGAGGAGCTTTCCGGGAGGGACCGGCGAAGGGGATGACGGAGGGGAGGAAGGGGGGAAGGGGAGGAGGAGGAGGGAAGTAGGAGGAAGGGAAAAGGGTCAAAGGTCGAATGTCCTTTGCCGGACAAAGGAACGATCCGGAGGCAACGTGAGAGAGAGAGAAAAAAAAAGGAAAAAGGAAAAAGAAAAAAAAAGAAAATTATTTACCTACTTGAATAGCTCTGATCCGCAAGCTTTTGAATCGGCCGCCATCCATTTACGATCGATTTCAAATCGAAGAAAAATAATTTTTCTCATTTAAGAGGGAAATTCTTTTTTTTTCCGGGAGGGCGAACGGAAAGAGGAAACAAAAAGTAAAATAATAATAATAATAATGATAATAATAATAATAATAATAATGACGACGACGACCATGGCGACGATGATGATGATAATGCCAAAGGGATTTTGGATTTTCAAAGTCGTCGCCTCGTCGGGGAATTTTTTTTTTTTATTTTTATTTTTATTTTTATTTTTTATTTTTTATTTTCTCCTCCCTCCTGTCGGATGAGATTTTTCGAAGGTGGAAGTTCAGAATTTGAATGGCGGTCAAAGTGATTTTTGTGAAATTTCGAACGGAGGAGGGGAGAAAGAGTGGAAACGAGTCAAAGGCAAGAGAGAGAGAGAGAGAGAAAAGTGTGGAAGTGAAGAATCCTCGAATCAATCAACCAAAGCGAATAACTGTCACTCTGAGGTTAAGAGGGGCCCTCCATCAAAGGAAAAAGGAAGACAGGAATCGGGAATGACTTAAACTGAATCTTCAGAAGTCAAAAAAAAAAAAAAAAAAAAAATGATTACCTGCTGGTTCACCTGTGGTGCGTTCGACTGATTTAAATCCATGTAATCTCTGGTGCTGGGAATTCCCGGAGCTCTCAGTCCCAGAACGAACAGACTGAGACATGATAAATATCTCGTGATGAAAAAGCCAATTTCAACTTTGTCTGAAAGCCTGAAGTGAAATCGTTTTAAAATCAAACTCGATGAAAAAAAAAATAACAATATGATTAAACTGTGTTCGGTTTTAAAT
>JAGLBE010000072.1 GCA_018260445.1 Psychrobacter sp.
GGCGCCCAAGGTACGTATGGTGCTGCTAAGTCTGCAGCGCCTGCACCGGCTCCAGCACCTGCTCCAGCGCCTGCTCCGGCGCCTGCACCGGCTCCAGCGCCTGAACCAGCACCTGCGCCTGCACCGGCTCCAGCACCTGAACCAGCGCCTGCACCAGCACCGGCTCCAGCACCTGCTCCAGCGCCTGCTCCGGCACCTGCTCCAGCTCCAGCTCCGGCACCTGCTCCGGCACCTGCTCCAGCACCGGCACCTGCTCCTGCTCCGGCCCCAGCACCTGCTCCGGCTCCGGCTCCAGCACCGGCTCCAGCACCTGCTCCGGCTCCAGCACCTGTCCCAGCTCCAGCACCGGCTCCAGCGCCTGCTCCGGCTCCGGCTCCAGTAACTGCCTTAACAGGCGTACAATCGCTTAACGTAGATGCGTCTGCCTTATTAGGCGTACCCTTTACCACCACCACTCGCGACTTTAATGCGACCAGCAGTACAGTTGAGGCTCGCGCCGATATTGCCTCATTGCAAGCAGATGGCACCAGCCTGTTGCCGATTGTGCCGGTCAACACCTCAGGTGGCACAGACGCTGCGCTGAGTAATGGCTTTAAGCAGCATGATGACAGTGCCGATATTGATGTCACTGCATTAGGTGTTGTCTTGCCACTGACTTATACCTCAGTCTACAAAGACTTTGGTACTGACATGCGCATCGCCCATATAGATGGCGCTGCAGATGGTACCGGAATAGGGGCGGGCGATATTCCAGTAGATGGGGTAGTGGTGGTCGGTCAAGCGACTGACACTGCTTCTATGCCAACAGATGGGGTTATCAACTATGCAGGCGATGCCACTTATCGCAAACTTGGTCTTGGTAGCACGATCGAAAATGGTACGTCAGCGTTTACAGCGGACTTTGTCAACAAACAGCTTAAAGGTAATCTTGGCTTTGCGACTGCCGGCAATATTGGCTTAACCTCTGTTATTGATGGCAATCAAACCCATGGTGCGGCGGCTGACAATGGCGGTTACACAACCGAAGGCGGCTTCTATGGCACAAATGCGGCCTATGTAGGTGGCGTCTATGAAGGCAACGGCGCCCAAGGTACGTATGGTGCTGCTAAGTCTGCAGCGCCTGCACCGGCTCCAGCACCTGCTCCAGCGCCTGCTCC
>JAGLBE010000073.1 GCA_018260445.1 Psychrobacter sp.
GGCCATCACACTGCCACTGTATTGACGCACAAACTGACTAACCGCCGCAGCGTTTAACGACGATATATGATTGTTTAACCGCCAATAAGCAGGGTATACCGCAAATAAACCGCCGCCCATCATTTGCTCGTACTGATATAAAGAGTCGGTGTCGTCGCGTGCCCCTGCGCCTTGCGCATCGGCAAAATAATTGATGCTGCTATCATTGGCGTTATTTGATGGCGCTTGATAAGATACCTGAGCGCAAGCAATTTGGCTAATGCCTGCTGCACTCAGCAGCGAGGCCGCTGTCGCTACTTTAAGACAAGTGGAGGCGGGGTTACCCATGCTGTGCAACGCTGACCGGATAGGGCCCATAATATTGGCTGCCCTAACTGTTTTTGCCACTTTTGGCAATAGAAATAGAGCGTTGGGTATAGCTGCTTTTGGCACAACTTGTTTTGGCATAGCATGTTTTCGCATAATGGACAGAGTCTTTAAGAAAAAGAGGAATGGATGGGTGTTATGTTTGACAATGACTAGGGTTGGATTTAGAGAATCATTTATGGCCACAGCGCCATTTTTATTTAATCGCTATTTTGGGGTTTCTTCGTTTTTGCGCACGGTATGGTTTGTTAGCACTATTGTGATAAATGATTTAGGTCAGCTTAGATTATAGTCAGCAATGGCGCTTAGTCCAAAATACTTTATGTAAGCCGATGTTGCAGAAGTCAAGATTGGCGCCACTTGGCTATACCGATGCTTTATGCTTTAGGCAACAGGCTTATGATATAATTCCCCTCCCTATTCCTTTAAACGTTTACAACCTTAATTGACCATCAAACTTAACATAGTTTGTGATTGGTAATGGCAAAAATTGCCAACCAGGTATTATTATAATTTTATCAGCGTATAACCCCGGACTGCTTAATATGAGTGCTACCCTATTTAATCCAAAAGCGTCAATCGATACTACCACAAACGATGCACCACGTCGCCCTGCCCTTGTTGCTGCCGTGCAATTGAATACCGTTGCTATGACTGATGCTATGACTGACAGCATGCCTGCCATAAATCATGATATTGCCCCGAAAAAGAAAGTATTTATTGCCACTCAAGGCTGTCAGATGAATGTTTATGACTCCGAAAAAATGGGCAATGTGCTGGGCGAGTCGCA
>JAGLBE010000074.1 GCA_018260445.1 Psychrobacter sp.
AGCCGGACACATCAGCACGCGGCCTGTAACGCAATTGTTTGATCCGGAAAAACAGATTTTTTTAGCCGACCGATTTGTCAAGGGCCAGTGTCCAAAGTGTAAGGCAGCCGACCAATATGGCGATTCGTGCGAAGTATGCGGCAGTACCTACAACGCAACCGAGTTAATCAATCCATATTCGACGTTATCGGGTGCGGCACCGGTTGAAAAACAATCGGAACATTATTTTTTTAAATTGCCCGATTTTAATGAATTTTTAAGTCAATGGATTAAACAGCCTGAACGCTTGCAGCCCAGTATTGCCAACAAATTACAGGAATGGTTTGAGGCGGGTTTAAATGAATGGGATATTTCGCGTGATGCGCCCTATTTTGGCTTTGAAATCCCCGATGCGCCGGGCAAATACTTTTATGTATGGGTCGATGCACCGATTGGTTATATGGCGAGCTTTGAACATTTATGTAACGCCTGCCCCGATTTAGGCTTGACCTTCGACGGGTACTGGGGCAAAGACAGCACTGCCGAAGTGTATCATTTTATTGGTAAAGATATTGTGTATTTTCATGCGTTATTTTGGCCAGCCATGCTTAAAGGTGCCGGTTATCGCACGCCGTCGGGAGTATTTGCGCACGGATTTTTAACGGTAAATGGCGAAAAAATGAGCAAATCGCGCGGCACGTTTATTCGCGCTGAGCATTATTTGGAGCAGTTAAATCCGGAATACTTGCGTTATTATTTTGCCAGCAAATTATCAGCCAGTGTGGAAGATATCGATTTAAATTTTGAAGATTTTGCCCAAAAAGTCAACAGCGATTTAGTCGGTAAGGTCGTCAATATCGCCAGTCGCTGCGCCGGATTTATTCACAAAAAATTTAATAATGTTTTAGCACCTACTCCCAGTGAACCTGAATTGACAGCACACTTTATAGCAGCAGGCGACAGCATTGGCCAAGCTTTTGAGGCGCGTGAGTACAGTCGGGCCGTGCGGGAAATCATGGCATTGGCCGATAAAGCCAACCAATATATAGACGACAAAAAACCATGGATTCTGGCCAAAACCGAAGGCCTGGAATTAGAGGCCCATGCGGTGTGTTCAGTGGGGTTAAATCTGTTTCGACTGCTGATGGTTTATTTAAGCCCGATTTTGCCTACT
>JAGLBE010000075.1 GCA_018260445.1 Psychrobacter sp.
AGTGAGTGAGAGAGAATCATTCTAAAACTATTCAGGAAAAAAGGAGAAAATTGATGTAAAAACGATTGATTAAAAATAAGAAGAACGCTTTACTCGATGGTCAAGAATCTTTGGCAAACATCTTTTTACCCTAATCGAATTCAAATCTCTCTATCTCTCTCTCTCTCTCTCACTCTCTCTCTCTCTCTCTCTCTCTCTCTCTCTCTCTCTCTTCATTCGAAATTCAAATTCGGGCGGGAAAAATTCGAGTTGCTCTCGTCTATTCGCACGTCGCATCCTATTTACATTTGTTTAATAAATTTTTCATTTTTATTTTTATTTTTATTTTTATTTTTATTTTTTTTGAAATTAAAATTTTCCCTCTTTAAGATTTAAATCACGTTCCGGAATCGCGTTTGAACATAAAACGATTTTTTACGCTCCAAAAAAACAATAAATAAATCAAATTGTTAATTTCTGATGCAAAGGACCGTTTCCGTCGACAAACCTTTTAAAATGGAAATTTCTTTTTCTTTTTTTTTTTCCTTTGACATTCTGAATAATTCGAATCGGTTCCGCTGCAATGAAAATGGAAATGGTTGGTTGCATCAGGTCGAATTTTTTTTTTCGTTCACCTCTTTATAAGGAAAATCGAAAAGGAAATCTGTCCTTCCCCCTCTCCCATCTCCCGCTTCTCAAAGGAAATATTTCAAAGGCAAAGGTCCTTTGGGTAACGATTTTGACAGGGGGGAGGGAAAGTATCTTCTGCCTTGGTCATTCAGGCACCAAGGTTGGAATCAGGAAAGTAAATGGTAGATACCACATGTCATCAACTCTTATTAGGCAATATTAGATCTGTACTATTAGTAATAGTATATACTAGTACCAGGGCCATATGTCATCAGTAGATATCATATGTCACCAATTCTTATTAAACAAAATTAGATCTGTACTATTAGTAATGGTATACACTAGTACCAGGGCCAAATGTCACCAGTAGATATCATATGTCATCTAGTCTTTTTAAATAATATTAGATCTGTACTATTAGTAATGGTGTATACTGGTACCAGGACCATATTTCACTATCTATATGCCACGAGTAGATATCATATGTCATCTATTCTTTTTAAACAACATTAGATTTGTACTATTAGTAATGGTATA
>JAGLBE010000076.1 GCA_018260445.1 Psychrobacter sp.
AAAAAAGAATTGAATTGAATTTGCCGAGTCCGAAATATGGCTTCGTCCAAACTCCAAACTGATTTGGAGGTCTTCTTCGTCGGCGGGACGAATTTTTCGAATTTCTCTTCTGAATGGCCTCCGAATCCTTCCGTTCCCCCTTTTCTCTCCTCTCCTCCCCTCCCCTCCTCCCGCGATCCTTTCCTTACCTTTCCTCACCTTTCCTTTCCTTTCCTTTCCTTCTCCCTCCAGCCTTTTGACCTGAATTTTCGCTTTTGAAGAACTGGAAAAAATCGGAGAGAAAAATTTGTTTGCATGGAGGGTGGAAATTCAATTTTCTTTCTCGATTTTTTTTTTTTTTTTAATAATTCAAGAAACGAACCAGAATAATAATTCGTTTCCTCTCCATCTTTCCCCTCTCTCCTCTCCTCCCCTGCCCCCCAATGCCCTTTTCTGTGCACCAAAATTTTTCGATTCCTCGATCGGATTTGATTTTCCTGGAAGAGAAATTTCAATTAATCTTCGTCGAAATCGACAGATCGATCGATCGATCGATGGACGATCAATCGATCGATCGATCGTTTTTATTTTTATTTTTATTTTTATTTTTTTTTTGCTTTCAATGCCTTCCACGTGAACTCCAACAGTCAAATTTTAATTAATCTCATTAAAATCGGATCTATTTTCGACCGGCTTGGATTTCTGGCCGGTCTCGCAGAGCAAAAAGAAATTTTCACAGCCAGCCTCCTCCAATGGCCTCCTCTCGGGATGAATTTTTCCAAATTTTTCCAAATTTTTTCCCTTTCTCCGTCAAACGAATTCTTTGGTACGGGGGAAAAACGAAACTGGATTGATTGGAAAAATTGACAAAAAAACTAAAAACTAAAAAAAAAAATCAGATCGAGCCGAAAATCATGGAAAACTTGATCGGATGACTTCTGGCAAATGATTTTCTCTTTCTTTTCTTTTTTTTCCTTTCAAAAAAAAAACGAATTTAATCTTTCCTCCTGTTTAAGATTTTAGGGTCCCTCAAACTGTTCGTAGTGGCTTGCCATCCGAATTTGAAGTCTCGCCTTCGAGAATCGAGTTTTTGCTCTCTCTCTCTCTCTGTCTCTCTCTTTGTCTCTCTCTGTCTCTCTCTGTCTCTCCCTCT
>JAGLBE010000077.1 GCA_018260445.1 Psychrobacter sp.
CACATCGGACGCCGGTTGTTGCCACTCTGTCGTATAACCCAGTGCTTCCTCTTCACGGCGCAAATCCAAGCGATCATAACTGGCCGGTGCAAATCCATCATGATTAAATTGAATATGAAAATGCGGTAATTCTAAATGAGGATGCGGCAAAATCGTTATCCGAACCCGGGTTGTATGTTCAAGATAAACGAGCGATTCTCGTTTTTCATTGAGTAAAAAAGCTGCCATTTCCACCGGTACCTGTACCTGTACTTCGCCCTGACGTTCACGCAGCGCAATTTCTTCAATACTGCGCATAATTGATAAGCTGAGTGAACGTAAATCACGAATCATGCCCGTCCCATGGCAACGTGGACACACAAACCCTGTAGTTTCTTCAAGCGACGGACGCAACCGTTGGCGACTCATTTCCATCAAACCAAACCGCGATAACTGGCCAAATTGTAACCGTGCGCGGTCACTTTGCGTGGCTTCACGCAAGCGCTGTTCGACCGCACGCTGATTGCGTTCTTTACCCATATCAATAAAATCGATAACGATAAGCCCGCCCATATCGCGTAACCGCAACTGCCGCGCGATTTCATCGGCTGCTTCTAGATTGGTATTAAACGCGGTATCTTCAACATCGGTGCCGCGTGTGGCCTTGGCCGAATTAATATCAATCGACACTAATGCTTCGGTTTGGTCAATCACGATAGAGCCACCCGATGGCAACTTAACTTCGCGCTGATAGGCCGTTTCAATTTGACTTTCAATACCAAAGCGTGCAAATAACGGCTCACTGGCGGTATAACTGCGAATTTTATCAATTTGATGCGGCATGACATGTTGCACAAAGCTGGCGGCTTCGTTATAAGCGGCTTCGTTGTCAATCAAGACTTCAGCAATATCATCACGTAAATAATCGCGTACCGCCCGCGTAACCACTCCGGCTTCCTGATGAACCAGCATAGGCGAAGGGCCGCTATTGGCGCGCTGTTGAATTTGCTGCCATAACGTCAACAAATGCTGTAAATCGGTTTGCAGTTCTTCAGGCGTGCGCCCAATCCCTGCGGTACGAACGATAACGCTCATTGACGCAGGAATATTGAGTTGCGCCAACAGTTCTTTCATTT
>JAGLBE010000078.1 GCA_018260445.1 Psychrobacter sp.
TCGGCCGTTCGCCGGACGAGTCCGCGGTCGAAACGAGAAATTCGACGGATGAGGATTTCGGGAGGGAAGAGATTTTCCCCGGATTCTTCGACCGAATCGGTTTCGACGCCTGCTACGGCACGAAGGTACCGTTACTCTTCTTCTTCTTCTTCTGCCACGTCTTTCCCTTCTTCTTCTTCTGCCACGTTCTTTCCCTTCTTCTTCTTCTGCCACGTTTTCCCTTCTTCTTCTGCCACGTCTTTCCCTTCTTCTTCTGCCACGTTCTTTCCCTTCTTCTTCTTCTGCCACGTCTTTACCTTCTTCTTCTGCCACGTCTTTCCCTTCTTCTTCTTCTTCTTCCCTCCTCCTCTCCCCGATGGTCGAAGGATTTTCGCTTTTCTCTTCGTTCTCCTTTCAGATCGGCGAATGGACACTGAACTGCATCATCGGCGCCGTCGCTTACTACGTGAATTCGAAGCAGACGAAATCAGTTTAATTGAAATTCATCAGATTGACCGGATGCGCGCGGCATCGTTTCTTATGATTTCGTCCGAAAAGGAAGAAGAAGAAAAAAAAAAGAATTCGACGGATCCATTTTTTTTTTTTTTTTTTTTTTACACACCGAAACCTTCGCCCAGAGATGATGATGATGATGACTCGGTCGGTCGTTACTTACTTTCCTGAAACAGTTTAAATACCACTTATTGTTACCACCCGTCACCCATTATTGTTATCATTATTATTATTACTATTACTATTACTATTACTACTACTACCACCACCACCACCACCACCACTACTACTACTTGTTGTAACTAATTCTGGTATTATCAATTAGATTTCATTTTATTATTGCCATTACATTATTATTATTACCGTTTGATTACCAATTAGGTTTACCCGTCAGATTCCATTTTATTATTGCCATTAAACATATTATTACTACTACTACTACTACTACTACTACTACTACTACTTATTGTAACTAATTTTGGTATTATCAATTAGATTTCATTTTATTATTGCCATTACATTATTATTATTATTATTTTTTTTATTATTATTATTACCGTTTGTTTAGGATTTAGGGTTTCCGTTCTGTTTGGTTTTTTTGTTTGGGTTTTT
>JAGLBE010000079.1 GCA_018260445.1 Psychrobacter sp.
AGAAAAAAGATAAAAAACCAAGAAAAAAAGATGGAAAACAAAGAAAAAAGATGAAGAACCCAGAAAAAAGATAAAAAACCAAGAAAAAAAGATGGAAAACAAAGAAAAAAGATGAAAAACCTGAAAAAGATAAAAAACCAAGAAAAAAAGATGAAAAACAAAGAAAAAAAGATGAAAAACCTGAAAAAGATGAAAAACCAAGAAAAAAAGTTGAAAAACCTGAAAAAGATAAAAAACCAAGAAAAAAGATGGAAAACAAAGAAAAAAGATGAAGAACCAAGGAAAAAGGTGGGAAAAACCTGTAAGAGATGACGAGCCGGCCGCCGTCTTCGGGGAGAAGAAAATTCGCTTTCGGATTCGCGAACGCGAAGTGGCATCAAAAGGGCAAAATTCAAATTTTCCGAAAAACAAAAAGAAGAGGGAAGGAGAAGCGGAAGCGCGGCCATATTGGAAGCGGAAACCTTCGCGGACGGCAGAAATTTTTTTTTTTTATTTTTATTTTTATTTTTATTTTTTATTTTTGTTTGTTTTTGTTTATTTGCATTTGAATGAGGGTTAAATCTGACGTTGGACTCGGAGCCGCTAAATCACTCGTGGGATCATGAAGAAATACGAGAACGAAGTGTGCGAAATTCATCGGAGAATCGGAATTTGGCTGTCTCAAGGTGAGAAAAACGGAGAGAAAGAGAGATGGATGGATGGATAGATGGATGGATAGATAGATGGATGGATGGGGTAGGTGGATAGAATAGATCGCGAAAAAGAGAGAGAGAGAAAGAGATGGATAGATAGATGGACAGATAGATAGGTAGGTGGATAGAAGAAGATCGCGAAAATAAGAGATATAGAGAGAGAGAAAGAGAGATGGATGGATAGATAGATAAGTAGGTGTATAGAATAGATCGCGAAAAAGAAAGAGAGAGAGAGGTATAGAGAGAGAGAAAGAGAGATAAATGGATAGATAGATAAGTAGTTGTATAGAATAGATCGCGAAAAAGAGAGAGAGAGAGAGGTATAGAAAGAGAGAGAGAGAGAGAGATGTAGAGAGAGAGAGAGAGAGAGATGTAGAGAGAGAGAGAGAGAGATGTAGAAAGAGAGA
>JAGLBE010000007.1:0-27566 GCA_018260445.1 Psychrobacter sp.
GCCTGCATCGGTATGAATGACTGCATTTTCTTGCACATTGGTAAAATTGCCAATGTGAATGCGCTCATTGTCGCCACGAATCACCGCCCCAAACCACACACTGGCTTTATGGCCTAGATACACGTCGCCAATCACTCGCGCGTTGTCCGCCACCCAGCCATTAAAGGGCACATTAAACTGTGGCGTTTTATCTAAAAACTTGTAAATCATAATAAATATCCTTTGGCGCCAATCATAGTGGCGATAATCGTGATGGCGGCAATCTTGGTGGCGGTATTCATGGTTTCGGTATTCATGGTTTCGGTATTCATGGTGGCGGCAATCATGGTGGCGATAGTAAAAAGCAGCGTCTAAAAATTTAGGGCAGGGCCGCAGGTCTTTATTAGTAGGACTTACCCATAATAAGACAATGTGACGACTGGCAATCATTTTATAACACCGTTCAATCATATGTTGCACAAGTCCTAATAATAACAATAAAACGACCACTTTGATGGCTTGCACACGCCCTAATGTAAAATTTGATTTAACGATTGCTAGTCATGGCTACGCCCTAACCCTTTATTTGTTTTATAGCCTACTTTATCAAACTTATCATGCTATTATCTGCAAAACGCTTTTGCTTATTTTTGACCCTGACGTCTTAACCTTTAACCCATAACTATTAACCCTTAATCCTTAACCCTTAACCCTTAACCCTTAAAACGGTATGATTTGCTTGGGAGCAAATGCATGTATTATGCGCAAGGTGCTTTGATACTGGTATTATCCACGCCTTTGTTGGCCATTACTCCTGCTTATGCGGACAATAATGACGCCATCAAGACAGCGGGCGATGTTGTCATGCTAGCTATTCCAGCAATGGCTTATGCTAGTACCTACTATATGGACGACCCTAGCGGGCGTAACGAATTTTATAAGTCATTTGCGACCAATACGGCGGCCACCTATGGGTTAAAAGCGTTAATCAAAGAGGATCGACCAGATGGCAGCGGCAACGACTCGTTCCCCTCGGGTCACACCTCTGTCGCCTTTCAAAGTGCTGCATTTATTCAAAAACGTTATGGGTTTGAATATAGCGTACCTGCCTATATAGGCGCGACGTTTGTCGGCTACAGCCGAGTGAAATCGCACAAGCACCGCACCTCCGATGTGCTAGCAGGGGCAGCACTCGGTGTTGCTAGCAGTTTGTTATTTACCACCCAATATAACAATCAGCTGCAAATTGGCGCAAGTTTAGCACCAGACTCGTATCAATTGGCACTCAGTTATCAATTTTAAAAATCCTCTTTTCTACTTAAACGTTTTTACTAAAGACAGCAACGGGCCACAACCCAGTTTATTTTGCCTGGTATCTAGCCATTTTAGCAAAGGTTTTGTATAATAAGCGAAATCTGCACCTAAGCGAGTATGCATGACCCAGTTTACAACCCTCACTAATTATATTGTCTTTAGTGATGGCTGTTGTTTTCTGTCCTCATCTGCTCGTTTTTTTGTGGCTAAATTTTGTCAAAGCTATTCAGTTAACGACCTGTTTAGCCAACACTGACTTCGTTAGCAACTGGGTAATGATACACACGAATACAACGGGGTTATAGCATGGGCGCACCAGACCAACAAGATAAAGCGACAACTTACTCTCATATGCACAATCAAGACCTGTCAAGCCATCAGGGCGTCGATTCTACTTCTGCGACATCAACCATAAACAGTGCCCAAATTGAGGCCATTTTAGCCTTAGCAGACGGCACTATTTTTCAAGGTATCAGTATCGGAGCTCGCGGCCATCGGGTGGGTGAAGTGGTTTTTAACACGTCGATGACCGGTTATCAAGAGATTTTAACTGACCCAAGCTATGCCAAACAGCTCGTCACCCTAACCTATCCGCATATCGGCAATACCGGCACCAATAGCGAAGATGCCGAATCGGGCAATATTGATTGCCCTGCAACCAAAGGTCATCGAGTATGGGCGGAGGGCTTAATCATCCGTGATGCTACGTTGACTACCTCAAACTTTCGTAGCTCGATGAGCTTAACCGATTACCTTATCCAGCAAAATACTGTTGCTATTGCTGAGATTGATACTCGCAGATTAACCCGTATCCTACGTGATAACGGCTCGCAAAATGGCTGTATCATGACCGCCAGTGACGGCAAGAACATTAGCAAGGCGGACAGTGCGCAAGCGATAGCCTTGGCACAAGGGTTTGCAGGACTTGAGGGTATGGATTTGGTGCAAGCGTGCTCACATTCTGATGGCTATGTATGGACAGCCGGCACTTGGGAGCTGGCAGATCGCGGCGTACATGGCGTAACCGCTAGCAACACCGGCGGTTACTATAAACAGTTGGGCGAGCATATCGAGCATAAATTTAATGTGGTTGCTTACGACTTTGGCACCAAAACCAATATTTTGCGTATGCTGGTGGATAGAGGCTGCAAAGTGACGGCCGTCAATGCCCAAACGCCCATTAGCGATGTGCTTGCCATGAACCCAGATGGCATCTTTTTATCGAACGGCCCCGGCGACCCTGCCGCTTGCGAGTATGCCATAGAGACCGTCAAACACATTATCGAAGACACCGATATCCCCACCTTTGGTATTTGCTTAGGGCATCAATTGGTGGCACTGGCCAGCGGCGGCCAAACGCTAAAGATGAAAACCGGCCACCATGGTGCCAATCACCCCGTGCAAGATTTGGCGACTAAAACGGTGATGATTACCAGCCAAAATCATGGCTTTGCGGTTGATGAGGCTAGCTTGCCAGCTACTGTCAAAGCCACGCATCGCTCGTTGTTTGATGGCAGCAATCAAGGCATTGAGTTGACCCATAAGCCGGTATTTAGTTTTCAAGGGCATCCTGAAGGCAGCCCCGGCCCCCATGATGCGGCGCCGTTGTTTGATAAGTTTGTGGCGATGATGCAAAAGGCTAAAGGGTAGCTTGTCATGCAACCAAATCAACAAGACTATCAACACTGGGTTATCAAAGACTTAAAAGGCGTTGGCGATGTTGAATTAAAGCTTGATGACAGTAAGCGGGTGTTTGTGTTTTTAGGCAGTAATGGCGTGGGTAAAACTAAAACATTAGAAGCTTTATTTTTGTTTTTATTAGCGACTGTTCAAAACTTTAATACAAAAGAATCTTTTAAAGTTGAAAGCCGATTAGCATCTTGTATCGCCTTCAATGGTCAGCAGCTTGAGTTCAATGGTAGTGAACATCCTGCATTTTCCGACATTAATATTTTCGAAAATATCTTTTCGAAAATAGTGTTTAAAACCTTTGATGCTATCGCATATTTGGGTGCTCAACACCGTAGTTCATCTGATAAAATAGCGTATAGAGACTCTCAATCTATCGGGAGTTTTGAGGTTCGCCGAGCGCATAATATTAAGCAAATCACTGAGGCTATTGTTCAGGATAAGTTATCTGAATTAGGAATGAATGAAGATATCCATCACTGGTTTGTGGAACGGGCGCAATCGGTGAATCCTTATCAAAAACGTGAAGACAATCGCAAGGTTGATATCGATACAGTACTTAATGCGCTCAACCAATTAGACAGTCGTATTGATAAAACACTAAACGTTGATGGGGATAATAACGTTTATCTCAGTATCGAAGGTAAAGAGTTTGAGCTAACAGACCTAAGCTCAGGCTTTATATCCATCGTCAAAATCATTCAGTCTATCATTTCTGCTTATGCTGCTTTTACCAACACCCATGATTTGCTAAATGTCTACGGCGTGGTTTTAATCGATGAAATAGAAAGCCATTTACATGTCGATTGGCAAACTAGAATCATCCCGACCTTAAAAGTCTTATTTCCCAATACTACTTTTTATATCGCTACCCACTCGCCTTTGGTACTATCGCAACTAGAAGAAGGCGAGGCGTATTTGCTAAAAAGAGAGGACGATAACGTCGTGCGCTCGCAGGTGATTGACTCACCTAACAAACGCATTTTAGCCAATGTGTTACAGGATGCTTTTGGCATTGATTTAAATGCGTTAAAACGAGACGCTATGATAGATAGCGACCAATCTCTAGCCAAAGACCGTCTATTAACTTTACTTGATGATAGCGATACAGTGGAAGGTGACGCAGACAATGGCTAGATTTATCTTGTTGGATGCCAATGTGTTAATCGGTGCTTTTGACCACGATGCCAGCAATGCAAACCATATCGAAGCTAAGGCAATGGTACGAGAATTGCTCAAAGATGACAGCGTAAAAATTGCGATTACCCCATTGATTCGTTATGAAGTTTTACGCGGGGTTAGGCGTATTAGCTTGGAAACCATGCAAACCATACTGAATGATTTTCAAGAGTTTGAGATTACCGATATAGAAGGCAACGCAGCATCACAAATTTATCGTACTGCTCTTAATAAAGGTCAAAAATTAGATAAAAGAAGCTTTGATGTGTTTCATTATGTTGTTGCTCACATAAGACAATTAGAATGGAAAAGTCTAGACAGTGATATAGCAAAAATCGAAGCGTTAGTCCGATTAAACTCATAAAACGTTGAAACCTATAGTAGACGTAGGGTCGGCCCCGCGCACCATTAAAATTATCTGGTGTTATTGGTGCGTGGAACGTACCCTACTCCTTTAAAACAGCGCAACGAAAACAAATTATAGACCGTAATACCCCTTTATTGACTGAAAAATTGACTGAAAACGACAAAGAGAGACTTATGCCAAAACGTACCGACATTAACAGCATTCTCATTATCGGCGCTGGCCCCATCGTCATTGGTCAGGCCTGTGAGTTTGACTACTCTGGTGCTCAGGCCTGTAAAGCGCTGCGTGAAGAGGGCTATCGGGTGGTTTTGGTCAACTCAAACCCTGCCACTATTATGACTGACCCAGTAATGGCAGATGCCACCTATATTGAACCCATCACTTGGCAAACGGTTGAGCAAATTATTGCCAAAGAACGCCCCGACGCCATTTTGCCAACCATGGGCGGTCAAACTGCCTTAAACTGTGCGCTAGATTTGGCGAAGCATGGTGTGCTACAAAAATATGGCTGTGAGCTCATCGGGGCGAGCAAAGATGCGATAGAGATGGCAGAAGACCGTGAGCTGTTTGACCAAGCCATGAAACGTATTGGGCTTGAATGCCCTCGTGCTGCCACCGCTGAAACTATGGAACAGGCATTTAAAATTCAAGCCACTTTAGGCTTTCCGTGCATTATTCGCCCGTCATTTACGATGGGCGGCTCAGGCGGCGGCATTGCCTATAACCGTGATGAGTTTATTGAGATATGTGAGCGCGGTTTTGATTTATCACCCACCAATCAGTTGTTAATCGATGAGTCGCTGATTGGCTGGAAAGAGTTTGAAATGGAAGTGGTGCGTGATAAAAATGACAACTGCATCATTATTTGTGCGATTGAGAATATCGACCCGATGGGCGTGCACACCGGCGACTCGATTACCGTTGCCCCAGCGCAAACCTTGACCGACAAAGAATATCAAATCATGCGTAACGCCTCTATTGCGGTGCTGCGCGAAATTGGCGTCGAGACAGGCGGCTCTAACGTGCAGTTTGGGGTCAATCCCAAAACGGGGCGTATGGTGGTGATTGAGATGAACCCTCGTGTCTCACGCTCATCTGCTCTTGCCTCTAAAGCCACCGGTTTTCCGATTGCCAAAATAGCCGCAAAATTGGCGGTCGGTTACACCCTTGACGAGCTGCAAAATGATATTACGGGCGGGCAAACCCCTGCAAGCTTTGAGCCGTCCATTGATTATGTGGTCACTAAAATACCCCGTTTTAACTTCGAGAAATTTCCGCAAGCGGAGAACATTTTATCAACTCAAATGAAGTCAGTCGGCGAGGTCATGGCCATTGGGCGTAATTTTCAAGAATCGATGCAAAAAGCGTTACGCGGTCTTGAAACCGATGCCGATGGGTTTGATGAACAAATTGATTTTAGCGCCTTAAAAGACGGTAAAATCAGTAGCGACAGCGTGAAGGCCGAAATTAAAAATCGTTTAACTGTCCCGACACCAGAGCGTATTTTTTATCTGGCCGATGCGTTTCGCTTTGGTATGAGTGTGGATGAGGTGTTTAAATTCACCAATATTGACCCCTGGTTTTTGGTGCAGATTGAAGATATCGTTAACACTGAGGCCCAAGTTAAAGCGCTTGGCTTTGGTGGCCTTACCGCTAAAAACTTACGCCAATTTAAGCGTAAAGGCTTGTCTGACTTACGCATGGCAACCTTGCTTGGCGTATCACAAAAACAGCTGCGTAAAAAACGTTGGGATTTAAATATCCATCCGGTGTATAAGCGGGTCGATACTTGCGCTGCCGAATTTGCGACCGCTACCGCCTACATGTATTCTACCTATGATGAAGAATGCGAAGCCCACCCAACCGATAACAAAAAAATTATGGTGATTGGTGGCGGCCCCAACCGGATTGGTCAAGGTATCGAATTTGATTATTGCTGCGTGCATGCAGCTTTGGCGATGCGTGCCGACGGCTACGAGACCATCATGGTGAACTGTAACCCCGAAACCGTATCGACCGATTATGACACCTCAGATCGCCTCTATTTTGAGTCCATCACCCTAGAGGACGTGCTAGAAATTGTGCGTATCGAAAAACCAGACGGGGTGATTGTACAGTTTGGGGGACAAACACCGCTAAAACTTGCGCGTAGCTTAGAGGCAGCAGGGGTGAACATTATTGGTACCTCCCCCGATGCGATTGACCGAGCCGAAGATCGCGAGCGCTTTCAGCATATGATTGAGCAGCTTGGTTTAATTCAGCCGCCCAACGCGCTTGCCACCAGTTTAGAAGATGGTTTAATGAAAGCAAGCGCTGTCGGTTATCCTTTAGTGGTGCGCCCCTCTTATGTGCTGGGCGGCCGCGCGATGGAAATCGTGTATAACGAAGAGGAACTGCGCCATTATTTACGTACTGCGGTGCAAGCGTCCAACGAAGCGCCGGTGTTGCTAGATCGCTTTTTAGATGATGCCATTGAAGTCGATGTAGACTGCGTGAGTGACGGTACCGATGTGGTTATTGGCGCTATTATGCAGCATATCGAACAAGCGGGCGTGCATTCTGGCGATTCGGCCTGCTCATTGCCCCCCTACTCGTTATCCGATGAGATTTGTGATGTAATGCGCGTGCAAACCATTGCCATGGCCAAAGAGCTTGGTGTGATTGGCCTAATGAACGTACAGTTTGCCATTAAAGACAATACCGTATATATTTTAGAGGTCAATCCCCGTGCGGCGCGTACCGTACCTTTTGTCTCTAAATGTATTGGTACGTCGCTAGCGCAAATTGCGGCACGCTGTATGGCTGGCACATCTTTGGTCGACCAGAAATTTACGCAAGAAATCAAACCGTCTTTTTTTGCTGTCAAAGAGTCGGTCTTTCCCTTTGCCAAGTTTCCGGGTGTCGACCCTATACTCAGCCCAGAGATGAAATCTACTGGTGAGGTGATGGGTATTGGTAAAACCTTTGGCGAAGCCTATTATAAAGGGCTGATTGCCACCAATGAGCGTCTGCCAGGTTTGCCCCAAGCGGGTGAGGTCAAAACAGTGTTTTTGTCGGTGCGTGACAGCGATAAGCCTAATTTGCCGCCCATCGCCCAGCAGTTACTCGACTACGGCTTCAATTTAGTTGCCACCTCGGGTACCCAGCAGTATTTAAGCGAACAAGGACTTGCCTGTCAGCGCATCAACAAAGTGACCGAAGGTCGCCCGCATGTCGTCGATGCCTTGAAAAATGGTGAGATTGACCTTATTATCAATACCACCGAAGGCAAACAGGCGCAGGAAGATTCCTTCTCCATACGGCGCAATGCCCTGCAAAGTAAGGTCTTTTATGTCACGACCCTAGGCGCCGCCGATGCAGTTTGTAAATCTTATCAAATTGATTTACCTTTTGCGGTATATAAATTGCAAGATTTACACAAGCCTACTGGGGTCGGTCGCTAGTCATCGCCTATGTCGGCCTTATGTCGGCCTTTAGCTTATAGCGCACTTGTCGCTATTTGATGTATTCTTTAATTTTTCTGTTTTAGTTAATTTTTCTCTTATAGATTGGTGTGCTGGTCAACTCGGTGCGCTAATGGTGACCTCTTAATATTTTTACCATTAGCACCATCTCATATTGAGGTGGTGTTGTGGTACTATTGATAGTTTAATTTTGATTGCAATGAAGGAAGTAACTATGCAACGTTATCCGATGACCCCACAAGGGCATGCAAGGCTTGAAGAAGAGTTAAAACAACTCAAGACGATAGACCGCCCCCGTATTACCGCCTCTATTGCCGAAGCTCGCGAACATGGCGATTTAAAAGAAAATGCTGAATATCATGCCGCGCGTGAACAACAAGGTTTTTGTGAAGCCCGTATTCGCGATATCGAAGCCAAATTATCTGCCGCTCAGGTGATTGACCCGGCTACTTTGCCCCGTGAAGGTCGGGTGGTGTTTGGGGTGACGGTGGCGATTGAAAATTTAGAAACCGAAGAGAAGAAGCGCTATCAAATTGTGGGCGATGATGAGGCAGATTTTAAGGCCAACAAAATATCGGTCAACTCGCCGATAGCCCGTGGCCTTATTGGGAAATCTGAAGGCGATGAGGTGCGTATTGAAACCCCAAGCGGCGTGGTTGAGTTCGAGATTTTAGAAGTGGTTTATGCATAAACCAGCGGGTCTACAGATATAACCGGTCTCATATGTCGAAGTTGCTAATATCGTTTATATGGCTTTAAATAGCTTTTCATTGCTAATTGCCTACAAATCCTTCTGTCAAAGCCTTAATGTCAGTGCTATCAGAGTCGGCTAGTTGTTTTATTGCCATATGATAGTTCGATTAATTGAACAAATTGCTATATTGCTATATAGTCACTAAATTGGATAATTACTTTGGTTTACAAAAAACTAACATCAATATATTTACCTGTAAGTCTAAATGTGTATCTTAGCGATTGCAAATCCAGTAATGGAATGCGTAAGTTTTGCTTATAGACGCTTAACGATTGTCGTTTTGAAGATAATTTGCTTCTTTAAGGCATCATTTGATCAAATTGATCAACGCTACTGTAGCAAGATTTAACCCTAGCATCGACCATTTTTGAACTAGTTTTTAGATTAATGATAGATGATAGAAAAAGGCTTTTCTTGAATAAGCCATTTTCTTAGGCTAACATATTGATAGATTCAAAGCTTACGAGGCAAATATGAAGACATTTTTGGCGACTTTATGTGCATTAGCTTGCGTTTTTGGCGCATCTTCCACGGTGCACGCAACCGAGTTATCGTCTGATGCGCAGGTACAGACATCTGCTGATATTGATCGTGTCTTAAACGAATTATCTCTTCAACAAGTAGCAAAACCAAATTTATTACAACAATTTTCTGAACCCTCAGCTCTTGCGGGTAATAGTGTTTTGGTGGATATGGGCCTTGGTAATGATCCTTTGCAAGCTATCAACCTAAAAGATGATGTGTTATCCCATCTTACCTTAGTGGCTTCTAATTCTGTCGATAGGTTTAGGCAATCAGGGCGATCATCATGGTATGGCGCCCAGCTGCAGGGTAGAAAGACGGCCAGTGGTGAGCGTTTTGATATGCATGACATGACCGCTGCTCACCCCTCATTGCCTTTTGATTCGTACGTCAAGGTGACCAATCAGCGAAATGATAAAAGCGTGGTCGTTAAGATTAATGATCGCGGTCCCTTTCATGGTAATCGTATTATTGATTTATCTTACGCAGCTGCTAAAGAAATTGGTATGGCCTCACATGGTATCGGCAACGTTGCGGTCATCAAAGTGAGTGCCCCTTAGACGGTGCGTGTAGACGACGGCTGTAAAGAGTATGCGTGGAAGGGTTCAGGTTCGATAACCTATTCGATAACCTAAGTGTCTTGATATTGTGTTGATGTCAGATTGAAAAAGACTTGCTACTAAGCAGGTCTTTTTTTATGTCTAAGTTATCAACCAATCATAATGAGCCCATCATAGGATGCATTGCAGAATGCCGCTTATAGGCAGAGGCGAAAGGCAGAGACGAACACAGGCGATAGACACAGGCGAAAGACAATCGCTATGGGCGTTATTGATGTGATGAGGCTATTGTCCATTAAAGCTCAAAAGCCCTATCAATCGCATCATCTAAACGGTCGGCTGTGATAACAGTAATATCCTTAAACTGCGCCATTAAGTTTTGCGGGGCATTGGCTTTTGGCACAATCGCATGGGTAAAGCCATGCTTCATCGCCTCTTTTAACCGCTCTTGGCCATTGGGGACTGGGCGTATCTCCCCCGATAACCCAACCTCGCCAAAAACCGCCAATGACGAGGGTAACGGTTTTTCTTTGATACTGGAGGCACAGGCCAGCAATACGGCCAAATCTGAACCGGTTTCAGTGATTTTAACCCCGCCTACCACGTTAACATACACATCTTGCCCGCTGGTATGAATGCCGCCATGGCGATGCATCACTGCCAGTAACATGGCTAAACGTTGTGGATCAAGCCCTAACGCCATGCGCCGTGGCTGCCCGGATGAATCATCAACCAACGCTTGCACCTCTACCAATAAGGGACGGGTGCCTTCACGGCTGACCATCACGATTGAGCCTGAGATTGGTTTATCATAACGGCTTAAAAATATGGCTGACGGATTGGCGACCTCTTTGAGTCCTGTATCCGTCATACCAAAAATACCAAGCTCATTGACCGCCCCAAAACGGTTTTTAACCGCCCGTATCATCCGAAAGCGGGAGTCTGACTGGCCTTCAAAATACAGCACTGTATCGACCATATGCTCAAGCACCCTTGGCCCTGCAAGCGTGCCCTCTTTGGTCACATGACCCACCAAAAATAGCGCCGTCCCCGTTTGTTTGGCATAGCGGGTGAGCATCGCTGCGGACTCGCGAATTTGACTCACGCCGCCGGGGGCAGAATTGATGGCATCGGTATAAATAGTTTGAATCGAGTCGATAATTGCTACAGCAGGCTGCTCTTGGGTCAGCGCCGCACAGATGGTTTCTACATTGGTTTCGGCCATCACTTTTAAATGCGCGTTTGGCAGGCCTAAGCGCTGCGCCCGCATCGCCACTTGCGACAGTGACTCTTCACCCGTCACATACAATGCACTGCCCGATAGCGAATCCGGGTCGGCCATATTGGTGGCGGTTTGCAATAAGATGGTTGATTTACCAATGCCAGGATCCCCGCCGATGAGAACCACGGAGCCGGAGACGAGCCCGCCGCCCAATACCCGATCAAACTCACTAACCCCTGTGGGCAAACGGGTATCTAACGACACACTGATTGACCCTAATGGCACAACGCCACTGTGCGAGCCTGAGTAATTGATATTGTCGCGAGGTTTAACGTTTGTGGCATCATGCGGATGTGATTTTTGCGAGGTTGGCGTTGTGGCTTTATGGTGCGGCATACTGATATTGGGCGCTTCGACCAAGGTGTTCCATTCACCGCAATCGGAACACTGACCCGACCATTTTCCAAAATGCGCCCCGCAATTTTGACAAACATAACTGGATTTGGATTTTGCCATGCCACAATAGACCTTTATGTTTAATGGGTGAGCTACGTTTAACCTTTAACGGCTAAGCAACGTCTTGCTACAAAACTTGAAAGTCTTTACCAAGATAAACTTCTTTGACCAACTCGTTTGCGAGTACCTGCTCGGGCGTGCCCTCTGCAATAATAGCGCCTTCGCTAACAATATAGGCCTTTTCGCAAATGGCTAAGGTTTCACGTACGTTATGATCAGTAATTAGCACCCCAATGCCTCGCTGTTTAAGAGCAATGATGACCTCTTTAATATCGCCAACCGATATTGGGTCTACTCCGGCAAAAGGCTCATCGAGCAAAATAAACTTTGGGTTTGCTGCCAGCGCCCGCGCAATCTCACACCGGCGCCGCTCGCCGCCTGATACGCTCATACCTAAAGAATGGCGTACATGCGCTAGGTTGAAATCTGTGATTAACTTTTCTAACGCTTCTTTTTGAGCTGCTGGCTTAAGCTCTTTTCGTGTTTGCAATATCGCCAATATATTATCTTCGATAGACAATTTACGAAAAATAGACGCCTCTTGCGGCAAATACCCAATCCCCGCACGAGCGCGCTCATGCATGGCATATTTTGATAAATCTTGCTGGCCAAGGCTAACCATGCCTTTGTCCATATTCACCAAGCCCACGACCATATAAAAGCTGGTGGTTTTGCCCGCACCATTTGGGCCAAGCAGCCCGACCACTTCGCCTTGACGCACGCTAAACGAGACATCTTTTACCACCCAGCGCTTGCCATAGCGCTTGCCTAGGTTTTTCATTGTCAGCACGCCAGCAGCGTTTGATGCTTGGTTTAAGTTATCTATGGTCATCACGCTATCTTATTCCTGTGCGGCTGGTGGCAGCATTGGGCGGTAAAATCAACTCCACGCGTTGGCTTGCGCCTGCGGTAGCTTCTACGTCGCCCACTTTTAGGCTATATCGAATCACATTGCCAGAAAAGCTGGCGCCATTTTGGGTTAACTTTGCATTGCCCGATAAGGTGACAATACCCGTTAGAGCATTGTAATCAATGTTATTGGCCTGTCCGCGTGCTAGTCCCTTTTCTTTGGTAACCACCTGCTGCATCGTCGCAGGTCGCCCTGTGGCCACAGCGGTATCAATACTGCGGTTATTGGATAAATTAACCGTAATGTTATCGGCTGTCAGCTTTAATGTCCCTTGGGTAATGGTGACGTCACCTGAGTAACTGGTCACGCCGGTGCGCTCGCTATAGGTGGCTTTGTCGGCCAATAAACGTATCGGTTCTTGCGCATCGGATGGCAGGGCATGGGCATAAGAGGTTGTTAAAACTGTCAAGGTTAGCGTTGTCATTAAGGTTAAGGCAACCTTGGCATCATTCAGCCAAGTTATATCACAAGTTATTTCATTAGCGATATAGCTGGCATGGACGGGTCGACCGGCATCAACCCGTGCGCCCAATAGTTTATTGGGTTGATAAAAACGTTTAGGTAAGCGATAAGTCACAATGGGTTTCCTATATCAAGAATCAATGTTAGTCAAAAGGGGGCTTAGCACAGCAATATAGTAAAGTTTTGGTTAGCAGGCGTTAAAATAGTGCGGCGTCTTGACGTTTGGGGGGTAAAAAGGTGACCGCAACTTGTGAAAACTCATAATCTCCCAAGGCTAAATCGGCTTTAAAACCAGCAGACTCAAACCGGTTAGCTGCTTGCTGTACCTTGATGGGACGGTCACTGTATATGGTTTTATCTGCCAAATGACCAATCAATTCTGTGGCCTCAAGTTTTAAAACCCTGTTTGCAGGATTAGTTTGCAAGGCTACATCATTCGCTGCCTTTGTAGCCTTTGTAGCCGTAAATTTTGCTGGGCGGCTAATGTCTTGACTGGCAAATAGCACATTATTGCGCATGACAACCTTATCGCTTTCGTGGTACATCGCAGCTCGGTCTGCACTGATAGCAATGCTTTTATGGTCATTGGGGCGCCAATGCAGGGTCATCGTCTCAAGCTCGTCCACGTTTTCTTGTGCATAATGGGTTAAGCTGTCTGCAGTTAACTGGTATTCGGCTGCACCTAACTCGTTGGTTTGTATGGCTAAAATGTCCGTTGCTTCGTACTCGATATTGGTCTCTGATAACCCACCCAACGGGCTGATATCCCCCTGGGTGCGGTAAAACCACACAGCCAATACGGCCACAATTAAAGACAATACCAGTAAAAAACGTGTGTTCATGATATCCCTTGTAGCAAAGTTTATTGAGCAGTTATCAGCCGCAATGTTGAGCTGCCTCGAAAGTCATTGCGTAGATTATTTATCTAACAAATAATGTTCGATATGTGCATCATACTTGCCTTGCCCTTTTAATATCAAATCGCATATTTCACGTACAGCGCCATCTCCGCCACGGCGAGTGGTCACCATCATAACCCGATTGATAACTTCTTGGTGGGCATTGGGCACCGTGGCCGAAAACCCAACCGACTGCAAGGCTTTAATATCGGGTAAATCATCGCCCATATAGGCGCAATCTGCCAGTTCAAAAGGTAGGTCTGCTAGCAATTCTTGCAAAGCGACAAGTTTATCATCGCGGCCTTGCACCACATATTCGACACCTATTTCTTCAGCGCGCTTATCAACCATTGGGCTTGAGCGCCCGGTAATAATAGCAGTGTTAATGCCTATTTTTTTTAATGCTTTTATGCCAATACCGTCTTGCACATGAAAGGTTTTGCTTTCAACCCCATTCGCGTCATAAACGATATACCCGTTCGATAATACCCCATCCACATCCAGCACCAATAACTTCACCTGAGCGGCGGCAGTCACTAAATCTTGCATAAAATCCTCTTTATGATATGTTTTTTAGTTGATACTCGTTTGCTAGCAATGGTAACCGTCTAGGGCTTCGCCTGCTTGTTTATTAGGTGACGCCAGCTTGAATCAAATCGTGAATAGTGACAATGCCTTGTAAGCGTTTGTGCTCATCGACTATGATTAACTGATTGATGGCCTTTGCGTTCATGATGCTTAAGGCGTCAGATGCGCGCATGTCTTTGGCAACAATTTGTGGGTTTGGGGTCATTATAGCGTCCATCGAGGTCTCTAAATTAAGATGGCGCTCTAGGGCTCGGCGCAAATCGCCATCGGTGAAAACACCTTGCACTTGCTGCGCCTCATTAACAATAACCGCCATACCAAGACGGCCATTGGTCATCGTGAAAAGTGCCTGATGTAAACTGGTACTCTCAAGCACTGTCGGCAACGTCCAACCCTCCTGAGAGACATGCATTAAATCGCTAACCCGCATTAACAGCTTTCGCCCCAGCGCGCCTGCCGGATGCGACAATGCAAAATCTTCTGAGGTGAAATTACGCGCATAGACCAAGGCCACTGCCATCGCATCGCCCAAGGCTAAAGTGGCGGTTGTGCTAGAGGTGGGCGCAAGCCCGAGCGGACACGCCTCTTCAAATGGTCCAAGCGTCAACGCCACATCGGCAAATTGCGCCAGCCTCCCACGCTTATCGCGGCTGATACTGATTAAGGGGATGGATAGCTGCTTGACCACAGGCAACAGGGTTTTAATTTCATCAGATTCGCCCGAGTTAGAAATGGCTAGGAGCACATCTCCTTGTACCAACATGCCTAAATCGCCGTGTCCTGCCTCGCCTGGGTGCATAAAAAACGCAGGCGAGCCTGTTGAGGCAAAAGTAGCCGCAATTTTACGCCCAATATGCCCCGATTTGCCCATGCCTGTCACCACCACTCGGCCCTCACAGCCAAGTATCAGCTTGCAAGCTTCTACAAAACGGTCGTCAAGTTGTTCTATCAACAGCTCTAAAGCAGCCTGCTCGGTACGGATGGCATTAGTGGCATAGGTAATAAACTGCTCAGAGGTCGGCATTGTAAACGTTTTTGCAGCGGAATTTAAAGAATGTGCAAGCATAGTTGTGGTATCTCTATAATAATAATGACAATGACAATGACAATGACCATCAGGATAACAACGATATGAATGATGACGTCCGCAAAGTTATCCTGGTAAACCATCTAGTAGCTAGACAATAGCTTAAACCCTTACTTGAGCAGACATCATAGAAAAAGGCGAGCAAACACAAGAAGCACTCTAACTCAAATTTTGCCAAACCTTGTTACCTAAGCATAAAAAAACCTGCTTTACTCAAGCAGGTTAATGATATTGGTTAACGGTATGCATTGTCAGGTAACCCAATCAGGTGAATGAACTGACAGCTTAATTAGATGACAGCTTGATTAAATGACAGCTTGATCAAATGACAAGTTAACTAGCTACAATAACGCTCACAACTCTACCTCGACTCGACTTAATCTATCTTCGCATAAGGCCTATTACCATGTCACATGTATATTTATATCTTATTCCTACTATTTTTAGCATCTAACGGGCTATTTAAAAATTATATAAATAAGTAACAATAGGGATTGTTCGCTCTCTCTAGTCTACTTATAGTTAATAGACCGCAATTGATAGCCCCTAATTAATAGCCCCTAATTAATAGCCAACAACTCACAGTATGGTCAAACAGCTATGGTCAAATAGCAAGGTCACCTATCTTAATCATGATTAGGTCACTAATGCTTACTAATGTGCTTACTAATGCGCCTAATCATCCGTATCGTCATGACGAGGCGGCTCGGCATCGGTAAAGCCTCTCTTATCAAAATCCCGCTCCTCAAAGCCGCGTGCCTCAGGGGCAACCCGATTGTCGTCAAACCCGTGCTCGGTTTCAAACCCGCGGTCTTGCTGTACCCCGCGCTCTGAAAAACCGCCCCGCTCTTGATTAAAGCCTCTTTCAGTAAAGCCGCCCCTGTTAAAACCACTACGCTTATTGGCAAAACCGCCTGCCTCAAAACCTGTTGTGGCGCTTCTATCAAAGCCGCCACTTGTCGAATTACCATATGCTGATTGATAACCACTAGATGGCTGCATACCCGTGCTACTACCCGTCATTAGATTGCTACTCGTACGCGGGTTGCGAGCGGGCACAACCGTGGAAATGGCATGCTTATAAACCATTTGGCTCACAGTATTTTTGAGTAATACCACGTATTGATCAAAGGATTCAATCTGACCTTGCAATTTAATGCCGTTAACCAAAAAAATAGATACGGGAATACGATCCTTACGTAATGAGTTTAAGAAAGGATCTTGTAATGTTTGTCCTTTTGACATCGCTGCGCTCCTAATTTTTTAAGTTCTCAATTATTATTTCTAGTTATATCTGTATCGTTAGCCCACAGACGACAGAACTTTTATTTTTTTCTAATCATTATTATTGATAAAAAGAGTTATTAACTGAGTATCGCTGTAGATTATTTAGCTTTCTATTTGATAGCTTTATAATTAATTAAATAGCTTTATACTTAATTGAATACATGTCGTGATTAACTTACAATGAGAACCAATAGCATGGCTATGCCAGTTGCGGTTATCCTTTCTATCATATACAAACCTATTCAACCCTATTCAACCAATAAGCTATAAACGAGCCAATATATACTGCCCTGCATCCTCAACTGACACAAAATCGATAACCACTTTTGAGTGATGTGGTTTAGGATCTGCATTAGAATCTGACTTATCGACTATTTTGACAGTTTTGACAGTTTTGACAGAATGCGTAGCTTGATGCAAATAACGAGACGGCTCTAAAGCTATCATTCTGCTGTCATCGCTATTTTTTGCGGCAAGTTGCAAAGGAGAATGGGATACAGGTCTGTGAGTGGCCACTAAATTTCGCAGCCAAGTATACTGCCTTTTAGCAAGCTGCCTTGTTGCATATAATGCCTTATTTTTCATATTTTGACAAGCAATGCTCTTGTCGTCTATTTGCAATAAAAGGGTATCTTCTGTAGGTTTTACGTCACTATATAAGCTATGGCGTAGCACTGGATGCTCAATTTGCATCAAATAGTCTATCACCTGGCGATAGCCAACGCAGCGCATGGCGGTCATCTCTGGGGTTAACTCATACTTTTTTAATAAGACAACCACCTCATCAAAAAAGCCCTCCTCCCACATTTTTTGCAAGCGGCGCTCGATACGCTCATGTAGCCAGGCTCTATCCGGCATAACCGCCAAGCCTAACCAATATTGATGTGGGTTGTCTGCTATAGCAACCTTTGGTAACTGCTGCCATGTGCTAAGCGGTATCAGTGTTTGTTGATACACCTCTACTGCTCGGGTAATGCGCTGGGTATCGGTAGGGTTAAAGCGCGCTGCAATAATCGGGTCAACGTCTTGTAGGTAACGGTGTAACGCCTCAATACCAACCTGCTGTCGCCAAGTTTCTACCGCTGTCCTAACTGCTGCATCAGTTTCGGGCACTGGGGATAGACCAGAAAACAAAGTATTGTAATACATCATCGTTCCGCCCACCAGCAGCGGAATTTTACCCCGTTGGTGAATTTCGGTAATGAGACGCTCAACATCTGCCACAAAATTTGCCACGCTATAGGTGTCGGTTGGGTCGATAATATCTACCAAATGATGCGGATATTGCGCCAATTCTTGCGGCGTTGGTTTGGCAGTACCAATATTCATATCTCGATAAATCAGCGCCGAATCAACAGAGATAATTTCAAACCGCCCAGTGTCATACAATTGATAGGCCAAAGCTGTTTTGCCACTGGCTGTGGGTGCCATAAGGCAAACCACCGCTTGTTTGGGTAGCTTATCGGTCGTACAAGGCGGTCTGTTCATCTTGATGGTGGCGGTCACTGACTGTCCTACTGTTTGTTGGCAAGCTGGTCGCCAGTTATCAAAGGCGGGTTATAACCCCTGTTGCAACATAAAAGCGGTCAACTGTGGTAAAGACAAGGTATAAACTGCTGTTTTGGCAAAAGCGGCACGCTCTGCGGCACTCATTGCCGCTATGGATGCCGTTAGCTGAGCAGTTAACCCGTCTAAATGCATATTGTCAAGTAGCCCAGGCACAACTTGCTCGTCAATGTCAGTAGCGGCGGCTTTCACTAGTGTTTGTTCATCAAACAAATAAAAGGCTGCCTGCCACTGTACTAAAATCACAACTTTCTCTAAATCTGTTTCTGACTCTATTTGGGTTTCGAACTTTGCCTGCGCTTTACTATTACTATTCGGCATTGCCATTAAGTTAATCCGATTAAGCGCCGATGTTGAGATTCGATATAAACATACCAGCGGGTCTATACTGGCTTGCGGTTTGACAAACATTTTTTGGCTAATTTGGCCAATTTGGCTAATATTGTCATCCATCGTTGGGCGAGTGGCATCGGTAGCATCGGTGGCATCGATTGTCACCAAATCCTTGATTACTGTAGGGTTCATAACTGCATTATTAGCAACAAAGTCTGCCCTCAGCCTAGACGATAAAAAGTTAGGCGGCTGTTTTTGGCTGCGATAAATTTGCTGCGGTTCGTTAACGGCATAGCCAGTATTAAACGGGGTCAACCTTGCCAATTGCTTTGATGTTAATGTTGGGGATGACAATGTTGAGGATGACAATGTTGGGGATGACGATACAAGCGGTGATACCGATTGCGAACTTTCCAATACCGTTAAATCTGGTAGCTGTTTTTGCCAAGCTTGTAAACTGCTTTTCACCCCCATTTCAAGATGAGCGCTAATATTGGCTAAATCCTGTATTTTTATACACTGTTTTGAGGGATGAACGTTGACATTTAACCACGTTTGCGGCAATTGAAAAAACAACACATAGCCTAAATCACTGAGCGCAGTGACCGTACTTGCCGAGGCTCGCAAACTCTGGGCGATATGCTTGTCCTTGACTAAACGGCCATTGATATAAATCAGCTTATACACCATGACGGACGGCTGTAAACAGGGTAACAGAAATCCATAAATACCGGTATTCGCATCGGGTACATTACTTTGATTAAGAGGGCGGCTGTTGTCTGATTTAAAACTAGCAATCGTTAAACCATCCGTTTTGACACTGCTGCTACCTGCTATCAATCCTGCAAGCGATATGGTCAATGGCTGCACACAAAGCTGGTTAACATCGTCTACAAAATCGGGGTCTACAAAATCGGGCAAACCTGACCTATCGGCCAAACTTGGCACAATCATTCTTAATCGGGCTAACCCTATTGGCATCAGCTCTGCTCCACTATCGTCAACACCAAGGGGTAAATTGGCGTACCCATGATTATGGTCAATAGCGGCAAAATGATAACGCCGTTTGTCATTGTGCCACAGCTCAATGGTCACATCACTGGCGACCAAAGCCAACTGCTTGACTACTGTTTCGATATGGGCAAATTCAGTGGCGATGGATTTTAGGTTGCCACGCCTTGCAGGCACATTAAAATATAGGTCTTTGACAATCACCGTCGTGCCTTGCGGTTGCACCACGGGCACAAGCTTGGGGCTGTCCTCTAATATACCGGCTACCACCAATTGCCGACCGATACCACTGTTATCGCAGCTACTTTTTAAGGTGAGCCTAGATACTGCGGCGGTTGCGGCCAATGCTTCGCCTCTAAACCCTAAGGTCGCAATGCCTTGCAACTGCGCCACATCCGCTATTTTACTGGTGGCAAAGCGAGTCACCGCCATGGCCATATCATCGGCGTGAATGCCGCAGCCATTATCGCTCACTTCAATCGACCCCATACCGCCTTGGGTAATACGAATACTCACCTCGGTTGCCCCGGCATCAATGGCGTTCTCTACCAGCTCTTTAACCACAGAGGCAGGACGCGTCACTACCTCGCCCGCCGCCAATTGGTTAATCAGCAATGGGGAGAGTTTTTTGATTCTATTGCGGTTTTCGGGTGAACAAGATGGGGTAACGCTTAAAATCATTGATAATCAACAGTCTAAATAGGTGTTATGGGATTTAGGCAAGGGTATTGTATATACTCTGATATTGATGCTAATAATAGGCCATGGACGCTACGCTATCTTTTTAACATTAAAAAAGGTGCAGGTGTCATTATAAAAGGTGCCATTATAAGATACCATTATAAAAGCTGCCATTATAAAGCAAGAGGTGCCATACTCAAATGAGCCAGAATAGTGGCGGATGCCGAAATCGTAACCTGCCTAACCGTTTGCTGCTGCTCATCTTGACCAATTTGCATATCAATCGTCATAACGGGGGGCGGCAAACAGTCAGCAGCCCGGCTTGCCCATTCAATAATAATGAGTGCCTCTTTGTCGTCTAGGTATTCCTCAAAGCCAATAAAATCTAGCTCTTCTGGGTCTTGCAGGCGATATAGGTCTGCATGATATACCCGTATCCTATCACTGTCCTTTTGTGGCTCGCCTGTTACCTTTAATGCTAAAGAGATTTCGTAAGGTTCAACCAGCGTATAGGTCGGGCTTTTGACTCTACCTTGGTGTCCCAACGCTTGTAGCCAATACCGAGTTAGCGTTGTTTTACCAGCGCCCAAATCACCCGATAACCATACGCTACCGGTAATCTTAGCGGACGCCAGCTGTTGCGCCAAAGCTTGGGTGTCCGCCTCAAAGGTCAAGCGCCGCTCAATAGTGGGATTGGGCATGGTGCACCTTGAATATAATTAGTAGGAAGTAGGATAAGCGCTGGATTAAAACCAATCTTATTTACAAGAACCGTCGCTTTACTAATGAATCAGTGAGCTATTTGACTTGTAATTTAACCACAGGATTCACAAACGTCTCGCCCGCTAGCAATTTATCATACATAGTTGGGTCGCCCCATTCGCTTTTCACTTGCACACTAAATTCAAAATCGCTGAGAGTCAGCACGCCCATATGCTCGTTGTCTATATCTTCTGCAAAGCACTGCGCATAACCCGTTGCCGTCTCATGAGCAATGACCGAATACACCCGCACATCGGCTTCCCCATTCATGGTTTTGGTTTGATTCAAAATACTTTGCGCCCAAAAAAATATCACCCGTGAAAATTGTTCGGCAGAGGGTGATACCGGCAAACTAATCCAGCGCGCACTAAATTGTTTACACATGGCGATATACTCGGGGTCGTCTTTGTTCCAAAAGCAGATGGCATGGTCAAAACTGTCAATCATATCTTTAATGGTTGATTTTAATAAGCCAAAGTCGTACACCATCTGACCGTTATCTAATCTATCGGCTTGCAAAATTAATTCTATTTGATAACTGTGTCCATGAATCGAGCGTTTGCAGCGGTCTGAACTACAGTTACGCACGATATGGGCATTTTCAAACTTAAATAACTTTCGTATTCGCATGGGGGTCTCGTGGCCGGCTAACTGATAAATTGTAACGGGTAGAAGGGTATTGCTACATTGCAACACAACGGCTAGTGATGCTGGGTAACTGTTGTTTATGCTAGTATTGATGGTGCTAGTACTGATTGTGCTAGTACTGACTGTGCTAGTAATGACTGTGCTAGACAGTTTAACACTGTTCGCGCTCGTACAACATTGAAAACTTAGGACGGCTGGTGGCTACCGAAAAATCCCAGCCGGTGTATGCAGGTTTTTAGACCCTATTGTGAAAACGGGGTATAAGCTTAGGCCAACATCAAAACATGGCCGACAACAAAGCCTTAGGTTAGTGACCCACCAGCGCTAGCCCGTCATCTAATACCCCTATGCCCATTAAAAAAGGTGACGAATAGCAGCAAGACAACAACTAGGCTGATAACGCTGCGACAATGTCCTTGGTAATGGCTTCGGGCTTGGTGGTCGGCGCATAACGCTCAAGCACCTTACCATCACGGCCCACTAAAAATTTGGTAAAATTCCATTTAATCGCATCGGTTAATAAGCCACCTTCTTGCTTTTTGAGCCAAGTAAAAATGGGATGCGCCGCTTTGCCATTCACATCGATTTTTTCCATCATCAAAAAGTTGACCCCATAATTTTTTTGGCAAAAAGCACCAATTTCATCATTGCTACCGGGGTCTTGGGCACCAAATTGATTACACGGAAAGCCGATTACCACCAAACCTTGGTCTTTATACTGTTCGTGCAGTTGCTCAAGCCCCTCAAATTGTGGGGTAAAGCCGCATTTACTGGCGGTGTTGACTATCAGCAACACCTTATCTTTAAAATCACTAAAAGAGACGGGGTTGCCAGCTAGGTCATTGGCGGTAAAGTCATAAATCGTACTCATATTGCTATCCTTAATTGAATTTTGTTTGGGGAATTTTGGAATTGACAAACATTTATAAGTGGCGCTTGGGGCTTTAACTACGCGCTGCTGTAACGGCTAAACGGGATAAATATTATTAGGCTATTTAGATTTACGTATTTCTACTATCCCGACTATCACGAACTATACTCAAATCGCTACTGGTACTTAGCTTGGACTGACTAGCTTTGAGTAGCTCTAGTTAGCTTGGACTGATACGTAGATACTGCCTATTCTTTAGTTTCTTTAGCCTCTTGTTTAAACGACTAAGTTTGAACCTCAGTATCCAAAGCAATAGACACCGAATTGATGCAATAACGCAGGCCTGTCGTCTCTTTTGGCCCATCGGGAAAGACATGCCCCAAATGACCACCACAGTGACTACAAGTAACCTCAACTCGGCGCATATCATGCGAGGTATCGACATGCTCATCTACCGCTGACTTATCAAGGGTCGCATCAAAACTCGGCCAGCCGCAACCTGCATTAAACTGATGACGGGTGTCAAACAATTTGGCGCCGCAACCTCTGCAACGATAAATGCCATCTTTTTTCACCTCGTTATAAATACCCGTAAACGGCCGCTCGGTGCCCTTTTGCCGCAATACTTGATATTCCTCGGGGCTTAAACGCTGACGCCAATCGGCATCGGTTAACTGCTCAATCTCGGCTTTGGTCAATTGTGAATCATGCATGGCTAATCCTTTTAATGAATAGGGTTCAACCCAACAGTTACTATTTAAAAACGCTTTATTTAAACGCTTCACTTTCTAGCTAGTTCTTCACATCCCACTAACTTTTTCACTTCCTAATAAATTATATTAGGCTTATTGAGGTCAGTTTCAAATAAATACTCTATAAAAAAACGTAACGTTACATTTAGCACCGAACGGTTAAAGGGGAAGGCTCTGCATCTAAAGTATGCAAGTATATCTTGCAATAATAAAACTTGTATTATATTTCGAAATGCAATAATATCTTGCATTATCGGTTTAGGTATTTATCCTACTCAGAATTGTCAGAACTGTAAGGGTACCCATTATCAGGAATCAACATGACAGAACTGTCAGACTTTAAAACCCAAGGCAAACGCCTCAGCAGGCTGCGTAAAGCCAAGGGGCTCACTGCCGAACAGCTGGCGCAGCAGATGACCCAAGCAGGCTGCCGAGTCAGCCGTGGTGCCATCTCCAATTGGGAGCGGGATATAAATGGTATTGTGTCAGCAAAATTACCAACGCTTGCCACCCTATTAGAGTGCAGTGAAGGTTACTTATTGCGTGGTGATTTAAGCGAGTCCACGCAGGGTGACCCAGAGAGCAAACAGACCGCCACTAATGAGCCCAAACCGAACCAAACTAACTTTAATCTACAAACCAACCCTAATCAACAAACCAACCTTAATCAAATAGCTAATACGACAACGAGTATGCCCATTATGTCAAATGTAGACAACATCGCCAATACTGCTCCTACACCCCATACTGCTAATACAGCCAGCACCCATATAACCCTGCCGCAACCGCTAAAAAAATCGAACAAGTTAAAAAACGTTTGTTATGACATTCGTGGCCCTCTGTTAAAAACCGCGATGAAAATGGAAGCCGATGGCCAGCGCATTATCAAACTTAACGTGGGCAACCCTGCCCCCTTTGGGCTAGATGCCCCGCATGAAATCTTGCAAGATGTCGCCTTAAACTTGTCTAAAGCCACAGGGTATTCAGACTCTCAAGGCATATTTTCGGCGCGTAAAGCGGTGCTGCAATACTATCAGGCGAAGGGCTTGTTATCGGCTGTTGATGTGCGTGATGTGTATTTGGGCAATGGGGTGTCTGAGCTGATAGTGATGACCATGCAGGCATTGGTTAATGATGGCGATGAGGTCTTAATCCCCATGCCAGACTATCCGCTGTGGACAGCCGCCACCAATTTGGCAGGCGGCAATGCGGTGCACTATCGCTGCAATGAGGACAACAATTGGCAGCCGGATATTGACGACATCCGCGCCAAAATTACCCATAAAACCCGAGGTATTGTGGTGATTAATCCCAATAATCCAACGGGGGCTTTATATTCAAATGCGGTTCTGCTAGAGATTATCGCCTTGGCCCGTGAGTTTAATTTGGTGCTGATGGCAGATGAGATTTATGACCGGGTGCTGTATGATGACGTGGTACACACGCCCTTGTGCACCTTAGCGACCGACGTGCTTACCCTGACTTACAATGGGCTGTCAAAGTCGCATCGTATTGCCGGATTTAGAGCAGGCTGGCTGATGGTGTCGGGGCGTAAAGACCATGCTGTTGACTTTATTGAGGGCATGGATATGCTTGCCTCAATGCGTTTGTGTGCCAATGTACCTGCCCAATATGCCATTCAAACGGCCATGGGGGGCTATCAAAGTATGCAAGCCCTTACCTCGGAATCGGGAAGGTTATACAAACAGCGTCAATTGGCCGTTGACCGTCTTAATGCTATTCCGGGCATTTCTTGCACCTTACCGCAAGGCGCATTTTATTGCTTTCCAAAGATGGACCGTCTTATCTACCCTATTGATAACGATATGCAGTTTATGATGGATTTATTGTTACAACAAAAGGTATTGATGGTGCAAGGCACAGGGTTTAATTGGGATGCCCCTGACCATTTTAGAGTGGTATTTTTACCCAATCTTTATGATTTAGAAGAAGCGATGAATCGCCTAGATGCGTTTTTTGCGGCTAAACGGGTGGAATACGGCACCGAGAGCCTTTTGGGCTGATACTGACTGGATACGATGGCTAATATGGAGCTGCTGACTTGCTTTGCTGGCTAATGCTTTACTGTATACGTTGCGAAATTTGCCATGCAGCTTATAGGGAGTTAAAACGGTAACAAGAATGACAAAATAGGAAAGCGGCGCAATGCCGCTTTCCTATGTCATTATTTAGTAGCGCTTTGTAGCGCTTTATTTGGGTTTAAACATTGGTTTACCATTGATTTGCATATCTACGTTATCGCCATTCCAAGTCAATTTAGGTGTCGATTCACTCATACGCTTACTGGTCTCGCCAGAATGCTGTAATGTTACGCCGTCTTCATCAATAATAGCCATACCGATAACGTACGTATAGACCAAACTGCTTTTGGCTTTTGGAGACGATTTAACATTAAACACACTTTCGACCACTTGGTCTTTGTATGTCATGCGCATTTTTGGTTGCAACGAAGCGATGGATACCGCACCATTACTGACCGCTGAATACACCGAGAACACCAGCGCCACCTTGCTACCATAATGCTTGGCAATGTCTGGGTTTACCAAAACAACCTCTTTACCAGGCTCACCGACGCTGGCAACTTGTATATCACCCTGATGCTGCACGTAAGGTGGTGACGTTAAGCTACCAGGCTGCATAGGCGCATGGATATAGGTCATCTCCTTACTATGTTGCGCTAAAATACCGACTCGTAAATCTAAATCATCATTATTTGCATTGGCGTCACCATTGTCTATCCAAATGGCTTCGACGATAAGATTTTCTGTACCGCCTTTGCTTAGACTCATCCGATGCGTAGCGCCACTCTTGTCTAATACGACCTTTTTAATATTTACTTTATTGGGTGCATTGGGAGCATTGGGTGCATTGTTGTCAGATTGAGTGGACTTTTGCATAACTGATGGTCTGTGAGCAATTTCTTTAGTTGCTATAGTCTCAGTGGTTTTATTGGTTGCTGATTCTACCTCACTACCAAAATGATTGACCAACGCAGCGAGTCCGCCATTAAAACCCTGACCGATGGCATTCACTCGCCACACCTTGTTTTTGCGATACACCTGCATCAGCATGACGGCCTGTTCGCTTTTGAAATCAATCCCTTCAAACGTATAACTGGCATAGACCGTTGCTCCTTGTGCGATTTGCACCTGACTTTTACCAATATCTCGCATGGTTTGCGCACCATCAATAGTGGCAGTAAATACGAGATAATCCACGTTATCCGGCAATTTATGTAAGTCAATATTAAAGCATTGTTGGCCAGACACTTGTCTTAAAGTTACGCCGCCGCAGGGGGTCACGGGTTGATTATAAAAGGTCATATAATCATCGTTGATAAGCTGTTGCTGGGCATCTAAGCCAAAACAAGCCACGTCAACCGCAATGTTATCTGTTCTAATATCTACCTTTACAGTGAAGGTTTGCGCTAAGTGAATATCGTCAAACTTTACTTTTTGTCCAGCAATCATGGTTAACATTATTTTTCACCCTCACATTTATTTTTATCAGCTTGGTTCCAACATCTATATAAAATGCTATTTTAAGCACTCCCATCTCATTGTTATTGACTTGGCTAAATTCATAAAGATTCAGACTGGTGATGATATATTGCGACTCATTGAGATAACATTTAGCATGTAAGTTTTTGCAAAAACTAGTGCGGATAAATTCGAGGTTTTTTAGCCAGTTAATTTCGGCAGGTTGTCAATCATTTTAACCATAGACGATACGAATATCAATTTTAAAACGGTTGCGGTCTTCAAATAACTCTTTAACCCGCTCATTTAGTTTGAGGTAAGGGCTGATGATAATGAGACGGTCAGATGCTTTTTTGATTAACTCTTCTAAATGATAGGTGGTGCCACTGGTGTTGAGAAATTTTGCCACGTTTTTCCTTAAAGGTATTCATTCTATATAGTCCGCCAAAAGGGCTAATCATTTAAACGCGCAGGATCAAAACTAAAAAACCCATTCCTAGATTACTAGAAATGGGTAAGGTTTAACATACCTAAATCAAACTTAACGAGTTTTTATAGCTTTATAGCTTTATAGCTTTATAACTTTATAACTTTATAACTTTATAACTTTATAACTTTATAACTTTATAACTTTATAACTTTA
>JAGLBE010000007.1:27666-121405 GCA_018260445.1 Psychrobacter sp.
CTTTATAACTTTATAACTTTATAACTTTATAACTTTATAACTTTATAACTTTATAACTTTATAACTTTATAACTTTATAACTTTACTTAGCGTTTTAAATATCGCCTTAACTCGGCTTATAACTATCTCGCAAACTCACAATCTGGTTAAACACTGGGCTATCTGGCGTATGCTCAACGCTGTCCGCCACAAAATAGCCTTCTCGCTCAAATTGAAAACGGCTTCCTGCGGCACTATTGGCAAGCGATGGCTCAACCACGGCTTTAAACTCGCTTAACGAGTTGGGGTTTAAAATGCTGTGTACATCCTCGGCACTGGCAGGGTCGTCCACGGCGAATAAATGCTGATATACCCGCACAATTGCAGGCACGCCAAGACTGGCTGAGACCCAATGAATCACGCCTTTGACCTTGCGGCCTTCGGGGTTTTGACCGAGCGTTGTTTTATCAATGGTGGCTTTAAGTTCAATCACTTTGCCAGCGGCATCCAAAATATGCTCGGTAACGGCCAACACATAGGTGTTACGCAAACGAATTTCTGTATTACTAGGTGATAAGCGCTTGTAGCCCTGTGGTGGCTCAAGCTCATAGTCGGTTTGGTCAATATAGATAACCTCGGTAAATGGTATGTCGCGCATGCCTAAATCCACATTGGGATGATTGGGCTGAGTGAGCCATAATGCCTTGTTGCCCTCATCCCATCTTGATTGCACGCTATCGGATTTTAAGGTTTGCCACTCGCTAACTGCCTCAGCAAAATTGGTAATAGTCACTTTTAACGGGCGCATCACTGCCATACCACGCGCGGTGGTATCGTCTAACGATTGGCGAATGCTAAATTCAAGCATGCGAAAATCGACCACGCTGTCGGCCTTGGTCACGCCCACACGCTCACAAAAATCACGCAAGCCCTCTGGGGTATAGCCACGGCGGCGCATGCCCGCCACTGTTGGCATACGCGGGTCATCCCAACCGCTAACAATGCCCTCATCCACCAGTTGCTTAAGCTTACGTTTGCTGGTTAAGGTATGATCGACGTTAAGGCGGCTAAATTCGTACTGATGCGGCGCCTGTTTGATACCGCCTTTTGCGCCAATCTTGGCAATGACCCAATCGTAAAAAGGACGGTGGTCTTCAAATTCCAAGGTGCATAGCGAGTGGGTAATCTCTTCAATGGCATCCGATAGCGGATGGGCGTAGTCATACATCGGGTAGATGCACCACGCATCGCCCGTTTGATGATGCGTTTGATGCAGCACGCGATAAATCACTGGGTCTCGCAAGTTCATGTTGGGGCTGGCCATGTCTATTTTGGCACGCAGCACCGCCTCACCATTGCCATACTTGCCTTGGCGCATGTCGTCAAAGCGTTGCAAGTTGTCGCTGATGCTGGCATCGCGCTGTGGCGACGGTGTGCCGACAATTTGAAACGAGCCTCGATTGTCACGGATTTGGGTTAGCGTTTGTAAGTCAACATAGGCGTCGCCTTGCTCAATGAGTTGCAGCGCCCAAGTATACAGCTGCTCAAAATAGCCCGAGGCATGATGCGGCGTGCCTATCCACTCAAAGCCTAGCCATTTAACGTCGTTTTCAATATTGTCGATATAATCCTGCTTTTCGGCAGTGGGGTTGGTATCATCAAAACGCAGGTTACACACGCCGCCAAACTCAGCGGCAATACCAAAGTTCAAACAAATTGATTTAACATGCCCCAAATGTAGGTAGCCGTTTGGCTCAGGCGGAAATCGGGTAACGATTTTAGCGTATTTATTTTGCGCTAAATCATGACGGATAATGTGGCGAATAAAATCGTTTTTTTGGTCAGTGGCGGTATTAGCGTTTGTCATGGGCAAAAAGTGTCCTGTACTGAATCGGGTAGATAGGGATTGCCCCATTCTATCAGGTTTAGCAAACCCTGTAACAGTGAGATGGATGACAGATGCTAAAAAAGACGGTAGACTGTGGGCTAAATTTAAACGCCTTGGCTCAAAGGGTCGTTTTTGCCATCCTAAACGTTTTTGCCATCCTAAATTAGACAGTAGATAAAGGATTATCCAAGATGCATGCACTCAAAAAGTTAGGTTATGGCAGTTTTTTTATGCTACCCCTATTTCTTGTAGGATGTCCTAATACGACCACTACAGTACCCAGTACCCACACCCCACCACTAGTTAAGGATATACCAATGAGCGATATGCCAGTAGTTAAACTCAATACGTCAATGGGCGATATTACCATCGAGCTTAACGACAAAGCGGCGCCTAACACCGTCAAAAACTTTGTGAGCTATGTCGAGTCAGGTCATTATAATGGCACTATTTTCCATCGGGTGATTCCTAATTTTATGATTCAAGGCGGCGGCATGGACGCCAATATGAAAGAAAAGCCCACCCAAGCGCCAATAGCAAACGAAGCGGACAATGGGCTTAAAAATGACAAAGGCACCGTGGCGATGGCGCGCACCCAAGACCCGCATTCAGCCACCAGTCAATTTTTTATTAATGTGAACGACAACGCTTTTTTAAACCATACTGCCAAAAATACGCAAGGTTGGGGTTATACGGTATTTGGTAAAGTAACCGATGGTATGGATGTGGTTGAAAAAATTGAAAGCGTCGCAACGGGCAACAAAGGTGGGCATGGCGATGTGCCAAAAGAAGCGGTAGTGATTAACTCTGCTACGATGGTTAGCAAATAATCGTTTCACCATGACCAAGAATGGCGCCGACAAACAGCCCAAAGCTTATGATGCCACGGACGTTAACTCTCAAGTGGACAGTGATTATCACGCTGGCGGTTGGGTCGATTATGAGCACTTAATCACCACCCGTCCGCATAAGATACGCCGAGTGTTTGTGAGTGACTTGCATTTATCTTGTGATGAGCCTGCCCTAGTGCAGGCTTTTTTAGGTTTGTTAGATGATTGCATCGCCCTGCCCCATTTAATGGCGCTATATATTTTGGGCGATTGGTTTGATATGTGGATTGGCGATGATGCCTATTTAACGCTGACAGACCTTGAAAAACAGCAGCATTGGTTAACCCCGATAATTAGCCAGTTACAACAGCTACATACTAACGGCTGTCAGATATTGGTGATGCATGGCAATCGGGATTTTTTAATCAGTCAGCGCTTGTGCGATGTGTTTGGCGGTAAACTCATTGCTGAACCCTATCGTATGAACCTTGGTCATCATCATTTTAGACTCGAACATGGTGACGCACTGTGTACCGACGATGTCGCCTATCAGCGTTTAAGAAAAGTATTGCGTCATCCGCTAGTGCGTTGGGGGTTATTGCGACGTCCGTTGGCCAAACGCCAGCAGCTGGCGGCTAAAATTCGCCAAAAAAGCAGCATTGGCAAAGCGAGTAAGCCAGAAGCCATCATGGATGTTAATCCTAAAGCGGTTCATCATGCGATGGCGGGCATTGATGCCTTACTGCATGGGCATACGCATCGGCCTGCCATACAGTCGTTAACTCACCATAAGACCCGTTATGTATTGGGCGATTGGCGCTTGCAGCAGTCTCAAGCAAGACAACCGCATGTGGAGGCGGTTATTGCGATGACAATAGACGAGCTGGCTAAAGATGAGATGGATAACAACGACACGACCACCGCCATAAAAGGTAGCGAATGTTTTATCATGGCCAAATATCGCTATGCATCCAATAGTTGAAAAAAGTGTTGCCGATAATGTTTAAGTTCACGAATGGAATCTCGAATGTCATCCATGGCTAAATGCGTACCGGTCTTTTCGACCCCTTTTAACACATCGGGACGCCAGCGGTAGCACAGCTCTTTGACAGACGAGACATCCAAGTTGCGATAATGAAAAAATCGCTCTAGGGCAGGCATTTGACGGGCTAAAAAGCGGCGGTCCTGACAGATAGAATTGCCGCACATGGGTGATTTGCCCTCATCTACCCATTTGTTTAAAAAGGCGATGGTGCCAGCTTGCGCCTCTTCAATGGACACACTACTGCGGCGCACTCGGTCAATCAACCCCGATTCGCCATGCTGCTTGGTATTCCAATCATCCATGCCATTAAGTTTTTGATCCGACACCTTAATGGCATAGACGGGCCCTTCTGCCAAAATGTTTAAATCATCATCGGTTATTATTGTGGCAATCTCGATAATGTCGTCATTGAGGGTATCAAGACCTGTCATTTCCAAATCTATCCAAACCAGCCCTTTTTTACCTTCATTCTTAATTTTAATCTTATTGGGGTGGTCATTAGTGCGCATAATGTGTCCTAAAGTGAATGGTGGGGTAACGCCTGTCGTATTGCTTGTTGTATTGCTTGTTGTATTGCTTGTTGTATTGCTTGTTGTACTGGACATACTGAATGTCACTATCTTAACAAATTTAACCTGTTATTCTGAACCTATTCGTTAACTTCTTGCTAACTGCTGGTAACTATCAAACCGATTTACACGGTTACCGTCGTCAGTAGTTGCTAGTATCCCTGTATTGTATTTATCACCAACCATTAGGTAATCGCATTTTATGGCTTTGATACGACAACGTAAGCTGACCAAGCAACAAATCAGGCGCATCGACAAACAGCAAACCGAGCAGCTTGAATTGATAGATGATAGTCTCATGGATGGCGTGGTCATGGCGCATTATGGCAAGCAATTGGAAGTACAGGTGACCTCATTGCCAGAGCTTATTGCGCAGCCGCCTACCATTGCAGAGGGCGAGCCAGAACCCTTTTGGCAAGCCATTGCGCTTGGCGATATCTGGCGCTGTCATGCGCGTACCAACTTACCCATGCTGGCCACGGGCGATAAGGTGCGCTGGATGGCCGATCCCAATACCGGCTTTGGGCGTATCGAATCGGTGCAACCAAGAACCTCGTTGATATCCCGCCCGGATCGCTATCACAAACTCAAACCTGTGGCAGCCAACATTGACATTCTCGCCATTGTGTTTGCCCCGCTACCAGCGGCAGCGCCTGGTTTGATTGACCGTTATTTAGTCGTTTGTCATCATGCCAATGTGCATCCATTATTGGTGCTTAATAAAGCCGATTTATTGTCGCTGCCGCAATATGCCTTTACCCGTCGCTTATTGACCGATTATGAGCTATTGGGATACGAGACCGTGTTAACTGCTGCCCCTTGCCCCGAAAACATTTTTAATACTAACACGTTAGCGTCATCACTGCCGTCTGTAACCGTTGTGGCGCAGCAAACGGAGACGATGATAGACGATGCAGTGGCTATGGATAACAAAGGGGCTCTTAATAAAAATACCAAAGAGACTGTTAATAAAAATAAAGATGAGAAAGCAACTATAGATGAAACATCTATAGCGGGCAACCCGAATGCGGACAAAGTAGGCGAGCATGCGCAGCTAGGTCTCACTGAGCTGGAACAAAGAATCGCTGATACATTGGTTATTTTTGCCGGTCAGTCTGGGGTTGGTAAAAGCACTTTGGTGAACGCTTTACTGCCAGAATCAGCACAGAGTGTGAATATTATTTCTACCAACTCCAAGCTTGGGCAACACACCACCACCACCAGCCGCTTATTGCCGTTTGACCCCAGCGATTTAACCCAAGGCGGTATTGTGGATACGCCCGGCATCCGAGAATATGGTATATGGCATCTTACCCCAAACGATATTCTAGCAGGGTTTATTGAGCTGCAGCCCCTAGCTGGCGATTGCAAGTTTCGCGACTGCAAGCACACCCAAAATAGTAAAGGCTGCGCTTTGTGGGCGGCGGTAGCACAAGGCGAAGTTAAGCAGCGCCGTGTTGAGAGTTTGGTAACCTTGCAAGCCGAGGCTGATACGCCAAATTATTAAACCGCTTAGTTATTAAACCGCTTAGTTATTAAACCGCTTAGTTATTAAACCGCTTAGTTATTAAACCACTTAGTTATTAAACCACTTAGTTATTAAACCACTTAGTTATTAAACCACTTAGTTATCCAACAGTTGACTTATTAATGCAATCGTTGGTGTATCACGTTATAATAGCGGCCATTTAGATATTTATGGGAGAAGTATTTTGTCATTAGATCGTTGGCTTCAGTTTATGAGCAACCACCCCATCTTGTTTGGCATTCTGGCGGTACTGACCTTTTTATTCTTCACCGTTGAGAGCAAGCGTAGCGGCAAAAAAGTGTCCCCCAATGCCCTAGGGATGCTGGTGAATACCCAAGATGCGAAGATTATTGATATTCGCCCAAAAAAGAAATTTGAAACGGGCTATATTCAAGGTAGCCGCAACATTCCCTTTATCGAGCTAAAAGACCATTTAGAGGAGCTGCGTGCCATAGACACCCCTATTGTGATTGTTTGCGATATGGGGATGCAAGCAGGTGCGGCGATTCAGTTGCTTAATAAGCCCAATGCGGTGCGTTTGGAGGGTGGCATTGGCGGTTGGCAAGCAGCCGGCATGCCTTTGGTCGGTGCGGTGAATAGCCACACTACCAATCTTAGCAAAAAGGGAAAAACGATTGAGGGCAAAGCTAAGGCTCGCTAGACTCATACTCGTTAAATAAACTGGCAAATAAGCTTGTTAAATAAGCTTATTAAATCGCTACCTTAAAATGGTTTATCCAAAAGCCACTCTATGCTATATTTTGGCCTGAACGATACTTTATAACGATTTATTTTATAACGATTTATTTTATAACAAGGATATCTTATGACCGCTTCTGTAACCGTATACAGCACCCCGATTTGCCCCTATTGTGCAAATGCCAAGCAGCTGTTGCAATCCAAAGATATTGCGTATACCGAAATTGGTTTACATGATATCAGTAGCGATGAGCGTAAAGCGTTAATGCAAAAAACCAACAACTACCGAACAGTACCGCAAATTTTTGTGGGCGATACGTTTATCGGTGGTTTTGACGAACTTAACAAGTTAAACCAAGATGGCAAACTTGATGAGATGTTAAACGCTTAACGCTGTATAAATATAGGGATTTAGGGCGTATTTAATAAGATTGTAAAACGATAATGAACCCATAACTAAGGAATTTAACAATGGCAGAGCAACCAGAACAAGCGCAACCACAATTGGCTTTAGAGCGTATTTATGTTAAGGATTTATCACTTGAGGTGCCAGGCGCCGAAGTGTTTACCAAAGAGTGGAAACCTGAACTTGACATCAACTTAGCCACCAATGCGGATAGGTTAGACGATGACCATTATCAAATTATATTAACCGTCACGGTAAATGCTAAAAATGATGGCGCTGCTGCCTTTATTGCAGAAGTGCATCAAGCAGGCATATTTCTAATTAAAGATGTGCCTGAAGAACAACTTGGACAAATCTTGGGCGCTTATTGCCCCAATATCTTGTTTCCGTATGCGCGTGAAGTGATTAGCGACATTGTGACGCGTGGTAGCTTCCCGCAATTGTTACTGGCGCCTGTGAATTTTGACCAAGCGTATCTGCAAAGCCAACAACTGGCCGATGGCGAAGGCAACGCTTAAGTCTTTTTTGCCAGCTTACCCCGTACCTCTATAAAACCGCCTTGTTATCTTGTTATAAGGCGGTTTTTTGTCGCTTATGAAAGCCGCTATCGGGCAACTACCCTTGTAGCGCACTTAAAATCTGCGCCTTGACTGCCTCAATATCTTGGGTGCCATCAAATTTATGATAGTCTGGAGCATTGTTGGCCTCTTTTTCTTTTTGTTGATAAAAGCCAACCAATGCCTCGGTTTGCTCGTGATACGTGGCTAGGCGATCGCGAATGGTGCTCTCTTTATCATCGTCACGTTGCACCAATGGTTCGCCTGTGATATCGTCTAGCCCTTCTTGGTTAGGCGGATTGTACTTGACATGATAGATACGGCCAGAATCGGGGTGTTGACGACGCCCTGATAAGCGCTGCACGATCTCGTCATCGGGCACGCTAATCTCTATCACATGATTGATGGCCACATCGGCATCAATCAACGCTTCGGCTTGGGGGATAGTGCGTGGAAAGCCATCAAAGATACAACCGTTGACACAATCTGGTTTTTCAATACGCTCTTTGACCAAGTTAATAATCAAATCATCAGATACCAGTCCGCCTGCCTTCATAATACTTTCGGCTTGCATACCTAGCGGTGTTTTCTCTTTAATGGCACTACGTAACATATCTCCCGTCGAAATTTGCGGGATATTGTATGCTTTAGAGATAAACTGGGCTTGGGTGCCTTTTCCGGCGCCAGGTGGCCCTAGCAAAATTATACGCATCATACTGGTAATCCTATAGTTAACACTCAGTGGTTAATAATCCATAACGATGGCTACATCGTCACGTCGCTTCTTTCTGGTCTTTCTTTGTTTTTCCAGTTGTACTCGGTATTAACCCATGCCAATGGTGAAATTTTTTTTATAGAACAGCCTTTGTAAAACCCCTTTTAAGCTTTTTCATGAGCTTCTTATAAACGACTGACCAAACAGCCCAAGCAAACCGTAATTACCTTAACTGGAGATACCATAAATCTCAAGCTATTTCGTTGCTGAATCACAGTATAATAGGACTTACGCATTTTAAGAAAGTGTAATGACGGGTAACTATTTTTGAATCGTCTAAAGATAGAGCGAAGCCGTTCCAAAAATAGTTACCAATCTTTTTTAGCAGTATAAAATCTTTTTTGCGTAAATCCTATATAAGTTAACCACAAAAGGTTGGTAGCAGATTTCAGCTTGTGCCAGCCTGTTTGTGCTCCCATCACCTGTTTATTCTAAGCTATGGCGACATGGCGACATGACTTTGATATGCAGGCTGTATATACCTTAAGGCACTTGTTGATTAATCTCAACAGTCACCGCTAGCTGCGGGGTATTGTTTTTAGTGCTGTCTGTCATGCCATTTTGCGCCGTGCTCTCTAGCGGTACCGTATTGGCGCTTAAATCACCCGATGCGCTCAAGGCTTGCCCCGTTTTACTGACTCTTGCGGTGACTACCAATGGCGTGCCCGCCTGCCTTGCTGTAGATATCGTATGGGTGGGTATCATCGCATCACCGTCCGATAACACAAGCTTAAGCCCTTGGGTTGGGTCTTGTAAGAGTTGGGTAGCCTCTAGGCGCTTCACTGCCATAGGTGGGCCGCCCGCTTGCGCCTTAACGGTGACAAACAACACGTCGCCCGTTGTAATGAGCGGCATAATAGCCGGGTTAACCTTGACCGTCACTTGCACCGCCTGTCCTGATGGTGCTTGAGCTGTCGCTTGCTGCAAACTGGCTTGTTGCTGCGTCGCAATATTATTGCTTAACTCCTCAAGGCTTTGTAAGGCGGCACTATGATCCCCCTCTTTTGCGACAATACCGCGGCGTAAGCGCTCAATCCATGCCTGCGCCTGCTCATAATTGCCAGCACGCGCCTCGCCCATTGCCATCAGCATCTGCGCCCCTTGATGGTTTGGGTTTTGCTGTAACACGGTTTGAAGCGCACTGCGACTTTCTGTATCGAGTGTCCCCTGGCTGGTAAAAAACTTGGTTTGGGCGTACCGGACTGCCACCGTCTCATCTGTCGGGCTTAACCGGTAGGCTCTTGCTAAGGCTTCAAGCGCCCGCTCGTTGGCATCCAATGCCAAAAAAACATCGGCAAGATGCATCCAACGCTTGGGGTCATGCGCATGATGATGCACATTGGTTTGCAGCGCATTGAGCAACCCGATACCATCTTCGGTGGCCCACTTAGGCGGCAAGTCAATTTTACCCGTCAGCAAATCATCCGCCACTTGACCCACATTATCTTGCGCCTGCCATAAGGCACGAACCGGCGCTCTATCACTGGCTAAAACGTAACCCATGGCGATTAATAAAGGTATCCAAATAAGCATGGTTAACCGTGCTTTACGACTGCTGCTCATACCATGCTTCGTTGCGGTATGGTGAATAGGTTGGGTCTCGCTGTCGCTGTCACTGTCACTATCGTCGCTATCGACTTGGTTATTGGCTTGGTTATTGGCTTGTAGCGCTGACGTCGCCTCTAACTGCTGCTCGGCATTGGCTTGTAATAACTGACGCTCTAATTCAACCTTCTGGGCATGAAAAGCGGGCTGACTGATTTTCGCCTGCGCATAATCCTCTTCTAGCTCAGTAAGTCGGGCTTTGAACACGTCGATATTAATAGCCATCAACTGATTGCTTTGGGCAGATTTATTCCCCCTCAACCAAGGCAGGAGCACAATACAAGCCAGCATCACGGCTAGGGTGGTCGCCAGCGTGATAAACAATACTAACGTTGGCATGGTAACTCCTTACAAGGTTAAAGCGGCAATAATCGCAATAATCATCGCAATTTTACGTGCTAACTAAGCGCTATCTATAAAAAGCATATCCATTTATTTGGATTTGCGCTGGGTTTCAGTGTTATTCGTTTCAGTGTTTTTCGTTTTAGTGTTTTTCGTTTTAGTGTTTTTCGTTTCAGTGTTTTTCGTTTTAGTGTTTTTCGTTTAAGGGTTATTCGTTTAAGGGTTATGGGTTTTAGTATTACCGCTATCACTGACACCGCTGTCAATATTGTAGTGACTAAAAGTATCTGACTGATGACTTTGCAACAAGTCATTTAAAACAGCACTTTCTTGTGCTGATAACCCTGAAGTGGCGCTGTCAGTTGCGGGCGGATTAACGGCAACAACGTTGTTCTTGCTATTGCTATTGCTGTCGCTGTTATGTAGCGGATTAGCTGGATGGGCACCAACGGCAACCCCCTGTCCTGTCCTATTCAAATGCGCATTGCGCCACAGCCACCAACTTATCAACAGCACTAAAATCAAAGGGGGGAAAAACCACAGTATCCAAGTCGAGGGGCGCACCGGTGGTTTGTAGCTAATAAAGGCGCCATAACGGTCATACATATAGTCTCTAATCTGAGCATCGCTTTGCCCTGCCAGCACCATCTCATAGGTTTTACGCTTAAGGTCTTGGGCGATTTGCGAGTCTGAGCCGGCTAAATTTTGATTTTGGCATTTAGGGCAGCGAAACTCGTCAATCAAATGGCGATATTGCGCCTCTTGTTGCTCCGTCTTAAATTCATACACATCAATCGCTGCATGCACGGCTGTACTGCCTAAAGCGACACATAAAACCAGTACTATAAGTGCTAGTATCGACGTCAATTTGGCTACACTAGGATGTTGCCGTTTAAGTCTATCTGATGGCAAACCCTCTAAGCCTATGTATAAGTTCAGGTCAGCCGTTTGGGTGAGCGACGTTTTCATTTGCACACCTTAGCAATATCGGTTTGGGTGGCGGGTGTTTCTAGCGACGTATTTTGAGCATCGAGCTGGGTTAATAGGGTCATACAGGGGGCAATGCGATCACGCCAATTGCTTTCGGCAACCTCTCCAACAATATGCTGACGAATATCGCCCTTTGAATCCACCACAAAGGTTTCTGGCGCCCCTGTTAAGCCCAAATCGATGGCAAAATTGCCCGCATAGTCCTGAATAGAGAATACAAAAGGGTTTTGCTCTCTTTGCAAGTAGGCTTGGGCGTCTTCTAACTCATCTTTATAGTTGACGCCGACTATCTTAACCCCCTTTGCTTGCAACTGTAATAAAAAAGGATGCTCTATAAAACAAGTGGGGCACCAAGAACCCCAAACATTGATAAGATACGGGCTATCTGGCAACTTATCGTTTGTCACAATCGTGGCAGTATCTGATAGTAACGGCAATGCAAAAGGCGGCACTGGGCGGTTTAGCGCATTATCTGGCACAATCTCAGTAGGCTTGCCTAAGCGAAAAAACAACATCACAATCAGCCCCAAGAAAATAATGAGTGGGATTAAAAACCATACCTTAAAAGGCGACTTTTTATGAGCAGGATTGTTTGTCATATCTCGTTCCTTCGCTTAGGATGCTTAAATACAGAGGCTTAAGCCCAAGTGGCTACGGTTTATCACCAATACAAATACAAGAGTTAGGTGTCATAGAGAAATAGACAACTGGTGTATGAGCAAGGTTTAAGGTGGCGTTAATCGATAGCGACGGTCTACAATACTGAGCAAACTGCCCAAAGCCATCACCAGCGCACCGAGCCACAACCAGCGTACCATCGGTTTAACATAAATACGCACTGCCCACTTATCGGTGGTATTGGTGAGGGCGGTATCTTTAGCGATAGGCTCACCCAATGCCACATAAATATCCCGTAACAAGCTGGCATCAATTGCCGCTTCGGTCATCGGCATACTGCTGACCACATACTGTCTTTTTTGCGGGTAGAGCGTGGCAACAAGGCGACCGTTTTTGGTGACGGTTACCTCAGCTTGAGTCGCATCATAGTTTTGTTCACGCACGTTTTCAAACGCCACTAAATTAAAGTCGTAGTCATTAATAGACACGCTATCGCCCACTGCCAACGCCACATCTTTCTCAATGCTTAAATTGCTGGTCACCCCAACACCAATGGCTATAATCAAAATGCCAATATGCGCCACTTGCATACCCCAGTAACTTGGCTGTAAACGCTTTAATCCTGCGATAAAACTGGCCGCATTACGGGTTTTATCTTGAATATCATAAGCCAGCCAACCCAATACCCATAGGGCTAAGGTTAGGGTAATCATTATCCGTAGTGAGATACTTTGGGTGATTAGATAAGTAATAATTCCAGCCAATAAAGCGGCACTTATCATAACCCCTGTCGCCACCCCAATAAATGGTCGCTTATCCCGTTTCCAGCGCACATTCGACCCCATGCCCATCACCAGCAATAGTAGCCAAGTGAGTGGCACAAACAGGGCATTAAAATACGGCGCTCCAACCGATACCTGACCTAAATTAAAGGAATCGGCAATAATCGGATACAGCGTGCCCAGTAACACCACTAAAGTCGCTACTAAGATGATGATATTGTTGATAATCAGCAAGGTCTCGCGCGATTTTAGCTCGTAATGGCTCTCAACCGTCAACCTCCAGCCCCGAAGGGCAAAAGCGAGCATGCCACCGCCAATTACCGTACCCAAAATGGTTAAAATCGCCAAGCCACGGGTGGGGTCTGCAGCAAACGAGTGTACCGAGGTAATCACCCCAGAGCGTACTAAAAATGTACCGAGCAAACTTAAAGCAAAGGCAAAAATGGCAAGCATGATGGTCCACGCTTTAAACACGCCCCGCTTTTCGGTCACTGCCAACGAATGAATCAGCGCCGTCCCTGCCAGCCACGGCATCAACGAGGCGTTTTCAACCGGATCCCAAAACCACCAACCGCCCCAGCCCAGCTCGTAATAAGCCCACCACGAGCCCAAGGCGATGCCCACGGTTAAAAACCCCCAAGCTGCCAGTGCCCACGGGCGCGACCAGCGCGTCCAAACGGCATCCAAACGACCCGCCCACAAAGCGGCCATACAAAAGGCAAAGGGCACCGACATGCCGACATAGCCCATATACAATATCGGCGGATGAAATATCAAACCAGGGTCTTGCAATAATGGATTGAGGTCGGCACCATCGACAGGTATGTTGGGTAAGGTTCGGGCAAACGGTGATGAGGTAAAGATAAGCATCACCAGCATCATCAATTGAATGACGCCCAATATGACCAGCACTCGCGCCCGCATCGATAAGGGCAAACCGCGGCTAAACCAAGCCACCAGTGCCGTCCAGCCGCCTAAAATGGTCACCCACAATAGCAGCGAGCCTTCGTGCCCACCCCATGTGGCAGATAATTTATAATACCAAGGTAATAGGGTGTTGGAATGCTGTGCCACATACAACAGGCTAAAATCGTTGTTATAAAAACCGGCCATTAAGGCGAAAAAAGAGAGCAGCAATGCAATAAATTGCGCCCACGCTAGGCTAGGTGCCAAACGCTGCAGGGCGGCTTGCTGGCGTACCACGCCAAATGTGGGCAACACCGCTTGCAGCATCGCCAATACCAGTGCTGCAATGAGTGCAAAATAGCCCAATTCGGTAATTAACATACGTTTTGCCCTTAACGACTCTGCCCAAGCGTCTTCTGCTAGCAATATTTTTTATCAAGCTTAGAGCAAGCAAAGTGCCTAGCGGTGTCCTCTTAACGAGGCCGCAATGATGAATGGCATAGTTTACCATCAAACGTAGACTAAGGCATGCTAGATAGCATATAACTCTGCCTAGTAATGGTGACTAACGAGACAATAAACGTGACTGCGTGTCAGATAAGAGGCATAGCGGCTGTCAGGGCATCTTATCGTATCAACGCTTGCATCAAGATTCTAGGCGCACCTTGCTTCTTACATTCTATGGGTATTCTATAAGTATTCTATGAGGGAGGGTTGCCTTAGACGAAACTTACGTATCATGGCGCATCATGGCGCTTCACGGCGCATCACGACGAGCCACGTTAACCGCCAGCTGGGGTAAACACCAATATCAGATGCAGCCAGCCTGCCACAAAACCGGTCACACCGCCCAATATAATGAGCGTGGTTTCATCTTCGCGAAACGCAGGACGCAGCAAGTTTTGAAACTCTTGCGAGGAGAGTGCTTGAATACGCTCACAAAATAGACCATAAATCTTATTTGCGCGGCTCTCATTTAAGCCGGGGTCACGGATAGGAATCATGGTGGCGTCAATGGATTTATCAAGAATTGTGTTGCGAAGTTGCCCAAATTCACGCCGCCCTAAGCTTACCCGCAAGGTGGTACTGACCAAGGGTGACTCGAGTACCTCGTATAAATGCCGCTTCATCAGCTCACGAGTTTGGGCAGATTTATCGCCATACATCATCTCATTCATAATATTTTCAAGGGTGACCAGCTCTTTTACCACAATATCGGCAAAGACCTCGGACACTTCAAGTTGGCGTTTCATAAAGCCGCCCTGCAAGTTGTAGGTGGCCATGTGCGGTATAATGGGCAGGATAAACGGAAACCCTTTGACCCGTTTAAATAGCTTAAGATAGCGAATGGGCACTGGGTTAACAGGGTTAAACACCATCATAATCGCAATCCAGTTGGTCAAAACCCCCCAAAACGCTGCAAAAAAAGGCACCGTCCAATGCTGCGGCACCAAAACATACACAAACATTTGAATAATACCAAAAATAAACCCAATGACGGCGCTGATATGCCAAATAAAATCAATCTCTTTTTGACCCACTTTTAAAAACATATTGACCATCAGGCGGCGGTCGTTTTCCATCGTGCGCACAATCATCTGGCGCATATCCACCAGCTCTTCAACATTGTGGGTGATGTCCACCACCATAGCCCGCATAATTTTTGGCAGTTCTTTATGGGCGTAGTCGTAGATACGCCGTTTCATCGCAAACGGCAGATTTGACCATAAGGTGGCGGAGCGCTCGTTCATAATCTCATCAATCAGGGCGTCTAAATTGGCATCGACGGTTAGGGTGATAAAATCGGCCATTTCTTCAGGCTCCATCGCCTTAAAAAATTCGTCTAATGAGCCTAGTTTTGATAGCGTTTGATCAACAATAACGCCAGATATTTTGCCCGCTTTTCTTGGCACGATGCCCTGCCAGCCGATACCTTGCCAGCCAAACGGTAACGGTAGCTTAATGCCCCAAAACTTAATGGGATAAAACAGCATTTTTAGTGCCATCCACACATGTGCCCAGGTGACAAAAGCAGTCACTACAGGGATAGAAAATTCGGGGTTATGAATCAAAAATTGCCAAGCGGAAGACAGCATCGCGGGGGTTTCGCCTATAACAAGGAAGCTAAAGTAAAGGACAAATGGCTCAGATTATTGGGTATAATGAGCAACAGCTACAGAATATTAACATATTCATTTCTATTTTACCCAACACTGTTTGAGTTGACTGGGCTGCAAACGCAGTTTAAGCGAACCAGTGGCATAGCATCGTAAGTTTAGCGCCTGATTTTGGCGTTATCGGTGCGCTACTATGGGCTATCCGTATGCTATACTTTTTTTAACGATGCGCTATAACGACGTTGCGACTTAGGTCTGGTTATGACTGTGTGTTGCTCTGCTTTGGGTGACTAGCACTGTGCTTATTTAAACTATGCCTATATAAACTATGCCTATTTAAACTATGCCTATTTAAACTATGCCTATTTAAACTATGCCTACATAAACTGTGCCTATATAATAAACTGTGCCTTCGTAATACGTGCTTGACGACATGCTTGTTGTCCCAGCCCCTAATCTCCTATCTTGTAAAGTAATCGACTGAATGAAACAGCCCCTTTCACCAAAAATTCGTGCAGAAAATCGTACTTTTGCCTTTCGCATTCTCTTTGCTGCCTGCTTCGTTTTTGCAGGGCTTGGCGTACTGTTAGGCCGCTATTGGTATCTACAGGTATATTCGCACGAGAAATATATTACCCAGTCCGACAACAACCGGGTCAAACTGATTTCATCGCCGCCGCCGCGTGGCTATATCTATGATAGAAACGGCTATATTTTAGCCGATAATAAACCGGTTTTTACTGCCATGTTAAGCCCTGATGAGGTGAAAAACCCAGAACGGACGCTACAACTATTAGCGCCTATTTTTGACTTGTCTGCCACTGATATTACCGACATTTTAGCCCGTATCGATAAAAGCAAAAACAACCCGGTCACCGTTAAAATTGATGTTAATGAAGTCCAAGTTGCCCAATTTAGTGAGCGCAAGCCGTTTTTTAGAGGTGTCAGTATTCAAAGCAAGCTGACCCGCTCCTACCCGTATGACGAGCTATTTGCTCATGCCATTGGCTATGTGGGGCGTATCAATGATAAAGAATCCAAACAAATTGACAAGGTGCGCTATGCTGGCACCGACTTAATCGGTAAAATTGGTATCGAACAATATTACGAAGATATTTTGCTCGGTAAGCCGGGCTATCAGGCCGTCGAGACCAATGCCCATGGCGATATTTTGCGCCAGCTAGACAGCTCGCCGCCTATACCGGGCAACGATATTCACCTAAGTCTTGATTATGGGTTACAAAAAGTTGCCGCAGACCAATTGCATGGACGACGTGGGGCTATCATCGCCATTGACCCCCAAAATGGCGACGTTTTAGCATTTGTCAGCAACCCAAGCTATAACCCCAACCCTTTTATCTCGGGTATCTCTTTTAAAGAATATGGGGCATTACGCGATGACCCCGACCAACCTTTATATAACCGCGCCCTTCAAGGCATGTATCCCCCCGGCTCCACCATTAAACCGTTTGAGGGGTTAGGCGGCATTCATTATGGGATAATGAACTGGGACAGCACCATTAGTGACCCCGGATACTTCTCATTACCGGGCGATAGCCATCGCTTTCGGGATTGGAAACGAGGCGGTCATGGTACGGTTGATTTAACCAAGTCTATTGTCGAATCGGTAGACACCTACTATTACAAACTGGCCTATCACATGGGCATCCAGCGCCTGCATGATTGGATGGCCGGGTATGGGTTTGGTAGCCGTACTGGGATTGATTTACCCAATGAAAAAGCGGGGGTTATGCCCTCACCACAATGGAAGCAAGAAACCTATAAAAAGGATTGGCTATTGGGCGAAACGATTTCGGTCAGTATTGGTCAGGGTTATTTTTTGGCCACGCCGCTGCAAATTGCTAATGCCACTGCCATGACGGCCAATGGCGGTCATATTATTAAGCCGCACCTGCTGAAACGCTCTAATGGTGCAGCCGTTGTCGAAACGATTGAAAAGCCCACAGGTAAGATTAAATTTAATGGCGATGCTTCCGATTGGCAAAAAATGCAAAGTGCTATGGAGCAAACCGTCAAGCGGGGAACGGCAAAACGCATCTATACATCAAAATATCGTATGGCAGGCAAAACAGGTACGGCGCAGGTCAAGTCTATTGCTCAGGGCAAACGCTACAATAAAAATGAGCTCGATGAGCGCCATTGGGATCACGCTTGGTTCAATGGTTTTGCGCCGGTTGAACATCCGCAAATTGCGCTTGCCGTTTTGGTCGAAAATGGCGGCGGCGGTAGTAAGACGGCCGCGCCTATAGGCCGCGCCCTGTTTGATTATTGGATGCTAGATCGCCCGACCAATCCCATTATACCGCCAACGCCCGAGCAACAAATGGTCATTCGCGCCGAAAAAGCTAAAGAGAAGTTACGTTTAGAGGCCGAAGCGATTGCCCAAAAAGCCGCTGCAGATGCCGCTAAAACGGCTACGACAACCGGGGTAGCAACGCCCGCTGCCTCTACCCCAGCGAGTGTAGCGAGCTTAGCACAGGAATAATAACACTGTAGCTGTTAACTTAGTTTTGTATCACCAAACCTCAAGGATTCTATGAGTCGCCGCCGTGTTAACCAAAAATCAAATTTGCAGGCGTTAAGCCCTAGCGCTGCACAAGCGGGCACTCAGTCAGTCAGCCAAGTGCGCATTATCGGCGGCCGTTTTAAGCGGCAAATGGTGGCGTTCGTTGCTGCCGATGGGCTGCGACCTACGCCAGATAGACTCAGAGAGACCGTCTTTAACTGGGTGCAATTTGAGTTACATGACGCCTGGGTATTGGATGTCTGCGCCGGTAGTGGCGTACTAGGTTTTGAGGCTCTATCGCGCGGCGCCGCTTATGCCACGTTTATTGAGCGTCATCCCAAACAAGCGCAGTTACTTAAGCAAACAGCGCTGCAACTCAAGTTAGCACCCGGCCAGTTTGCTATTTATAACGGCGATGCGTTAAATATATTGCCGCAACTAGGCACGCTGCCCTCCCTGCCCTCCCTGCCCTCACCGCCACAATCAGCCTTATATCATCTGGTTTTTATTGACCCCCCGTATGACTTAATGCTTTGGGTACCCCTGATAAAAAGCCTGATAACCCACCAGCTTATCAATGCCGAGTCGTTCATTTACATCGAGGATAGACGGCCATTGCCGGACACTTTAAGTGACTTGGGCCAAGGCTATACCCTGCTAAAACAAGTGCAAATAGGGCAAATTTATGCCAGCCTAATTCAAGTGGCTATAATATAATTAGACTTACGCATTTTAACAAGAGGTGACAACTGGTCACTATTTTTTTTGCGTAAGTAACAGAACAAATTTAAAATGTAATCTGATTTTTGTGGGGTATGTTGTGCTAAACCACACTATAAGATTTCATATTATAAGATAATTTCGTTTTGATACTTAAGTCCTAATAATAAGTCATCAATAGTTAATCGCGAACAGTTAGTTGCGACCAGCGCCAATATTTGAACAAAAATGCCATCGCCACAAACTAATTATGCCGCTATTGCATTCAATGGTTGCTTTATAAGCGCTAAATGACTACAATATGCGTCTGTTTTTTGAGAGCCCCGTTTCCCCCAACACTCTCAACGACGGTGGTGCTAATGCCATGCTTTAGCATTACAATAGCATCACTTGATAATTTAAGGTTTAACCATGAAAACATTAAGCGCAAAACCTGCCGACGTCGTCCACGACTGGTATATCGTCGATGCTGAAGGCAAAACTCTTGGCCGTTTGGCCACCCAAATTGCCATGCGTTTACGCGGCAAGCACAAACCCTCTTTTACCCCGCATGTGGATACTGGCGACTATATTGTTGTTATCAATGCGGATAAAGTGACGGTCACGGGCCAAAAAGCCAAAGACAAAAAGTACTATCGTCACAGTGGTTATCCTGGTGGCATTAAAGAGACTAACTTTACCAAGCTAATTGCTCATAAGCCCGAAGAAGTACTGCACAAAGCGGTAAAAGGCATGCTACCTAAAGGTCCTCTTGGTTATGCGACTATCAAGAAGTTGAAGTTGTATGCCGGTACTGAGCATCCACACGCCGCTCAGCAACCAAAAGAACTAGACATCTAATTGCTTAATCGGTCTTATAATCAGGAGAAACATATGGAACGCAATTACGGAACAGGTCGTCGTAAAACGTCAACCGCCCGGGTCTTTTTATCAAAAGGTACTGGTAATATTGTGGTAAACGGCAAAACTTTAGAAGAGTATTTTGGCCGTGAAACCTCGCGCATGGTGGTACGTCAGCCGCTAGAACTGCTTGATTCTGGTAGCAGCTATGACATCTATGTAACGGTTAAAGGTGGTGGTATCAATGGTCAAGCCGGTGCCATTCGTCATGGTATTACCCGCGCGCTGATTGAATCGGACGAGGCCTTAAAGCCTGCGCTTAAAGAAGCTGGTTTTGTGACACGTGATTCACGTCAAGTCGAACGTAAAAAACTTGGCCTACGTAAAGCACGTAAACGCCCACAATTTTCTAAACGTTAAAGTACCTTATGGGCAGTCTTATTACTGTCTATGTCATTACAAAAAACCCTTGTTGACTCAAGGGTTTTTTTATTTTTACAGATGCGAATTTATTTTACTACTAAAATAGCTTAGAATAGACACAATTAGTAATACTAGGCAAAGCCAATGTATCCCAATATTTACTAAATATTAATACAGTTGCTGACCAGTGCCCCTCTCACATTTTAGAACTATCTTGGGCTAGTACTGGGGTCACTGTATTGGTGAGTGCTATTGGGGTTTACATACCAGTATGGAACCACTGTCGCATCGAGTGATTGATGCTCAAGGTTGCATGACTATTATCTGGAGGAAGTTTTAATGAGCCATGCCGAAGGCGTTAATATAAAACGCCGTAGAGTTCTGATTGCGTCTACTGCTGCTATCGCTTCAGTCGGCGTCGCCTCGGTGGCAACACCATTTGTCCGCTCTTGGTATCCAAGCGCCAAAGCGGAAGCTGCAGGTGCGGCAGTTGTTCAAGACATCAGCGCTATTGAAGATGGGCAAATGATTGTGGTGAAGTACCGCGGTAAGCCCATCTTTGTGGTTAAACGCACCCCTGCCATGGTTGCCACTCTCGATAAGGTTGCGCCGTTATTGGCGGATCCCGACTCCAGTGCCTCTTTGCAACCTGAGTATTGCCTAAACCAATCGCGTTCACGGGCGCCAAATATTTTAGTGGTGGAAGGGGTCTGTACTCATTTAGGCTGTGCGCCAAACTATCGCCCTGAAGTCGGTGCTGCCGACCTTGGCGGTGGTGATTGGTATGGCGGATTTTTCTGTCCCTGCCACGGTTCAAAATACGACCTAGCAGGTCGAGTCTATAAGGGTGTTCCGGCTCCTCGTAATCTACCTGTCCCAGAGTACAAAATTGATGGTCCTATTTTAACTGTCGGGGAGGCCTAGCCATGAGCTTTGGTAAAAAAATGATGCATTGGGTCGACGCCCGTTTTCCCGCCACTGAGACCTATGAATATCATATGTCAAAGTATTATGCGCCAAAAAACTTTAACTTCTGGTACTTTTTTGGCGTGTTGTCCATGATTGTGTTGGTCAACCAGTTAGTCACGGGTATTTGGCTTACCATGATGTTCAACCCAAGTGCTGAAGGCGCTTTTGCTTCCGTTGAATATATTATGCGTGACGTCAAAGGTGGCTGGCTTATTCGCTATATGCATTCTACGGGTGCTTCGGCGTTTTTTGTGGTCATCTACCTGCACATGTTCCGCGGCATGCTCTACGGGTCGTATAAGAAGCCGCGTGAGCTTATCTGGCTTATTGGCATGGGCATTTATCTGTGCTTAATGGCAGAGGGCTTCTTTGGCTACCTATTGCCTTGGGGCAACATGTCGTTTTGGGGTGCTCAGGTTATCTTAAACTTGCCGGCAGCTATTCCGGTCATTGGCGATGGCCTTGCCGAATGGGTACGGGGCGATTACCTTATCTCCGGTATTACCCTAAACCGCTTTTTTGCTTTGCACGTCGTCGCTATTCCCCTTGTTTTAGTTGGGCTTGTCTTTATCCATCTGGTGGCGTTGCACCATGTTGGATCAAATAACCCAGACGGTATCGACATTAAAAAACTAAAAGATAAAAATGGCGTGCCGCTTGATGGTGTACCCTTTCATCCTTATTACACTGTGCATGATTTGGTTGGCATTGTAGTCTTCTTTATGATTTTCTTTGCGGTTATCTTTTTCTTCCCAGAGGGCGGTGGTTACTTTTTAGAAAAGCCAAACTTTGAGGTTGCGAACTCGCTTAAAACGCCGCCGCATATTGCGCCCGTATGGTACTACACCCCGTTTTATGCCATTTTACGCGCCGTACCTGATAAACTAGGTGGTGTTATAGCGATGGGTGGGGCGATTGCCGTCTTATTCTTATTGCCTTGGTTAGATCGCTCGCCGGTTAAGTCGATACGTTACAAAGGTATTTTGTCAAAAATTGCGCTGGTCATCTTTGCGGTTAGTTTTGTTATTTTAGGCTACTTAGGGGTTGCCCCTACCACACCGACCAATGTTGTGTTAGGTCGTATTTTTACCATACTCTACTTCTTATACTTTCTGTTGATGCCGATTTACACATCGATTGAAACCTGTAAGCAACCGCCTGATCGCGTTACTGGAGGTCACTAATGAGTACTATTTATAAATTATTGACCGGCTTAAGTTTAGGTGCTGTATTGGCATTAAGTGCTACCTCAGCGCAAGCAGCAGGTGGTCATGGCTGTGGCACATTTACCAATGCGGCAGGCGTGGAAGAGCATCTAGCCTGTAGCGAAGCGCCTATTGATTTTTCGAACAAAGGCTCGCTGCAACGTGGTGCTACCATGTTTATGAACTACTGCGCTGGCTGTCACTCTGCCAAATATGTGCGCCATTCTCGCTTGGCTAAAGATTTAGAGATACCGCCAGAATTGGTTGAAAAATACCTGCTGGTGACCGCCGATGGTATTGGTGACCAGATTGACGCCGGTATCGACCCTGATATTCAGGCCTCATGGTTTGGGGCTGCGCCACCTGATTTATCCCTTGAGACTCGCCTGCGTGGTGACGATTGGGTGTACACTTATTTGCTCAGTTTTTACGAAGACCCAAGCCGACCTTGGGGCGCCAATAACTTGGTTTTACACAATGTGGCCATGCCGCATGTGTTGCTTAATTTACAAAATGAGCTGAGCGAAAAAGAGTACCGTAGTCGAGTGGGCGACTTAGTAAACTATATGGCTTGGATGGCAGAGCCCATGCGCCAAGAGCGCCAACGTTATGGTTTTTATGTACTATTGTTCTTGCTGGTATTATTGATTCCTGTTTATTTACTCAATAAAGAGTTTTGGAAAGATGTTAAATAAATAGCAGTTAGTTTGCAATAAGCACCTTATTAATAGACGATACTATATTTTATTAGGATATAAGTGTCGTCTTTTTTTATGCTGAATTCCTATATTAAACTCTTGTCTCAAACCCATATGTCTCAAACACACATCATTTAGCCCTACTCTAGCACGATGGCCACAGGCAAATATTTTGCAGTTGCTTAAGACCCTTGGTTTACGGTACGATGCTCGTCTATTTATAGCCGCATGCCATTTATGATTAATCCCAACGACATCCCCGATAGTCAACTTGTGTTATACGCCGATGATGGCTACGACAGTCATGTTGTGAGGTTTATCTTGGCAGAAAAGCAATTAACCTACTATTTATCTTACCTTGATAGCGAAAGACCCGAAGACTTACGTCAGTTAAACCCTTATAATACCCTACCCGTGTTAATGCATCGTGACTTTAGTCTGTATGAGCTTAACGTCATTTTTGAATACTTAGAAGATCGTTATCATGGCCATAAGTTATTGCCGGATACGCCCAAACTCAAAGCCATCCAACGGCAATTAGCTTGGCGCATTCAAAACGATTGGTTAAAACTTGGCCGTTTACTACTCACACATAAAGACAGTATCAATCCTGAACAAGCTAAATTAGCACGGCGTAAACTCTCGGACGCGCTGATTACGCTATCGCCTATATTTGGGCAAACGGCCTATTTTATGGCTGATGAGTTTGGGTGGTGTGATGTGTTATTGGGCGTCATGCTGTATCATTTGGACGAGATGCAAATAGAACTACCTGCCCATTTAACTCGCCCCTTGTTAAAATATCAGCAGCGTATTTTTGAGCGTGATAGCTTTCTTAAAACCCTTGCATGACTTTGTATTGGTTGATATTAGTGCTTGATTTGATACGTGCTTATCTCAACACATCCTACAAACCGACTTGCCAAAATGTTGATTAATTGATAATAAATAGAGGTAATTATGGCCGACGATTTTAACGTATCCCCCACCCGTCCGTATATGCTGCGTGCCTTTTACGAGTGGCTTGAAGACAATTTGTTAACCCCTTATTTGTTAGTCGATGCCACCCAAGAGGGCCTTGATGTTCCGACGCAATATGTGCAAGATGGTAAAATCACCCTGAGTATTGCCAGTCGCTCTGCGGTTAATATGACCATGAGTAATGATTATATCCATTTTACCGCCCGCTTTAGCGGTGTCTCACGTGAGGTATGGATTCCGATGGCTGCGGTTATGGTTATCTTCGCCAAAGAGAGCCCAAAGTTCGCCCTGCCGTTCGACCCAAGCGAATATGACGACTATACGCCCACAGATAAGCCACCCTCGCCAGCAAAAAAACCGGTGTCTGCTGCAACCGAGCCAAAGCGCAAAAATACAGCGGGGCTAAAGGTACTCAAGTAAGCGACTTTAGCGCCATATTTTTGGCGCCAATACACGGTTTTTTATGCCAGACTATTTAATAACGCCCGATATTTTACTGTACGTTTTCGATATGATGGGCATTATTGCCTGTGCCATTGCTGGAACGCTCTTGGCGCAGCACAAAGGCTTTGATATTGCTGGCTGTATTTTGGTGTCGATGGCCAATGCCATCGGCGGTGGTACCTTGCGTGATATGGCATTAGATAGGCATCCGCTGTTTTGGATGACCGATTTAAGCTATGTGCTGGTGATTACCTTAACTTCGCTGATTTTGCAGATATTTTTTCATTTATATCATAAAATTGATACGGCGGTTAAAGTCTTTGACGCTATAGGCTTAGCCGCATTCAGCGTCATTGGCTTTAAGGTTGCGCTTGCTCAAGGGGCGTTGCCGGTTATTGCGGTGATGATGGGGGTTTGGACGGCTATTATTGGCGGCATGATGCGCGATATCATCTGTAATGAGATACCCATGGTGCTGCAAAAAGAGATTTACATCACCGCTAGCATGGCCGGCAGCCTTGTTTATCTATGCTTAGACCATCTGGGGATGGATACCGGCATGAATGACTTTATAATGCTGGGGGTTATTTTTGCAGTGCGGATGCTGGCCATTCGCTATGATTGGCACCTACCCTCTATTCGCTTAGTGAAATAAACCATGTTTAATCACGCCATAAATAGCCCTATAGCCGCCACCTATGACCCCACAACACTTATCTATATCTTTGATATGATTGGCATTGTCGCTTGTAGTATATCGGGCACTATTCTTGCCAAACATAAAAATTTTGATGTACTGGGTTGCCTATTGGTTGCGATGGTGACCGCTATTGGGGGTGGCACGGTGCGCGATGTCATGTTAGACCGTCATCCGCTATTTTGGATGGTCGATATGTCCTACCTGTTAGTGATTACGGTGTCCTCTTTGGCGTTTCAAATGTTTATTCATCCAGACTCGCGCCATGTCGATAGGTGGCTTAAACTGTTTGATACGCTAGGATTGTCTGCCTTTACCCTGATTGGTATTAAAGTTGCCAGCGGCATGGGCGCAAACATTCCGGTATCTTTGCTGCTTGGGGTCATAACCATTATTGTCGGCGGCATTATCCGCGATATGATATGCCATGAAATTCCCTTGGTGCTGCAACACGAAATCTATATTACGCCGGCGCTCATAGGCGGCAGTTTATACTTTGTCCTTAGTCATCTTGACGTTGCACCGTGGCTAAGTGAAGTGGCCTGTATGTTGACTATTTTTATCCTACGTATGTTGGCCATTCGCTATGCTTGGCGCTTTCCGGATATCGAGTTGTATGCTAAATAAGGGCTGTGTCTCAATGCTATTTACTATTTACTATTTGCTAATTGCTAATTGCTAATTACTAATTGCTATTTGCTAGCCACTCTCCACAACCGCTAAATCGCGAATCATCAGCTGAATATTCTGGTTACCATGCCACTCATTAATATCTAGCGTAAACAGTAGATGCACTTGCTTGGCTTGATAATCCCACACCTTACTATCAAAATTAAACCAGATGGCATCAATGGGATATTGTACTTCAGGGTATGTTAACGATAATTTTAAATGCTTATCCTTTAAAATACGAAAGCTTAGCACCGTAAACACCCCATCAAACATAGGCGGCACAAATCCATGCCCCCAAGTGCTGGCATTATTTAGGGTGTCGACAAACTGTAAGCTAAAATCCTGTGCCAATAATGGCCCATCGGTGAGTTTCTCTTCTGCAAATAGCGATGCCTCAAGCGTTGCCATCACGCCATTAAAAGCCGTGCGAAACTCGGCAAAATGCTTCTTTTTTATGGTCAGTCCCGCTGCCATAGCGTGACCCCCAAAATGGGTAATCAGCGTGGGATGTTGCTCAGCAATGCGCTCGATAACATCCCGTATATGAATGCCTGGAATGGAGCGTGCCGAGCCTTTGATAGCATCGTCATCGCCCACTTGATTGCTGTTGGCAGGGGCAAAAACAATCGCCGGTCGATAATGGGTTTCTTTTAAACGCCCTGCCACAATGCCGATAACACCTTGATGCCAATCGTCTTGATATAACAAGATACCTTGTGGCGATTTTACAATGGTAGTCGCTTGCGCTGCGGCTTGCACATCGTTTTGGGTCGTCTCGTCACTGACCGTTTCGTCTGGCGGTAACTGACTTAAGATAGCATCGGCTTGCTCACGCATATCGCCCTCTACGCGGCGGCGCTCCTTATTTAACCTATCGAGCTCAAAAGCCAAACTTTGGGCGGTTTGCCTATCATCTGCTAGCAAGCAGTGGATACCAATGCGCATATCGTCCATACGTCCAGCAGCATTGATGCGTGGGCCAATCACAAAGCCAAAATCCTGTACACTCATTTTTTTAGGGTCACGCCCCGCTTGCTCTAATATCGCCAATATGCCAAGCGAACAACGCCCTTCGCGAATGGCGCTTAGGCCATGATGCACCAAGGTTCTGTTGTTGTGGTCGAGCACGCCGACATCGGCAATGGTACCCAGCGCCACCAAGTCAAGATACTGACTCACCTGAGCACTTGCCTTGCCCGCCTCACGCCGCTGTTTGGCGAGGCGACCCAGTAAATAAAAAGCAACACCCACCCCGACCAAAGACTTACTGGCAAAATCGCAGCCCAACTGATTGGGGTTAACCACCGCATGTGCCTTGGGCGTTGGCTTGGTGGTGAGGTGATGGTCGGTGATAATCACCCTAATGTTATGCGCAAGGGCTTTAGCAACCCCATCGTGGCTGGAAATACCGTTATCCACGGTGACAATCATATCTGGCTGATAGGTATCAATGCCCAGCTGCACAATTTCAGGGGTCAATCCATAACCAAACTTAAAGCGGTCTGGCACCACAAAATCGACCTTAGCCCCCATTTTTGTCAGCACGCGCATCATGAGCGCCGTGCTGGTTGCGCCATCGCAATCAAAATCGCCCACAATTAAAATGCGCTTGCCCTCATCAATGGCGGCATCGAGTAACTGCACTGCTTTATCCACATCACGCAAACCGTCAGCGGCCAACAACGAGGACAAAGCGGTGTCTAATTCTTCGGCACTTTGGATACCGCGCGCCACAAACAGGCGTGCCAGCGTGGGCGACTGCGCAAACAGGGGCTGCAAAGAGGGCGGTAAGTCGTCTGGCAAAGTACCAGTAAATCGGGGGGTTAAATTTAGCATGCGGCTATTGTACTCATCCTAGTAAAATTTGCAAATCGGCTTTTGCAAGCCGGCGGTTTAGTAAAGCGTTAACTGCGTGCAGCAGCAACGGGCTTTTTTTGCGCTAAGCTTAAGTCGTTGCCTTGTTGTTGCCCTTGTCGTCTCTTGTTATTGATTTTTTGTCATTTGTTTGATTGTATTGTCGTCTAGATACAAAGTGGGTCTTGAGTCGCTTAGCGTTTCTATTAAAATATCTGTTTATCATAGCGAATCATGCTTTAAGGTATCGAAAGTATCGTAAATTATGACAACCTGTTAATTGGGTCAATCTGCTATAATTGTTAGCCGATAATTTATTTTAGTAGGACTTGCACAAAATATGATTGAACGGTGTTATCAAATGACTGGTCATCATGTTTGAAGCGGCATTAATCAGGCTGACGATTCAACAATGATTGCCAGTGGTCATTTTTTTAATAGGCGTCAGTCCTATTTAGGTTTCATGTAACCTAGACAGGTTGAGACAGCCGGTTGGCCTGACCCAAAACTAATGAGTATTGAACTCAACATCAAGCCCCACCTGCCCATAAAAGATAAAGATTAGGAGACGTTATGAAAACAACCCCCATGGCTGAAAAATTGCCAAAAACGATTGACCCTGATTTAAACCTAGACAAGGTTAAACTGGAGTGCGAGGCTTTGGTCAAAAGCCGGGCAAAATACTCTGCTGGTGCAGCCATGTTGCCGATTCCCTTTGTCGATGTGGCGATTGATGCCGGCATGTTAACCCAATTGTTGCCCGAAATTAGCGAACGCTTTGGGCTGATATCCGGCCGTGAGTCTGCCATTGACCTTGAGTCAAGAGACGTGCATTGGCATGAAGTCAAGGATAGGGCTATTGATTTTGCGGGTTTAATGGCAACGCGCGGTGTGGTTAAAAAAACCGTACAAGGCTTTGGTGGCCGCATTGTGGCAAAACAGGTCACTAAATTTATACCATTGGGTGGACAACTGGTTGCTGCTACCATGGGCTATATGATTTTTAAGAAGATTGCGACTGACCACATCAACGAATGCTACACGTTGGCCAAAAGTATCCAACAACAGCAACATGGACGCACGGTTTAAGCTTGAGGCGTTAGGCATCAACGCTTGCTGGTTAAATCATGGCGCTGTTAAATTTGAGCACTACGTTTAACACCCACCACTGCCTAGCGGATTGGCAAACCCAAAAACGCTGCGATTTGCCATAATCGAAGCGTTTTTTTATTGGGTTTTGGATTTGCAGCGCCAGCTTGCCATGTTTCAGCTTACTTTTTAACTTAATGCGTTTCAGCTTACTTTTTAACCTTACGCATTTAACCTATTTAACTTAATGCGTTTCACCTCATGCATTTAACCTACAATGTATTAAGCATCTATCCGCTTTTCTAACTGTTTAATCGCATGATCTAACACGGCAAGGCGCGCGGTACGTTTATCATTGGTGGCCACCACATGCCATGGCGCATGCTTGGTATTGGTGCGTGCCAGCATATCCGCAGCCGCTTGCACATAGTCTTGCCATTTATCCCGATTGCGCCAGTCATCATCGGTCAGTTTAAAATGCTTGTGCGGGGTCTCTTTTCTATCCTCAAAACGCTCTAGTTGCTCTTTTTTATCAATCGCTAACCAGTATTTAAGAATAACCGTGCCGTTATCGGCTAAATCCTCTTCCATACGGTTGATTTCGTCGTACGCCCGTTGCCACGCCGCTTCGCTAGCAAATCCCTCGATGCGCTCTACCAACACTCGGCCATACCAGGTTCTATCAAAAATAGCGACTCGGCTTAAGCGCTCTTGTTTTAGGCAAGGCTCAAATTGCGGCAGCCGAGTCCAAAAACGCCAAAGATAAGGATGCTGTAACTCGTTTTCGGTGGGGGCGGCAATGTTATACACTTGATACTCGCGCGGGTCAAGGGGCGCTACCAGCCGTTTTATAGCACCGCCTTTACCGGCGGCGTCCATACCTTCAAAGGCAAATATGACATGATGGTTTAAGGTCTCCTCTGTAGCAGTGCCCTGTTGCTTATTATCAGCCGTTTTTTCGCTTTGCTTATCCTTCTTGTTGTTATCATGACGATGAATAGGATGATAGCGGGCCCGTAGCAGTGTCGCCAATCTTGCTTGTTTTTTTGCCAACGCTTTTTGATAATCCACCTTGTCCATGTCAGCATCGTCAATCGCAATCAGCTTATCAGGCACATCCGCCCACGAAAAAGCAGCATGCTGGTTATAGGTCATCTTAGGCAAGCGCTGCTCACTGTCAATTTGTTGACTGCTGATAAGCGCCTGCTGCGTGCTATGTAATACCTCATGGCAAAACTGTAAGGTGGCTTGCTCGCTGTAGCCTATACTGTCATTCGTCTGTTTATCCGTTTGTTTGTCCGTGTTTTTATCTGAATCTTTGGCGTCTATGTTATCTTTAGAAGCGTTTGCTGCTAACGGGGCATCGCTACCGTCAATAACCACCCAATCGCTTTGCTGCGCCAATATCACTTTGGCAATCTCATTAAAGGCATGCACCGCCGTTTTATCTTGCCAATCCATTTTATACAGCCAAGTGGGGTCTTGTTGTTGGTCTTGTAAACGCCTTTGTAATGTCGCCTCGTCAATGTGAAACCAGCACTTTAACACTTGGGTATGATTGTTTTGCAGATCCGCCTCAAACCTTGATAAGGTTTGTAATTGCTGCGCTAAATAGGCCTTCCAATCTGCCGTGGCGTCTTGGCCATTGCCCTCTTTTGTTTTTATATCGCCCTCTTTGCTAGCGGCTATCCGCTGCATGACACCCGTAATCAGGTCCGAATACCAATTGCCAAAATAGGCGGTAATATTGCCGTGGCGGGGCAACTTTTCAACATGCTCTTGCCATAGTGGCTCATACTTCGCAGGCATGTTGCCAAGGGTGGCCTCTACATTGAGCAATCTTGGGTCAACCCATTGGCGCAATTGGGACACCGCCACACCTTTGCCCGACAGCTCCATACCGTTAATCAGCACCAGCAGCCCGGTTGCTTGACCTTGGGCTCGAGTATCACGTAGCCCATACTGTGCCTCGACCAACGCTAACCGTAGCGTCTGCTCATCCATGTGAAACTGACTTAAGGGGTCGGCTTGGATAGCCACTGGTTTGTCATCATTTTTTGCCATGGTCGTAATCCTTATAGATGGTTTGTGGGGTAGTTTTAGGGGCATGAGTGCGGGTTAGGGTTATCGTTTAAAACTGAGTCTAGTTAGGCGATTGCAGCTCTATTGGCCATTTGAAATGGTTGTCTTGTTAAGGGCAGCAATGTCTGGTTGGGTGATTCGTTTAGGGTATCGAATTAGGGTAGAATCCATAACTACTATTCATAACTACTATTCATAACTACTCTCATAACCACTCTAGGTGCATAGGTGCAGCGGGTGCGGCTTTACAAACCATGGCAACATTTTTTGTATGACTTTCTCTAAACACGGCCGCTGCCACTATTATCAGTGGCCCATATAGATTACCATAAGTGTATGACAGACTTGGGTACAAAAGCAGGATATCGCAACAACAATCCGACCATTAAGAAATAAACGCTGCTGACATTTGCTATGGTTTATCAAAATAGTTTATAAAAATTGTCAACCACAACCACTAAAGCATTTACCATACGCTCGCAAGGCTGTTACTATGGCATCTTTAACTGCTCTTTAGCATGTTAAGAGGTCACCTGTTAACCTTTTTAAACCTACCCCAAGGCCATCTATAGCGATTGTTACTATAGCAACTGTTACTATAGCGACTGTTACTATAGCGACTGATATCATACAGAGCGATGCGTGAACAGCGACTTGGCGATTAACCACCCTTAATGAGACCCATTATGACAGCATTTTCTGATTTAAGTGACGACCTGCAAACGTTTCGTGCGTTAGCCCACCATAGCAACCCTGCGCTTGCCGGCAAGTTGGCACAAGTGCAGGCTTGGCAACGTGACCGTATGCGTCGCACCCATGCCGAGCTATTCTCGCAGCCACAAAACCAGCCGATGGCAGACTATTTTTTAAATAACCTATATGGCGGCGAAGCTTTTGAGATACTGGTTCGCCAACTAGAGCGTATTGTCCCAAAAGCGAAAAAGTTAGAAAAGCTAGCCCCCTCGTCTGCCTTAGAAACCGGCGTGTTGGCCATTCGTGCTGCAGTCACTGCCACCCAATTGGATTTGGATTTGGCGCAGTGGTTGCTAGAGAATGATTTAGCGGTAACTGAGCAAAACATGCTAAACGCTTATCGCACCGTCGATGCACAAACCCAGCGCCTTGCCCAAATTAATGATTTAAAGGCGGTTTGTTACGGTACCGACAAACACCTAAACTCGTTTATTTTGCGTAAAGCCTTTAAACTGGCTAAGGGGCAGGCCTATAAAAATAATTATCAGCATTTGTACGACTTTATAGACGCCGGTTTTTCAGCTATGATACCCCTTAAAAGTGTGACCCGATTTATAGAACCCTTTTGTGAACAAGAAATGGCCATTATTGCCCAAGTTCATGCACCAAAGAGTGAGTGTCAACTCGATAAGCGCTCTGGTTTTGCTGCAAAACCTTGAGTGCCTATGACCAACACGCCTACTAAAATTGACTAAATCGAAAACCAACGAACATCGCCGCATACGTCTAACCTGTCGCCTGTAGCGACCCATATGGGCGAGTAATGAGTCAGTGCTGTGCGTGCTGTGCGTGTTGAGTATTGGACTACTTATCCCTATTTGCCATTGTCTTTTAGCTAAGGCTTTAGGCTCAATAACCTCTAAGATAGACTATGGGATAGTATTCCTAGCAGGATAGCGGGTCTGTCCTCGTCGTTGGTCTTGTGCATTTTGCTGACGCCCTTTTTTATTCTCTCTTTAGTGACCACCATTGACTTAGGATACCCTATGAGCCCCACCAATAATCTTGCGCCAAACAGCTTGTCTACTGCCAATGTTGAGACCGCCCTGCAACAGGATGTGGACCTAAACGATAACACCGCTACCCTACAAAATGCTTTGGTGCAAGACAGTATTAGCCACACCAATGCCACCAATGCTGCTGTCAAACACTCATTACAAATGCAGCCAAAAGACGTTTTGAACGATGCATTTGGCGATATTAGTGACTTGCCCATAGGCACGCCGCAAGGTCAACAAACCACTCGACCATTTAGCGCGCCCAACACGACACCCGACCAAGTTTACGCAAGTCATACTGGTACTGGTAAAGATACCACAGCGACAACGGGGCAAACCGGCGCTCCCAAATTTAACCCCAAAGACGATATTTATAACCCACATACCCCAGACACAGATGGCTTTGAAGAAACCCATTTTGGCTATAAAAAGGTTAAAAAGGCCGATAAGCAAGCAAAAGTGGCGGATGTGTTTACCTCGGTTGCCAAAAAGTACGACATTATGAATGATTTAATGTCGTTTGGGATTCATCGGTTGTGGAAGCGGTATGCTATCAGCCTATCTGGGGTGCGCGCCGGTCAGCACGTGCTGGATATTGCCGGCGGCACAGGTGATTTAGCCAAAGCCTTTAGTAAAGAGGTGGGACGCAGCGGCTCGGTGGTGTTGTCGGACATTAATGCCGCCATGCTTGATGTGGGGCGTGAGCGGCTCATCAACGCCGGCTGCAACAATGTTGACTTTGTTTTGGCCAATGCCGAAACCTTAGCCCCTTTTGACGATAACAGCTTTGATTTGTTGACCATTAGCTTTGGTCTACGTAACGTGACCGATAAAGATGCCGCCCTGCGTGCCATGCATCGGGTGCTAAAACCGGGGGGGCGGATGCTGATTTTAGAGTTCTCTAAACCGGTATTTGAGCCATTATCCAAAGCGTACGATTTATACTCGTTTACCGCGTTGCCGTTGATGGGTAAGCTGGTGGCGGGTGATAGCGAAAGTTATCAGTATCTTGCTGAGTCGATTCGCATGCATCCTGACCAAAACACCCTAAAGCAGATGATGCAAGCGGCCGGTTTTGTCAATTGTGACTATCATAATTTAACCGGCGGCATTGTTGCGGTACATCGTGGTTTTAAACAATAACCCTCCAACAGCCCCCTACTGACGACTGAGGTAACTTTTATGTTAACCGTTTTAGTACTAGCGAGTCTCGAAAAGCTTATCAATTTTGCCTTACACAGTGATCCGATTACCCAAGCCGGGCTTGCGCCCTTATCGGGCAAAGTGCTGCGCTTCACCATGCAGGTGCCCGCTTTTAGTCTGGATATTATATTTGCGGACGATCACTTGCGTTTAGAGCCGGTCACCACGGTGCGCGACAGTTTGTTTGAACCGCAAGGGTGGGCGGGCTATGCGCGCACGAAATATCGGCAAGCTCAAGCCACCTTTAGTCACTCGTCACCCGATTGCACCGTTAAGGTCGACAACATTGCCGAGCTGTTAAAACTACTGCGCGCCCCTGAGGGCAATTTGCCGATTGAGGGTGATTACAAGGTGCTGATGCAGTTTAAACAATTGATGGCAGGGTTTGACCCCGATATTGCCGGCAAGCTTGAACCGCTTATCGGTGTGCCGCTTGCCAGTCAATTGGGCTCGCTAATCAATCATCTAAAAGGCACCATGACTAGCACCGCCAAACAAACCTTTAATGATGTGGCCGATTGGGTGGATGAGGTGTCTGGCAATGCGGCGCCTGACCCTGAAGAGGCTGCCAAGGTTAGCGAGTTGAAACAGCAACTGCTTAAACTGCGCGCCGATATCGAGCGTGAAGAGACAAGGCTTGCGATGATTAAGGCAGAGCAGGCACGTCTTAAAGGCAGTCGTTAATCGCTTCTTTAATTAGCTTACTGGCTTAGGCCAACACCAACCCTTATTCTAAAAATGCCGACCACATGGTATGATGGCGCTTATCTTTGCGTTTTGAGTGAGCCATCCCCCAACCATGCTGCTATCCCACCGACAACGCCTATTTGCCCTGTGGCGCATTGCTGCCAAATACCGCCTAGATACCCATCTGCCGGTAGCCGATGCGCCGCAGCTAAAAGTACTGGTGCGCCTGATTAAAACCCACCCTGCCGCTTGGGGCAAACAGCACCATCCTAATGGCGTTAAACTGGCGCTTGAAGACATGGGCACCTTGTTTTTAAAACTAGGTCAACTGCTCTCTACCCGGCGCGACTTAGTGCCGCCTAATATTATCGCGCAGCTCGAACAACTGCAAGACAGAGTAAAGCCCTTTGCGGTAGACATTGTTATTGCGCAAATTGAAGACCCACAGCGGGGGCTTGGGCAGTCGATTGCGACTTTATTTGCTCGATTTGATGTCAAGCCTTTAGCCGCCGCCTCGATTGCACAGGTGCACACCGCAGCCCTGCATGATGGGCGTGAAGTGGTGGTGAAAGTGGTGCGTCCCCATATTGTTGACCAAATTGTGGCCGACTTTGAACTCCTCCGTGATGTTGCACATTGGACATCGGCGCGTATCGAAGCGGCGCGTGCACTCAATATTATTGATGTGGTAGAAGACTATCGCCAAATCATGCTCAACGAGTTAGATTTAACCCTTGAGGCAGAAAACACCACCCAAATGCGTCATAATTTTTTGGGGTCGGCGATGATGTATGTGCCCGAGGTTTACGATGCTGCTAAAAGTGTGATGGTCATGGAGCGCATCCACGGAGTGCCTATTTCACAAACCGATGTGTTTGATGCGCAAGGTTATGACAGGGCTAGGCTGGCTGAGATGGGCTTAACCATCTTTTTTACCCAAGTGTTTCGCGACAATTTTTTTCATGCCGATATGCACCCGGGTAATGTTTTTGTCGAAATTCTACCGCCAGATACCCCAGAACCATATCGTTTGCAACCAAGATATATCGGCCTTGATTGTGCCATTATGGGCGAGCTGTCTCGAGATGATCAGATGATTATTGCCCGTATGCTGCTTGCAGTGATGAACAATAACTTTGAAACCTTGGTCGACATTGTTAGCCGAGCGGGCTGGATACCACCCAATAGCGATAAATTTGCGTTAACCCGCGATATGCGCCGCACGGTGGCGCCCATGGTGTTAAAGCCCATCAACGAGATTGATTTTGCCAGCGTATTGATGCAAATTTTGGACATAGCGCGGCGCCATCATATGAGCATCCCGCCGCAACTGATGCTATTGCTCAAAACCTTGGTGCATGTTGAGGGTTTGGGGCGAGACTTATACCCTGATTTGGATATTTGGTCGCTCGCCAAACCCATCTTGACCGCATGGGTCAAAGAGCAGCTGGACCCTGCCCGCAATATGCGCCAGTTGCGTGAGCAATTGCCCGAATTGCTACTGGCAACCACCCAAGTGCCCAAACTCATTGACCAAGGGCTGCAAAGTCTGGCCTCGCAAGGGGCGCGTCAAGATGCGCAGCTGCGTGAGATGCAGCAAATTCGCGCCGATATGCTCAATGATAGACGCCGCGACTGGGTTGCCCTCGCAGGGTTTGGGATTTGCGTCGCTGTTGCCACCCAATTTATGAGCTGGCAGTCGCCCTTATTTTATAGTTTGGGTGTGCTATTTTATCTATTTGCCCTATGCGCCGTCCTTTGGCGCATCATGGGCTAACAGAGCACTGTTTTATGCGTACGTCCACAATAGTGATTGATACCAAAGCGCTACAGCACAATTTGCACCAGGTCAAGCGCCTGGCACCTAAGGCCAAAGTTTTGGCAATGGTCAAGGCTGATGCCTATGGGCATGGCATGGCAAACTGTTTGAACGCTTTAGCAGATAGCGATGCCATTGGCGTGGCATGCTATAGCGAAGCCAAGCACGCTCGTGTATTGGGCTGGGCTAAAGCGATTGTGCTGATAGAGGGTGTGTTTAGTGCGCTTGAATGGCAACAAGCGCTAAGCTTTGAATGCCAAAGTGTGATTCATCACTTGCCGCAAGTGGCATGGGCGATTGAGCATCCGCCAAGCCTACAATCGCCAAGTCGCACCGTTTGGTTGAAGCTCAACACCGGCATGAATCGACTCGGTTTTGAGCCAACCGACATTATTGCCATAGCCAAGCGCCTCAAAGCAGCAGGCTATGCGCTTATATTGACCAGTCACTTTGCCAATGCCGACGTGGCCACCCACCCTAGTAATTGGCAACAGATACAGGTCTTTAGGCAGGTGCTAAGTCAATTGCAACACCACGTAGACCCCTCAATACAGGCCTCCTTGTGTAACTCCGCCGGTATTATCAATTTTCCTGATGCCCATTTTAATTGGGTACGCCCCGGTATTATGCTTTACGGTAGCTCACCGCTCGCGCCTCACTGCAAAACTGCCATAAACTTACAACCCGTGATGCGCTTTGGGGCTGATTTAATCGCCATACATAACTTACCAGAAGGTGTGAGTATTGGTTATGGCAGCACCTATACTACCAGTCAACCCATGGTTAAGGGGATGATAAGCGTAGGATATGGTGACGGCTACCCGCGTGTGGTCAATGACACTGCTTGGGTAGCCTTGCATCAACATGGCATGACGTACCCATGCCCTATTATTGGGCGGGTTTCTATGGATATGATTGCCATCGATATCAGCACGGTGCCCGAGCCTGCTATTGGCGCAGCGGTTACGTTATGGGGCAGCAATATGATTAACGACTCTAATAACGCGCGGGCCAATAACGCCAATGTTAGCCATAACAATGTTAGCCATAGCAATGCTAACAGCAACGTACCCACTATTGACGACGTTGCTATCGCCGCCAATACCATCAGCTATGACATCCTGTGCCGGATGACCCAACGTCCTGTGCGCCACATCATGTAAATCATGTCGATATCGAAAACGTGGTTAAAGACTTTATAAAAGACATGATTAAAAACGACCAATAAAATGGCATAAAAATTGTGAAATCGTCATAAATTTCGCTATACTGAACTTTTGCTATTTTGCTAGCCCTGCTAACAACTGGGCTATTGAGCTTAAATGCCAAATAGTGCAAACGGCTAATTTACTATAGATGATAAGAAAGAGAGTCTCATGAGCGTGCGTCATTTTTTAACCTTACTTGATTTCTCCCCCGCCGAGCTTGACTTAATTATCAAGCGTGGCATCGAGCTACGTAGAATGCAGCATGCCGACACCATATATCAGCCTTTTGTAGGACGCACCTTGGGTATGATTTTTGAGAAATCCTCTACCCGAACCCGTATCTCGTTTGAAGCCGGTATGGGTCAATTTGGTGGACAGGCCATCTTTTTATCGTCAAAAGACACCCAGCTAGGGCGCGGCGAACCAATTGAAGACTCCGCTCGTGTTATCTCTAGCATGGTTGATATCATCATGATTCGCACCTTTGGCCATGACCAAATTGAAACCTTTGCCAAATATTCTTCGGTGCCTGTGATTAATGCATTAACTGATGACTATCACCCCTGCCAACTGCTTGCCGATATGCAAACCTACTATGAACTACGGGGCAGTATTGCCGGTAAAACAGTGACGTGGGTGGGCGATGGCAACAATATGTGCGCCTCGTATATGACCGCCGCCCATCAGTATGGGTTTCAATTGCGTATTGCTGCCCCTTATGGCTTTGAGCCAGCCCCAGAGTTGATGCAGCAGTTTAGCCACTGCGTAAGCCTAGTAAATGACGTGCAAGAGGCGGCGTTGGGGGCGCATCTTATTGTCACCGACGTTTGGGCAAGCATGGGGCAAGAGGGCGAGCAAAGTACCCGGGCACGTCGCTTTGCCTCCTATCAGGTTACGCCCTCACTGCTGGATAAAGCCGATGCCGAGGTACTATTTATGCACTGCCTGCCGGCGCACCGCGGCGAGGAAATCTCTCACGATATGCTAGATGACCCCCGCTCTGCCGTTTGGTTAGAGGCAGAAAACCGGTTGTATGCACAAAAAGCATTAATGGAATTTTTGTTAACCGATAAGATACAGCTAAGTTAATAAGGCCTCTAGACACCCTTAGGACGAGTTTAGTTAAATGAACTGCCCCTTAAGCATGGTTAAAAAACACTCTATGGTTTGATTGACTTGCTCGGGAGCTTCTATGGTTGAGCTATGCCCTGCCCCTTGAATCACAGCAAGCTTAGAGCCTTCAATAGCAAAATGTAGGCGCTGCGCCTTTGGATATGGGGTAGAAACATCTTCATCACCCACCATAATTAACGTGGGCGTTTTTATACTCCCTAATTGGCTGTACACTTCATCTCGCTCAATCACCCCCAAAGTCGCACGCCTTGCACCCTGTTTATGGTTACTTTTTAAACGCGCTAGCCATATTTTATACTCCGCCTTACGCGATTTATCGTTTAAAAAAGTGTGACCAAACATAATGGGCATCACTTTTTTACTCAGCCTGTTAATACCAATCCACGCTGCCGCTTTAATAAACATCTTATACTTAGCCACCTTGTCTTTGTCCTCAGCATCAGCAGAGGTGTCTAACAGTATCAATGATTGGAGTAAATCAGGGCGTTTAAGCGCAACCCGCTGCGCCACAAAACCACCCATCGACAGTCCGATAAAGTGACACTGCTTGATATTTAGGGCTTCTAACAGGGCGATAGCATCCTCTGCCAGCGTATCCATATCATAACCAGCTTTGGTCACTTGCGACTGACCTTGGCCCCGAAAATCAAAGGCAATACAGCGATAGTCCTTTTTAAAATGTGCCACTTGTTTGTCGTATAACTGGGTACTCCACAGTAACCCATGTGCAAATAGCAGCACTGGTTTTTGCAGGTTTTTCGGTAAGTTTGCGTCGTTAGGTGAGCTATCTTCATAATAGATATTGGCAGCGTTGATAGTGATAATAGGCATAACGGTGACATCCTTGTCGTTGCGTGAAAAGTCATTAAGTAAAAAATCGTTGGGTAAAAAATCGTTGGATGAAAAGTTTTAGATGTAGGGTGCGCCCCGCGCACCGTTAAAATAGCGATACTCTAGTAGAAAGATAAGATTCTCAATTTACCGATAATAGAGTTTAGATAATATCTCTTTTATGTCTTGGTGCGCAAGGCGCACCTTTAACGCCTACCGCCAATCACGCTGACCGTCAATAGCTTAGTACCAATCGTTTTAGCTTAACAGCAACTAAAGCGGTGAATGGCGCAGCCTTTGTCTTTATGGACGCCTTAAACCAAATAACGCTTACTAAGCCTACCGACTCAAAACCTCTACCCCACTCTCTTTAGCCAGCAGCAACTTATCGGCTTGGTTGGCGGCAAACAGCCCGTTACACACCACCCCAACGATGTTATTGAGCGTTTGCTCCATATCGGTGGCACTGTTCACCGCCAAGTGATAAGTGTCTAATATCACATTGCCATAATCGGTCACAAACCCCTCACGGTACACCGGTTCGCCGCCCAATTTAACCAACTGGCGTGCCACATACGAGCGGGCTTGCGGCAACACTTCAATCGGCACCGGAAACTCAAGCCCAAGCTGGGTCACCCATTTGCTTTCATCAACCAAACAAATAAACTGCTTCGACGCTGCTGCCACAATTTTTTCACGGGTTAAGGCGCCGCCGCCGCCTTTGATCAGTTGCAAATTAGGGTTCACCTCGTCGGCGCCATCAATATACAAATCCAGCTCGCCCACAAAGTTTAAATCCATAATCTCAATACCCAAGGCTTTGAGTTTGTCTTCAGTGGCTTGCGAGCTGGCAACCGCCCCTTTGAGGCGGCGCTTAGGCAACAATTCAATCAAACAATTTACCGTACTGCCGGTGCCGACCCCTAAAATCATGCCATCGTCAATATAGTGTAGCGCTGCTTGCGCAACGTCTTGTTTTAGTTTGAGTTGGTGCTCACTCATTTTTTATTTGCCTTGTGTGACTGTGAGGTGGGTTGAATCCTTATCGCTGCCATCTTATCTATAGCAGTATAGCAGTATGTTGGACAACACCACATTTTACCCAATAACCGACTCATCCCAAAATGTAAAGCGAGATAAATCCTCGGTTTTTTGTAATCCTGCAATAACTTGGCAGTAACCCCTAATAAATGACCCAGCAATCCTAACAAATTTGCGCCTAACCCTTGCACCTAAACCAAAAACAGCATACGCTTAAACGTTTAGCCTTATTTATAAAATTATTGTCATCTAACCGCGCAAGCCACCATTTTTACTACCACTTTTACTACCACACTTAAGTCATCATTTTAGAGTCATCATTTTAGGACACGCTATGTTATCAAAATGGGTTCGCAATATCTTGCAAGCCACCGTTTATGAAGCGGCGATTCAAACGCCACTAGATATCGCCCCCAAGCTATCGGCGCGTTTTAATAATGATATCCGCTTGAAACGTGAAGATTTGCAACCTGTTTTCTCGTTTAAGTTACGAGGGGCTTATAATCGCATTAGTCAACTTAGCGCAGCGCAAAAGGCCAGCGGCGTGATTTGCGCCTCGGCGGGCAACCATGCCCAAGGCGTTGCTTTTTCGGCGGCCAAGCTTGGGCTGACCAATGTGATTGTGATGCCAACCACCACGCCGGAAATTAAAGTCCAAGCAGTGAAAGCTTTGGGCGGCAATGTGGACTTATATGGCGATAGTTTTGATGAGTCCAACCGTTATGCGATAGAGCGCGCCAAAAATGAGGGGTTAACCTTTGTGCCGCCTTATGACGATGAGCTGGTGATTGCCGGTCAAGGCACGATTGCCTTAGAGCTCACCCAGCAATGGCGCGATATGGACTATGTGTTTGTCGCAGTGGGCGGCGGCGGTTTGATTGCGGGCATTGCTGCCTTTTTGGGTGAGGTAGCGCCGCACGTTAAAGTGATTGCGGTAGAGCCTGAGGGCGCCGCCTGTTTAAAAGCGGCATTGGCGGCCAATGAACGGGTTAAATTGTCGCAAGTGAGCTTGTTTGTGGATGGGGTGGCGGTGGCGCAAATTGGCGAGTTGCCGTTTAACGTGGTCAAATTGCAAAAGAGTGATGGTTCAGGAACTCTAATTGAGCCGGACGTGGTGACTTGTAGTAACGATGAGGTCTGTGCGGCCATTAAAGATGTGTTTGAGGAAAACCGCAGCATCGTCGAGCCTGCGGGTGCTTTGGCCATTGCGGGTATGAAAAAATACTTGTCTGCTTATCAAATCACTGATAAAAACTGCGTAGGCATTGTGTGCGGTGCCAATATGAATTTTGACCGCCTGCGTTATATCGCCGAACGCACCGAAATTGGTGAGAAAAAAGAAGCGATATTTGCAGTCACCATTCCAGAACGCACGGGCGCATTTTTAGAGTTTTGCCGTGCTTTAAAAGGGCGTAATATCACCGAGTTTAATTACCGTGCCCGTAGCAATAGCGCCCCTGAATCTTTGCAACCTGCCAGCATATTTGTGGGTATCGCTTTAAAAGAGGGCGATAAAGAGCGCCAACTGATTGCCAATTTGTTAGCGGCAGCAGATTATAAGGCGTATGATTTAACCGAGGATGATATCGCCAAAACCCATATTCGCCATCTTATTGGCGGTCATGCCAATGTTGCAGATGAGCAGTTATTTAAAATCGCTTTCCCTGAGCGTCCCGGCGCATTGCTCAACTTTTTAGAAAAACTGGGGCAGGATTTCAACATTACTCTCTTTCATTATCGCAACCATGGCGCTGCTGATGGGCGGGTATTGGTCGGGCTACAAGCTTCTAAAACCAATTCACGAGCTTTACAAGATACCTTGCAAGAAATTGGCTATGAGTGTACACCGATTACTGACAATATGGGTTATCAGCTATTTCTGCAATAGTGGCACACCTATTGCGATGGATAGCCTATTGCATTCACTATCAATACGTTATTGGCTTTTTGTTATCACTTAAGCGTTGTCGCTTAAGTAAGCGTTGTCACTTAAGTAAGCGTTGTCACTTAAGCGTTATCACTTAAGCGTTGTCAGTCAATCGTTATCAGTTTAGCGTTATTATTAAAAAGGAGCGCTATTTATGGCAAACCCGACCCAGTCGCCACCGCTTACTAAGGTTCGTCTTGATAAATGGCTATGGGCAGCACGTTTTTATCGCACCCGTAGCCTCGCTAAACAGGCTATTGAGGGGGGTAAAGTACATTACGCTGGCAGCCGCGTCAAAACCAGTAAAGAAATTGCTGTGGGCGACGAGCTAACCATTCGTCAAGGGGCGGCCACTGCCATGAGCGAAAAAACCATTGTGGTCACCGCCCTTGCAGTGCAGCGTGGCAATGCCGAAGCGGCGCAGCAGCTCTACCAAGAAACCGATGACAGCATAGAGCGCCGTGCCTATTATGCCGACCAACGCAAAATGGCCAATTTGGCGCGGCCAGACAGCAAACCCAACAAAAAACAACGCCGTGATTTACACCGCTTTAAACACCAAGACGATTAACGTCACCTTTGTCGCCATGAGTCCTATATTATGTCTCTACCCGCTCAGCCCGCTCATATTTGCCAGCAAGCCGACCTGACCGCCTTAAATACCATGCGCCTTGCCTGTGTTGCCGATAGATTGGTGACCTTTGACGCCACTGCTACTGAGGCGGAGATTGCGGCGCTCATGCAGGCACTCACTGCAGTTAACCAGCCGCTCTTGATTATATCGGGAGGTAGCAATTTAATTTTACCGCCCCTGCTGCACGCTACCGTTGTACGTCCAATGTTACAAGGCATTCGCGTTATTAAAGAGACAGAGGATAGGGTTGATATTGAGGTAATGGCTGGCGAAAATTGGCATGCGCTGGTGCTCAACTGCGTGGATAATGGCCGCTATGGCTTAGAGAATCTGGCCTTAATCCCGGGGTTGACCGGGGCGGCGCCCGTGCAAAACATTGGTGCTTATGGGGTGCAATTAGAAGATAGGCTCACCCATGTACGGGCGCTGCACCTGCCAACGTTCACTTGGCATACCTTAGATAAGGTAGCTTGCGCTTTTGGCTATCGTGATAGCAAGTTTAAACGTGAAGCGGGGCAATGGCTGATTACTAAAGTTGGGCTGCGCCTGCACAAAGATACGCGTTTAGTGAGTGCCGATTACGGCGATGTGATGACCCTCGCTAAACAGTTTGCTACCGATAATTCCCCTATTTCCCCAGCTAATGTGATGCAGGCAATTATTGCGATACGCCAATCCAAACTGCCCGACCCCAAGCAACTGCCCAATTGCGGCAGCTACTTTAAAAATCCTATTATCGCAAGCGAGCAATTTTTAGGTCTGCAGCAGCAGTTTCCTAATATAGTCGGTTATCCGGTAGAGGATAGCCATAGCGATAATGCTGATAAGAAGTTGACTAAGGTAGCAGCAGGCTGGCTGATTGATGCTGCTGGTCTCAAAGGTCAGGGCATTATGCCTATATTGACCCATACCCAGCAAGCTTTAGTATTGGTCAACCATCAGCCCTTAAGCCATCCAGACACAGCAACTCAAGCTAATGTATTAGCAACCCAGCAATTTATTCAACAAAAAATTAAGGCCCTGTTTGGCATTTTGTTAGAACCAGAACCCGTTTGGATAGATGCGCATCCATCCTATCCGGCTTATTCGGTAAACCCATATAGTGAATCTTAATTTTGGTATTTTAAACCGTCATTGTGAATGTTAAGTCTTCATTAAGGCCACTTTTTTGCTTTGGAGTTTCAATGCTCAGTATTTATTTGCTAATTCCGCTTAGTCTAATGTTGTTTGTGGTTGCCATCTGGGCGGTACGCTATGCCGTGACATCCAATCAATTTGAAGACCTAGACAACGCCTCGCAGCGCATTATTTTAGATGACCGACAAGAGCGGCGCCAAGTGTTAAACCAATATGCCCCGTCAATACTCAAGCCCGAAGTGACTACGGATAACGCTATCAGTAGCGGCGGCATTGAGATTGACGATGATATTGATATAACTATTAAGGATAGCTTAAAACAGTGATGACGCTAAGCCCCCTGATTGTAGCCGCCTTGTTTATGGGACTTTTTGGTTCACCGCATTGTTTAGGCATGTGTGGGGGGTTAGTGACCGCTTTTGGGCTATCGATGCAAGAGGTTAGCCCGCTTAAAAAACGCGGACTTATCGCCACGTATCATTTTAGCCGCTTGTTAAGCTATGCGTTTTTAGGGTTAATCGCTGGTTTAATTGGCACAACCGCTTTGGCGCCATTGATGGATGGCAATAACGTACCACGGCTGCTGCTGGGCTTAGTACTGGTGCTGATTGGCTTATCGATGCTCGGCTGGGCTTCTTTTAACAAACTTGAAAAATTTGGTATGGCGATGTGGCAAAAGCTATCTCCACTGCGCCAAAAGGTATTTCCGATAAACACCTTTCCCAAAGCCTTTTTTGCCGGTTTATTGTGGGGGTTTTTGCCTTGCGGCTTAGTGTATAGTGCGTTATTAATGGCAGCGGTTAGCCCTAATATAGCGACTAGTGCCCTATTGATGTTTGCCTTTGGTTTGGGCACCGTGCCGATGCTGGTGGCGACGCAAGAAACCGTTGGCTGGTTGCAGCGCCAAATCGGACGCTTCAGGTTACGTCAGCTTAATGGCGTGATTATGATACTCTCTGGGCTTGCGGTCATGGCATTGCCACTGATTATGCAAAATTTGCATGGCAATCATCAGGGTCATCAAAGTCATCAGCCTAGTCATAGCCAGGCGCATGGGCATGAGCATGCAGATGCGACAACGGGTGAACACGCTAATTCAAACGAGCATATCAAGCATGACGCATCTATGACTCACAGCGAATCCATGCACCATGACGAACCTATGAATTAGGCGAATGTATTGCTGTTAACCACTGATTTTTTAGCGACTTTCTTGCTAATTCGCCCCCTTTTTTAGCTAAAGAGACAATAGCGTTAATGCCAGTTTGCCGCCTAAATGCGCTTCTAAGGCGGGCAAGTTAAACGCATCGTCTTCGCTGACAAAGCTGATACTCACGCCTGTATGGCCGGCACGTCCAGTACGGCCAATACGATGCACGTAATCTTCGGGCTGGTCTGGCAGCGTATAGTTGATAACATGGCTCACCTCATCCACATGAATGCCCCGCCCTGCCACATCGGTTGCCACCAATATAGTGGCATCGCCCGATTTAAACTGTTCTAAATACCGCTCGCGCTGGCTTTGTTGGATATCACCGGACAGCATCACCACATTATAATCGTGTAGTAGCTGCTCAAACAGGCGCTTTACTTGGTCTTTACGGTTGGCAAAAATAATCACTTTTTGTAGGGTGACGTCGCTCAGTATGTGGGTCAAAGCCTGGTACTTATCCGCTTCGGTCAACAGATAAAAATACTGCTCGACCAAATCGCAAGTTTTGTGCTCAGGTTTAATCTCAATAAATATCGGTTGCAACAACCAGTCATAAGCCAGTGCCATGACATCTTGATTGAACGTGGCCGAAAACAATAGGCTTTGGCGGTCAGTTTTGGGTGGCATTTTGGCAATTAGCCGTTTAATATCGGCAATAAAACCCATATCTAGCATCCTATCTGCCTCATCCAACACCAACACCTCTATCCGATCCAAATAAACATCGCCTCTTTGCACCAAGTCAATCAAACGCCCGGGTGTGGCAATAAGGATGTCGGTAAAGCCTTTGTCGAGCGCATCCAACTGGTTGTCATAATGAACGCCGCCCATAACACAAACGCAGTGCAAGTCGGTATGACGAGTCAACGCTATTGCATCATCATAAATTTGGTTTGCCAACTCCCGTGTAGGCGCTAAAATTAAAGCGCGCGGCTCACCCAGATAGCGCGCTTCATCTGCGCTAAAGGGCTTGGCTAACAATGCTGCGATAATGGTGATTAAAAACGTGGCTGTTTTTCCCGTACCGGTTTGCGCCTGCCCAATAGCATCTTGTCCTGACAGAGTATAAGGCAATATTTGCGCTTGAATTGGGGTCAGCTTAGTAAAACCAAGGTCTTTGATGGCAGCAAGGATGCTACTGTGTAAGTTTAAAGCGCTAAACGTATCAAAACGGTTCACAGTACTTCCTTAAATATTAGCTATTAGATAAATGAGGGATACGCATGCCCAATCAAGCAAAGTATGTTGAATAACTTATCTTGATAGAATATTTACAGCAAGAAATAAAAAAGCCAGCACAACCCATCTTAAAGCAGTAAGATTGCCATAAGATTTATTGTACTGACTTAACGTCAACCCTAGTCTAATGTTTGGGCTATGGCGCTTGTTAGCCTTCTACTTTAGTCACTTCTTCAGCTTGTAACCCTTTTTCGCCTTCGGTTACAATAAATTCAACCTTTTGACCATCGGCAAGCGAGCGATAACCGTCGCCTTGAATCGCCCGAAAGTGAACAAAGATATCTTCGCCACTATCACGTTGAATAAAACCAAAACCTTTAGAATCATTAAACCACTTAACCACACCTTGTTCACGAGCTGACATAATCTACTTCCTAAAACTTGATGAATAAAACTTTAATTGAGCCCCAATTTATTGACGGTTGACATCACAGCATTGTGCCTATCATCATTATCGGGTGTTAGATTGCAGGGGTATTTCAGCATAGGATACTAAACTGGCGTATACTATTGCTACAATTCGCTAATCACTCCGCTACTTTTTTTAGCATAAGATACACATGTTGACTATCTAAAACTTATCATAGCATGCGATTATTACAACACAAAGCCTTTTAACATAACTTTCACATTGACAACTGATTTATTGCGCGGCAGCCTAAAAAAATAGCATAACCTATTTATGATGGTGTCGATGGTTATATCGATGGTTGCGTTGATGGTTATATCGATGGTTGTGTCGATGGTCATGGTTGTGTCGATAGTCATGACTATCATTGTGGTTAGGGTCTTGCCTATCTTGCCCGCATCCTGCTAGTCTCTTGACGCATTCTCCTTTTTAACCCTTTACCGTTTTAACCCTTTACCCTTACCCGTTACTAGAGCATCTTATGTCAAAGTCTATATTTGCGGCGTCTCCCCTAAACCGCCGTGTGCTCGTCATCAATGGGCCTAACCTTAATCTATTGGGGTTGCGTGAGCCAGAAATATATGGCGCCACCACCCTGCAAGATATTGAAAATCGGCTCACCATAACGGCCAAAGGCGCCGGTATTGGTTTGGTTTTTGTACAATCAAATAGCGAGAGTGTGTTGATTGATGTGATTCAACAGTATGGCTTGTTGGGTGATAGTCAACAGCGTATCGATGCAGTGATTATTAATCCTGCCGCTTTTACCCACACCTCGGTGGCGATTAGAGATGCCTTACTGGCGATTCAAAAGCCGTTTATTGAGGTGCATATCTCCAATATTCATAGCCGAGAAGCCTTCAGGGCTCAGTCTTATTTTAGTGACAAAGCGGTGGGGGTTGTTTGCGGCTTAGGGCATTTGGGGTATGATATGGCCTTAACATTTTTTATAGAGCAGTATGGTTTGAGCGACAATGGCTAACCCCGCTAGCAGCATTGGTAACCGTTAGGCGCTATTGCCGCAACTCTATTGCTATCTGTGCGTATCTATTATCAGTCAGTATTTATCCATATCCGTCAGTATTTATCCATATCCGTCAGTATTTATCACAATCGAGCATTCCAGTCATCACGTTATCGGGTGATTCGTTATTAGCTATTAAGGGCACGTATATTATGGCAAGTTCTTCGGGCAAACGGTTTATGAAGCTTGCAGGGATGACCGCAAGCATTGCGGGAAAGGCGGCCAAAAACTCGTTTAAGCATTTCTCAAGCGATGAGGAAAAACGGGCAGAAGCACGCTCCGATATGTTAAAGGACGTGGGTCTTCAAATTGCGGATACCTTGGGTGAGATGAAAGGGGCGGTGATGAAAGTGGGGCAAATTGCCTCGCAATATAAAGACGTGTTTCCACCCGAGGTGGCCCAAGCGCTTGAAAAGCTGCAAAAAGATGCTCCTGCTATGCCCTACGCGCAAATCAAACAGCAGGTGGAGCGTGAGCTTGGTATACCGATTGAACAAGCGTATGCCCAGTTTGAACAACAGCCCTTTGCCGCCGCCTCTATCGGTCAGGTGCATAAAGCCGTATTGCCCAGCGGACAAAAAGTAGTGGTGAAGGTTCAGTATCCCGATGTGGATAAAAATTGCGATAGCGACTTAAAACAGGTGCGCATGGCGTTAAAGATGACCGGCGTTTTGAGCATGAGCCGAGAATTGCAGGATCAAATCTTTGACGAAATCCGCGATAGTTTAAAAGACGAGCTCGATTACGTTAAAGAAGCGCAAAATTTAGCCGTGTTTGGGGCGTTTCATGCCAATGATGCTGGTCTGATTATTCCTAAAGTCATTAAAAGCCACTCTAGCCGGCGCATCTTAACCTTGACCGAAGAGATGGGCGAAACCTTAAGCGTCGCAGCAACTTGGGACAACAGCATCAAACAAAAGATTGCTACCCAACTTTTTAACTTTAGTGCGGGGCAAATTTTTGAATTGTACCGCATCCACTGCGATCCACACCCAGGCAATTTTGCGTTTCGTCCAGATGGCAGCGTGGTTGCTTATGATTTTGGCGGCATTCGTAGCTACAGCGATGCCGAAGTGCAGATTTTTAAACGCTTTATGCGCCATGCGTTGAAAGCCGATGTGACTGCACTCGAACAAGATTTAGTCACTTTGGGTATTCGCCGCAGTGATGAGGTGACCATCCCCGGAGACTTTTATCAACAATGGCTAGAGATTTGTTTAAAACCCTTTTCTATTGCCCCTTATCATTCGGGCGACTTTGACTTTGGTAACAGTCAGTTGCATCACGAGGTGATGGCGCAAGCCAAAACAGCGCTTAAGTATTTCAAGCAGTTCCAGCCCTCACCGACCACGATGATGCTAGATCGCACGGTGTCCGGTCAATATTGGAATCTAGTGAATCTTGGCGTTAGTATTGACCTTAGCCCACTGGTAACAAAATATCTGGATGAGTAGCCTGGCTACGTTTTATCTAATTGGGCAGCTTGGGCAGCGCACAAATCGGGCACGCCTTGTCTTGACGATAGCGCAGCAGGTTTTGGGTCATGCTACTGCCCTGCCAAATGAGGAGCTGACCATGCAAAGGATTGTGCCCCAAACCCAAAAATTGTAGTGCAAGATTGGCTTGCAAGTTGCCCATCACCGTGGTGGTACTTGCCAGTACCCCAGAATTGGCACAGTTTTGGCTAGGTGCCTCTTCTAATCCAGCGCTTAGCGGCGTGTCATCCTGCCCTTGACGTGCTATAGCCGACCCAAACACGCAGTGATAACAGCCGCTATTTTTATAGGGCTCGTACAACGCCAACTGACCTGTCATTGCGATGGCAGAGGCGGACAATAAGGGCAAGTTATGGTGCACACTTAGCCCATTTAACAGCTCGCGTACCGCAAAATTATCGCTACAATCTACCAGCAAACACTGCCCTGTATCGTTTGGCTTTGAGCTTGAATTTGGGTTTGGGCTATTGGCCAGTGGACCAGTTGTGGCCTCTAGCATCTGCGCACTTTGCAAAATCGCTCTCGCATTGGCGGCGCTTAAACGTTGGCTACTATACTTAACGGTGATAAAAGGATTGATTTTTTGTAGTGCTTGCTGCGCCGTTTGCGCTTTGCATTGACCAATATCCTCTGGCGTAAACAGGGTTTGGCGTTGCAAATTACTTGCTTCAACCACATCATCATCAATGATATACATATGCCCAACCCCAGCCCTCGCTAAGGTTTCGGCAGCAGGACACCCTAGCCCGCCCGCCCCCACTATCAGCACACGGCTGGCTTTTAAGCGCTCCTGTGCCTCAATATCCCAACCTTGCAATAAAATTTGCCGCGAGTACCGCAGTAATTCATCATCACTTAAACTTTGTCTGTGCTTATTGCTCATTGCGGTACCTAGTTCGTTGTTGGGCATCTTAACTGCTTATTTGTCATCTTTGAAATAGTGGCTTATTTAAATCTTGTTTATCGCAACACAATACCACGCGCAAACTTGCAAGGTATTTATTGCTGTCGTTTTTCTTGTCATACTTGTCATACTTGTCATACTTGTCATACTTGTCATACTTGTCATACTTGTCATACTTGTCATACTTGTCATACTTGCCGTGCGCCACTCTTCCTCAACATCCTCTACATCCTGAAAATCGAATGACACGTTGATACTACTCAATTATTAATTCTCAATCATCAATCAATTCAAGCATTAACCTCTCGTTAAAGGTTTATTTTTTTTATATTCACTGCTGTAATATGAATCGATTTACTCTATAATCGTGAGTTTATTTATTTTTGTAAATAATGTAAGTGGGTTTAGCTATCAGAAGCTAATATCACAGTGTTTACCATTTTCTCCTTACTTTTTACGCATTACTTTACTCCTTACCCTAATTATTATTTTACCTATTAGCTTGTAATAAGACTCTGGGAGGTCTTCTTGGTTTTTTCGAGCCTCATCTTTATATTTTTGTTTTTACCCATTGTTTTATTACTTTATTATAGTTTTCCCTCATTGTATGTGCGTAACTGGATTTTGGTTATCTCCTCAATCCTGTTTTATGCGTGGGGTGAGCCGATTTGGGTCATCTTGCTATTAATGTCGGCAACAATCGATTATGCCAATGGTTTATTTATTGAAAAACACCGTGGTAAGCCCATCGCTAGACTTGGTCTTTTCAATACTTTGGCGTTTAACATCGGCTGCCTGATTGTTTTTAAATACAGCGGCTTTTTTGTTGACAATGTTAATGCGTTGACGGGCCTACAAGTTCCTAAGCCTAATTTTGTGTTGCCCGTTGGCATCTCTTTTTATGTCTTCATGTCCATCTCCTATACCTTAGACGTTTGGTATGGGCGAGTGAAAGCGCAGCAATCTTATGCCTCATTTTTGGTCTATATCGCCAATTTTCACCACTTGGTGGCAGGCCCTATTATACGCTATGGCCACATCGCCACTGAAATTAACGAACGCTATTTTAAATGGGTTGACTTTAGCAGTGGCGTCAATCGCTTTTGCCGAGGCCTGTTTAAAAAGGTATGCATTGCCAATATTGCGGGGGCGCTGGCCGAGCCGCTACTGCATCAAGACCCTGCCACCGCTACCGTAGCTGGGTTGTGGCTGGGCGTGGTGTTGTTCTCTTTACAGATATACTATGATTTCTCTGGCTACTCGGATATGGCGATTGGGCTTGGTAAAATGTTTGGCTTTCACTATCATGAAAACTTTAAGCACCCTTACACTGCCGTATCTATCACCGACTTTTGGCGACGCTGGCACATCTCCTTATCTAGCTTTTTTAAAGACTATGTTTATATTCCGCTAGGCGGCAATCGCAGCAAGCAAGTGCGCAATATTATGCTAGTGTGGATGCTCACGGGTTTTTGGCACGGGGCAAGCTGGAATTTTATCTTGTGGGGGCTGTACTTTGGTATTTTATTATTAATCGAAAAATTTGTGCTTGTCGGTATTTTAAAAAAACTGCCAAAAGTATTGCAGCACATTTATGCCCTCTTTTTTATCGTAGTCGGTTGGGCCATCTTCTACTTTACCGATTTGACCTTATTGAGTCAGCAATTACAGGTGATGTTTGGATTGAGCAACGTCCCCCTCATTGGCTATACTGAAAAATCGATTGTACAGGCCAACCTCTATTGGCTAATTATGGCGTGTGTGCTGTGTTTCCCCATTCACACGTGGGTGCGCGCTCAATTAGCAACACGCGTGTCAAGCAATGCCCTAGTGGCAACAGATTATGTCCAAAACATGGTCTATCTAGGCTTCTCCATTGCGTTGTTGGTGGGCAGCACCTATAACCCATTTATTTATTTTAGATTCTAGGGCATCTCTTTAATCACAGGTTAATTTATGAAAAACACCATGATGATCATAAATTCTATGACGTTTATACTGCTGCTTATTGTAGGCGGCGTATTGTTTTGGGTGATGCCAAGGCAACTCATTTCTCAGGATGAAAAGCGTAATCTTGCCGATTTTCCGCTTGTGAATCAACAGACGCTATTATCCGGCAAGTTTGAAAGAAGTTTTGAGGAGTTTTATAACGACCACTTTATTTTTCGTGACGCGTGGATGGGGTTTGCCGAGCAGTTAAACACCTTAAAGGGCGTTGAAAACAAAGAGTTTAAAGTGATTACCGCAGCCGTCACTCCTGAACAAGCCGCATCAACCCCAGAAAGCTTAGAAACCCCGGAAATTCCAGCAACTTCAGACCCATCGATGCCGACCGCACCTGCCACGCCCGATGGCACGGTTGACCATGGTAATCACCTTGCTAAGGGCAATGAGGCGACTAATAGCCATCCTGATGGCAAATTGCCTATTAATGCTAATGCGGTAAATGCGGTAAATGCGGTAAATGCGGTAGCAGGATCTGACGAACTGGTCAACGATTTTAGCAAAGTAAAAGGCGTGGTTATCGTCAATGGGCGAGTGGTGCAAAACTTTGGCGGCTCTAAGGCAACGGCGAAACCCTTTGCCGATTTGCTCAACCGCTATCGCGAAACACTCGACCCTAGTATCAAAATGTATGCTATGGTTATCCCTGCCGGTAGTGACTTTTATTTACCCGAACAAGTCAACAATGGGGTGATGAAGGAGAAAGAAAACATTGCTATCTTTAATACGTTGCTAGCACCTGGCATTACCTCGGTGCCGGCATATGAAGCAATTTTGCCGCATAAAGATGACTATATTATGTTTCGAACCGACCATCATTGGACAGGGCTTGGCGCCTATTATGCTTATACAGCGTTTGCCAAAAGTGCGGGACTTAACCCACTAAGCTTAAGCGAGCTGCAGCATGTCGAAAAACCGGGTACGTTTTTGGGCAGCTTATATAAGTACACCCGCGATAATAGCCTTAAAGACAATCCTGACACACTTGACTATTATAAAATACCGACAGATTATACAGCAACGCTTTATAATGACAGTGCCCCAAATGGCTCTCCTTGGAAGATTTATGCTGAAGACCGCACAGACTACACCGTATTTTTGGGCGGTGATATTCCATTAATGAAGGTGAAAACCGATAACCCCAATAACCGCAAAATTTTGATTGTAAAAGACTCCTTTGGCAATGCGCTAAGCACTTATTTTGCCGCCAATTATAGTGAGGTATATATCATCGATTACCGCTCGTTTAAGGGCAATATCCCCAAATTAATGGCGGATAATGGTATTGGCGAGTTGTTGTTTGCTTTTAACACGTTTGCCGCAAACTCTAATGCCGTCGTCAAATATGGCGATGCGATGCTAAAATAAAAAGCGCATTTTTTTGGAGTGTGTTGGATATTCAGCTATTCGCCTATTCGCTATGCGCACTACGAATTTTATTTTTATACTGATAAGGTAATACTATGACGACTAAACAAGCGACTACTCAAGCCTTGCTCATACAAGCCATAACAGTGGCCTGTTTGCTAGGCGCGACTCAAATTGGTTGGGCAGATTTTTATGAGTATAAAGATAAAAAAGGCAACACTGTGCTCACCAACATTCCGCAAAGCCAATCGACTACTATCCGTAAAGACGCGTTAACTCCAAGCACTAAAACCTTAAACAATACTGTTCTCAAAAGTGTTAACCGCACCGATTACACAAGCGTTGCGCAGCCCTCTATGTCTGTGCCCTCAGCTTATGTGCCTAGCCCTGAGGCGCCGTCCAATATTAATTATAGTTTGAATAAAATCGAATATGCCAACGCCAAGTCATTGGGTAGCTTAAAAAATAAATGGCAGAGTCGGACAACAAGCCCTGTTGTGGTGGCTCATTTTGGCGACTCGCATGTGCAGTTGGGTTGGAAGATTGCCCCCATTCGGCGTATTTTGCAGCAAGCGCATGGCAATAGTGGCCGTGGTATGATTTTTCCTTATGCCCTTGCCAAAACCTACTCGCAGGAGGATTACACCAGCAGTTTTTCTGGCGACTGGCGCACCGCAAACAGCATCCAACAGCCGCCAAAAATGAGCGTGGGTATTTCAGGATTTGTGGCCAAAACCAGTGATAACTTTTCGCAAGTGAATTTTGACTTTGAAAAAGCAGACAATGACCTCGGCTCACTCCAAGCAACCGTTTATTATCGTGCCTTAGGAGGTGATTACAAGGTCACCGCCAGTAATGGACGTACCGCGCAAACGTTGAGCGCCAAACGCCAGCCCAATGACCAAATTGGTGGCGTGACGTTTGATTTGCCCAATACCGGTAGAGACTTAAGTTTTAGTTTTAGTAAGGCCAATAGCGGCGCAGCAAGTTTTGAGCTGCATGGGGTTAATTTGACCAATAATACGGCAGGCGGGGTGATTTATCACAATTTGGGCGTTGGTGGCGCGGCATTTAAGGCGTTGCTACAACAAGACTTTTTTGACCAGCAGTTTGCCGCTCTCAATGCCGATTTGGTGGTGTTAGATTATGGCACCAATGACCTTATCTATGAAAATGAGATTCCTGCAGGCTTTGAGCGGATGGTAAAAGACACCATTTGGCGTATTCGCCGCAACAACCCCAATGCGGCGATACTGTTAACCAGCGTGCAAGAGGCCGACTATAAAGGCAACAATGTGACCGCTTCTGCTCAATATGCCACCCTGATGCGCCGTATTGCTCAAGAAGAAAACACCTTGTTTTATGATTGGTACACTATTGCAGGCGGTCATGCCTCGGTTGCCAAGTGGCGAGATGCTGGTTTTGCCTCTAAAGATGCCATTCATCTTAATGGCAAAGGCTATCGTATTCAAGGCGCGATGATTGCGCATGCCTTATTAGATGTTTTGCGATAACGGCTTTAACATTGCGGCTACGTTAAAGTTTAGCCTTTTATAAAAGATTAAAACGCACTTATTTAATCTTTTATGTAGATAGTTTTTTAGGCTGATACCTTTTATGAGCGGCTTTAAAAAGTAATCTGACGCTCATCTTTTAAATCCAAGGAAAGGGCTGGACGCTCACCCTATCCCCTTTGCGATAATCGCCACTGTCTTTGGGTAGCACCAGCAAACAATTGGCTTGGCTTAACTGCTTAATGCGATGCGATTGCTGTTTGGCAAAGCTGGTTACGCTAAAATTGCCAGATGCCTCTTGCGCTAAGATACCGCGTTGAAAATCGGTACGCCCTACGGACTTTTTAACATCATTTTCCAGCGTGGCCTGAACGGTTAATGCCATTGGTATCTGTGACGCCCTAGCCCCTGATGCTTGCCACAATGCCGGAATAATAAACTGTAGGCTACCAACCACCGCCGATAGCGGATTGCCAGGCAAGCCAAAATACAACACGGGTGGTTTTTGTTGCACCGTTTTATTTTCGCGACTTTTCTCGCTAGCTTCTTCGCTATCTTTCTTGCTAGCTTCCTCGACACCTTCCTCGCTGCTTCCTTCATTTGACGCAGCATACAGCTCGCCAAATACAAAGGGCTTACCCGGTTTCATCGCCACTTTATACTGGTTGATTTGTCCCAAATTTTTGATAACGGTGGTCAAAAAGTCATAATCGCCTACAGACACGCCAGCTGTCGATATCAGCACATCACAATCTTGCATAGCTTGCTGCACCGCTGCGGTGGTCTTTTGCAAATCATCTTCAATAATACCGTAATCTTTAATCGTCACGGGCACATCGGCCAATAAACTTTTTAATGTTGGTGTATTGGAATTATAAATTTGTGCCAGTGATGTCAGTGGCATGCCAATGGCAACCAGCTCGTCCCCAGTTGCCAATAGCCCCACCGTTAAGGGGGCATAGACGACCACTTTATCAACACCTAAATTGGCCAGCAAGCTAATATCTGCAGGGTTTATACGTTTACCGCTGTGTAGCACCACTTCAGCCGCCTGTATCTCTTCGCCTTGTTTGCGAATATTGCTATCGACAGTCGCCGCTTGGGTCAAGGTAATGTGATAAGGCTGGGTTTTGTCAATGCTATTTTTGATAGCTGCAAAATTAGTGTTTTCTTGCATAATTACTGTATCACAAGATTGTGGTACCACAGCCCCCGTAAAAATGCGCACCCCCTGCCCTACTTGTAATTGAATATCCTGTTGGCAGTCAAACGGATTGCCCGCTTGCGACTCGCCGACTATCGTGATGACTGCGCCCTCATCAAGCGAACTGCCCACTGCAAGCGCATAACCATCCATCGCCGATATATCTTGGCGTGGCACTGCAAACGGCGCACTGACATCTTGCGCCAATATGTGCTGGCGGCTTTGTAACAATGGCACAGTTTGCGTCTGCCGTGTGGCGCAAGGCTTATCGAGTTGGTTATAACGTTCAATACGCGCGGTTATCGCCTGTTGTAAAGCTTCGATGGTAATCATATCGTGGTCTCGTGTTTCAAAAAATGGTAGAGGCGCTGCTAATAAGGGTCTGTTAACAAGGGACTCGCTTACTTAGCGGCTTGAGCAGCGCTATTGATTGGCTTAAGAGTATACCGGGTTTATAAAACCAGAGTCATAAGACAAGGTTGCCGCATTGGTTACCGTGCAAGACTTTGGCACGCTGCCATTAAGAGGTGACTGATAGCTAATTAACAGCGGGCTGATAGATTAAGCTTTATTTAACCAACAAATATTTGTCTTTTTTTCGCCTATTTTAATCCTTAGTAGCAATAAGGTATTTACCTTTGGTGTAAAAGGTATAAGCTAGAGAAGCTAGCTTAATAGCGGCGGTATAACCAAATACTGCTTTATCTTATATTGGAGACATTTTCTAATGCTGCCCATCCAAGCCCCCTCGCAACGCCCCATCTCACCGCATCCGTTATTCAACCTAAGTTTTCGCATATTTTTTAGCGGCGCTGCCGTATTTGCCTGCGTGACCATGCTGGCCTGGGGCTGGATACTTATCGGAAAAGTTAACTTTGATGCGATGACAATAAACCCGTTTTACTGGCACGCTCATGAGATGTTTTACGGCTACGCACTGGCAGTGATTGTGGTTTTTTGTTGACAGCAGTTAAAACTTGGACGGGCGTTATGATGCCTTACGGCTATCGGCTAATGGGCATATTTGGCTGTTGGGCTGTGGCTCGTTTGTGCTGGTTGGCTGTTGGCCTAGGTATTGGCAATGATATCGGCAACACATCTAGCCATACATCATTGTTGTTGATGCTGGCGATGGTGGCAGATTTGGCCTTTCTAGGCTGGACAGTGGGGGTCATCGCTAAAGCGGTGGTCGCAGTCAAACAATACAAACAATTGGCTATTGTATCAAAATTAGCGTTATTTATGATAGGCAATGGGCTGTGCTATTGGGGCATTTATAATGGTGATATGGAGTATGTGCGTCTTGGCATTTATTTAGGCTTGTATTTGGTCATCGCTCTTGTGCTTACTTTAGGGCGTCGAGTGGTGCCGTTTTTTATTGAACGCGGCGCGGCGGCGGCTGGCGATACAGATGTCGTTATCAAAAATAGTAAACTGCTGGATGGCTTAAGTTTATTGACTTTTTTAGTGTTTATGATTGCCGATATCTTTTTTCCTAACAAATTACTCATCACCCTAAGTGCAGGCAGTGTGGCAGTGGTCAATCTAATTCGGGTCGCAGGTTGGTACCATCCTGGTATTTGGCGCAAACCTTTATTATGGTCGCTGTATGTCGCCTTTTTAAGCATATGTAGCAGCTTTGTTTTGTTTGCGCTACAGCCTTGGCTTGGATTTAAGCATAGCCTTGCCGTGCACGCGCTTGCCTTATCTGGCATCGGGTTGATGACAGTTGCGATGATGGCAAGGGTGTCGCTTGGGCATACGGGCAGAAATATCCATGCGCCGCCTAAAACTGTGGTCATTATGTTTGCGCTGATGATATTGGCGTTTGTGTTCAGGGTGATTATGCCGCTCATCGCCAGCGACCATTATTCGATTTGGCTGATGATGGCGCAAATAGCGTGGATAAGCTGCTTTGGCTTATTTTGCATCAGCTATTTGCCGATATTAGCCGCACCCCGTACGGATAAGCTGTTTGGTTAAGCAAATATGTTTGTGATTCCTCAACGACGTAAACGTTTTTGCCCAAGATTGGTTAAGGGTAAACCCCTAAAATACCCTAAAAAATATGCCTATCAGACTTAACTGACTGGCATTACCCTGCTAGGTGGCTTTTTTGTCTGCTATACTAAGCAATTAAACAAAAATTCATTGTTAGCAGGAGCGAGATTTGACATCTTTTAAACGTCGATTGGTGGTTTTGTTGTCAGCAGCTTTATTGTCTGTGTCAGTTATGGCCATGACTTTTTCAGAAACACAGGTATTGGCCAATCAAGGTCTTGCGTCAGCTCAATTTTATCTAGGGGTGATGTACTACAAAGGTGAAGGTGTACCACAAGACGATACTAAAGCTATTGAGTGGTACACCAAAGCGGCTAACCAAGGTTATGCAGCTGCTCAATATAATCTAGGCTATATGTACTACTATGGTCAAGGGGTACGACAGAATTCTAACATTGCTAAAGAGTGGTATGGCAAAGCGTGTGATAACGGTCAGCAACTTGGCTGTGATAGCTATAAACGCTTAAATACTAAAGGTTTTTAAGGTGTGATTGCATCTGTTGGCCCAACGAGTGACTCATATGATAATGCGTTGGCTGAAACGGTTAATACGCTTTATAAAACAGAGGTGATTGATTATTTAAAACAGCAGTGGCAAGGTGGGAGTGATATTGAATTAGCTACCCTTGAATGGGTTGTCACTCGAGCACAGCTCTCGCCTTGCAATGCTAAATCGATACTTAATCGATTTTAACGCTTCTAAGGTTTAACAAAACACGAATGATTAGTTTCTATTTATAGTGGCTTATATCTTCAAAAGGATTATACGACCAAATATAACGCATTCGTTGCAAGATAATAACCGGCTAAATAGATACAAAATACTATATACCACAACCGCTTAGGCAAAACCAGCACCCATAAAAAAACCCCACTACATTGACTGTAGCGGGGTGAAACTTTGTACTTATTTAAAAGATAACATAAGTTTTAAAGATGGCGCAGCGGACGGGACTCGAACCCGCGACCCCCGGCGTGACAGGCCGGTATTCTAACCAACTGAACTACCGCTGCTTAGGTCGTCTTAGTAAGTTTAAACACTAACTAATATAGTGGTGGGTGATGACGGGCTCGAACCGCCGACATTCTGCGTGTAAGGCAGACGCTCTACCAACTGAGCTAATCACCCTAAAGAGCATGTCAAAAAAGCACTGCTTTTTTAGCTCTACAAGAGAAAATTACTTAAAGGTAATTTTATAAAAAACTCAAAACCTGAATTAACATGTCACTAAGGTCTCGCTCTGTGGGTGTGTATTATATACAGTTCACCAGAAGTGTCAAACGTTTTTTAAAAATTAAACCTCTATGCTGTTTTCCTAGTTTACTGCTAGCACCATCACGCCAATGCTTGTGCTTGTCACTTATCAGTGCCACATATTGAGACTTGGCACTGATATATTCTATTTATTCTAATGCCTCTTTGAGTCATATCCTAATGCTATCAGTGCTAGCCTATTGCCATCCTAGTGCTCGCCTAAGCCTTGTGCTAAGGTTTTAGTGATAGGTTTGGTTAAGTAAGACAATACCGTACGCTGTCTTGCTTTAATATCAACGCTTGCGGTCATACCGGGTTTAATCACTATTTGTGAACCACGACCGGCAAACTGGGCTTTACCAATTTTTATCAACACCCGATAATAAGGCGTTTCACCCTTTGGAGTGACTTCCATTAGGGTATCGGGGCTGATATACGTCACCGTACCGTTCATAGCGCCAAAAATCGAGAAATCATACGCATCAAGTTTAACCGAGGCGCTTTGCCCCTCTTTAACATTAGCGATATCTGCAGGGGTAACTTTGGCTTCAACAATCAAGTCACTGCTGGTTGGTAATAGCTCCATGATGACCTCGCCCGGCTTTACCACGCCGCCAATGGTTGTGATATGGATGTTATTAACAATACCATCTTGTGGCGATAACAAACGTTTTTCTGCCAGTACTTGTGAGCGGTCTCGCAATTGCTCAACCTCGGTGTCGAGTTCTTCTTGCGCTTTGGTCATCTCCGCTTGCGCTTCTTCAAAATACTTGTTTTGCTTGTTGTTAATTTGGGCTTGAATATCGGCCACTTGGCGTTTAAGTTTGATAATGTCGGCTTGGCTGACATCGCCATATTCTAATAATGGCTCATTCATGTCCAACTCTTTTTGTGCCAATACCAGCATCTTTTCAAGCGACGACACATCTTCGTTAATGGCATCACGGCGGCGATTATACAATTGGGTTTGGTTTTCGATATAGTCTGTATAATCTTTAATATCTTCTGGAAATTTTAAAGGTTTCTCAAAAATTTCGGCTTGCAAGCGGGCTAGTTTTGCTTTTAGTGCCGCTATTTTCGAGGCGGAATTGTCGACAGCCGCTTTCGCTCGCTCTTCCTCTAGCACTACAAGTAGCTGACCTTTTTTAACATTATCACCCTCTGCCACCAAAATTTTAGTCAACACCCCACCCTCAGAAGCTTGCACCTCTTGCGTTCTGGCACTGGCAATGACCGTCGCCTTGGCACGAGTGACTTGATCTATCTTGGCAAAATAAGCCCAAGTAATCAAAACAACTAGGCCGATAAGGGCAACCCAGATACTAAGTCGCGCTCGGCCGATTTTAGGCTTGGTTTGGGTATATTGATATTCAGACATGCCTATTTCTCTTCAGATTGTGGTTTAATGACAATTTGGGGCTGGGTCACCTTAATAGTGGGTTGGGTCTGCTCGTTGGTCTTGACATCCGAGTTAGGCGGCTGTAATGGCACGCCTGGAACATCGTCTGTAGCAGTGGCACCCGTCGTATCGGCGGCCGTATTCGTTTTGGGTTGAATCACAATAGGCTGCTGACTAATGAATAGTTTGGCAGAGGCTTGGCTATTAATAGGGGTCGTGGTTGTCGCATATCCTTCTATGTTGGCTATACTGGCTGTGTTGGCTTGACTGGCAGCGGTTGGGGTTGCAGGCTGTGTTCTACTTTGGGTCGACACTGGGGTAATCGTGATGGCGTTTGGCCTTTCTTGCGCTGGCGCAGGTTTTGGTGAATTAGGTGCATTGGGCGCACTTGGCGTAGGCGTGCTAGATGGGGCTATGGGTTGGCTAGGCTCGCTGTTGATGGCTTTTGGCGCCCCTGATGTCGGGCCAATGCTATCGATAGGGGCTTGGCGTTTGGCCTGTTCATTTTGCATCAATTGATTGAGCACTGCCTCTTTTGGCCCATCCATCACAATTTGTTGATTGTCCATAATAATAATGCGGTCTACCAAAGCAAGCAATGCTGTTTTATGGGTGGAGACAATCAGCGTTTGTCCATGTTGCAACTCATCGCGCAGTACCTGTAAGCAGCGCTGCTCCTGCCGATTGTCCATCGAGGCGGTTGGCTCATCAATCAAGAGCACCGACGGTTTGGTGAGTAACAATCGGGTAAAGGCGACCAATTGCTTTTGCCCACCCGATAAGCCGCGCCCGCCTTCACTAATCGGCAAATCTAGACCGCTTGAGTGATTGGCAACTAGGTTAATGAGTCCGGTTCTTTGCAGCACATTTTGTAACACGTCGTCATTGGGCATGGCCATCCCAATCAGCAAGTTTTCGCGCAAAGTGCCTTGAAATAGGCGATGGTCTTGCTGTAAGTAGCCCACTTGCTCACTTAAAGATTCGCGGCTAATTTGCTGAATATCCAAACCATCTAGCAAAATTCGACCCGATGTGGGGGCATACAGCCCCGCTAAAAGCTTTAATAACGTAGACTTTCCTGAGCCGATAGGACCAAGAATCGCAATGCGCTCGCCGGCTTGCACCACTAATTTTTTAACCGTGACTGCAGGACGGTCATTACCCACATAATTAAATACTAAATCATCACACTGATAATGACCGCTGATTTTGGTGGGCGATAACGGATAGTTAACCCCATGATTGTCCTGCTCTAAAGCAAATATCGACTCAATCATGCCCTTGGCAGCTTTGGCATGCGAGTATTGCACCAATAAGCCGGGTAGTGCCATAACAGGCGCCAAGACTCTGCCACCCAAAATAGAGCACGCAATCAAACTCCCCATGGTCATCGCGCCACTCATGACCACAAAAGCCCCCACAATCACCATACCCACGTAGCTGGTTTGTTGCAGCAGCTGGGTAAAGTAGCTTAAGTTATCGTTGGTGTGCTTCATGTCGAGGTCATTTTTGACGGTCACATTCATCACATCAAGCCAGCGTGATAAAAACTTCCAGCTGCCTGCACCCGCTTTAATGGTCTCGGCGCCTTCAACCGTTTCTACCAATAATCCTGTTTTATAATATGAGGCGCTTGCCCCCTCTGCAGCAATCATATCGATACGTTTTCTTGCCATCAGACCCATCGAAATGGCAATAAGCGAGGCTATGATAGGCACCAATGCCACCCAAGGCGAGCCAATGACTGCAATTAGAGCAAGGAAAATAACGGTCATCGGCAAATCGACCAAACCAAACAAGGTGCTGGCGGTAAAAAAGCTACGTACTTGCTCGTAACCACGCAGCCTAGCTGCCATAGAGCCTACAGAGCCTGGCATTTGGTCAATACGCACACGTAGCAAGCGCTGAAACACCTGCCGCGATAAATGTTGATCTAACCCCACCACGACTTTGTCCATAATGCGAGAACGGGCAAACTTCATCAAGGCTTCAAATATGATGAATAGCGCCACCCCACTTGATAGGATGATTAACGTACTCACCCCTCTGGTAGGAATAACACGGTCATAAACCTGCAATGAAAATAGCGAGGTGGCCAATGCTAAAAAGTTAATTAAAAATGAGGCAACAACCGCTTCAATCACCACACCTTTATAGGTCATTAAATCGGCTTTTAATAGCTCATTAAAGCTGGCACTACGCTGTTTGATATGGTCATCTTGTAAGCGTAAGCGCAGTATTAACGACAAATCCTCCTCACGCACAACTTGAATACCCTCCTCTTGCCACAAGCGCCAAGCGCCTTGTGGGGTTTGTCCCTCAACCACGCCCCAACCATGATACGCATGAAAAACCAGCAACGGTAAAAAAGCGGCGTCTGGTTTTTCAAGAATTTTTGGCGCATCTTGCACCCCAAGCCCGTTTAATATTCCAATCACACCGCCCAAGGTATTAATACCCCGACCTTGCTGTTTGTTGGCTTCAGTGTTGTATTTGCCAATCACATCTACCAAACGGACATTGTCAATTGGATAACCCTGCTGGCTTAAAATGTGGCGTAGCGCATCGGCTAACGACTGCTCTACTGACACCCGATGCGCCGTAGTGATTAAGTCATTTTTGGGTTCTATGGTCTGTGCGTCTATATTGTTTAAACCTACTGGGGAAGAATTAGCACTCATAGTTATCACTTATTTATATAATGTTTTTTATCAGGGTTAGGGCGTAGCACGTATGCGCTTTAAACAACAGGAGCATCACTCAACCTCACTATAAAGAGGTATGTAGCGAGATACCGCACTCACTTAAGCGCCATTGCTTACAATAATTGCTTACAATAGTGGCCAGTTGTGGCGTATCCAGTTATGGCATATCTGTCTTCGCCGCCCCAATTTGTTGCTTCTCTTCAAGGCGTATTATCGCCCCTGTCTCTAAGGCCTTTTGTATTGATAGGGGCAACACCACCTCGACCACCTTTGCCTCATTACTCTTTGTCTTATTACTCTTTGTCTTATTACTCTTTCCCTCATCATTATGCGGCTGTGGCACAGCATCTGGCACGGCATCTAACATCGTGCTGGGCGCAGAGGCAGTAGCATCGTTTCTGGGTACATCAATACTATCAAGGCTATCTGAATTATCAAGGCTGTCTGAATTATCAAAGCTGTCTGAATTATCAAGGCGGTCTATGTTGTCAGTGCTATCAAGGCCATCAATGCTACCAATGCCGCCAATAGACTCTAGGCCATCGCTGGGCGATAACTGCTGCGTAAACACCGGGTCGCCATTGATACTATAATCTTGATTGCGTATCAGCGCGTTATTGTTATCGGTATTCGCAACCTCATAACCAAAATTGCGACTGTTAAACACCGTGTTTTGATTATTTAACCAGTCGTTTACTGGGTCTAAAACCCGAAACATTTTTACTGGGTTACGATTGTGGGCAAACGTCTGCCATGGCATGAGGCTAAAATCGACTTGCAGTTTATAAAACGAGCCTAAAATATCAGCGCGGGTTTGTACCAATTGAATTTGATAGTCACTGAGTTCCCGCACTGCGTTTAGCACCTCAAGCCACGTTTTACGCCCCGCAATAAATTGGCGCCGATACGAGTTCACCACAATTTGTGCCCCGGCCACCGCAGCCACTAAGGACAGCTCACGGTTTTTGGCACTGGCAAACTGCTGAAACTGAACTTGTATATTCTCCATCACCTGCCGCCGCGCTGCTTCTTGATTTTGCACCAGACTATTGACCCGCGCCGCCGAAGCACGTGTCAGCGCTAGGTTCGAGAAACCGGCTCCCGGCTGATAATCCAGCCCGATGGAAAACCTACCGCCATCATTGTTGGCATTGTCTTTATAATAGGCTTGTTTGTACTGGGCGTATACAGTCGGAAACCGCGACGCCCGCCGCGCTTTGACTTCTTGCTTGGCCGACTCCACTTGAAAATACTCTTTAACCACCGAAGGGTTATAAAAACTGGCGTCATTAAACGCCATCTGCTCAAACTTGCTCGATGCCTGTTTTGCTTGTGCTACCAATATTCTAAGCTCAGGAATCGTATAGGCACTGCCTGGCGAGATAGGATGGCCGGTAATTTGCTCAAGCCGTGCTACGGCGATGCGTTGCTGCTCGTTGGAAGCATCATAGGCATTTTGCTCTTGTAAGATACGGTTGGTGACCAAGTCAAGCTCGATACGTGCTGAAACGCCTTGATTAACTCGGCGCTGCATCATCGCCTCAAACTCGTTTAACTGTTTAAGGTTATCAAGATGCACCCGCTGCATCGATACTGCGGTGATATAGCTTTGCCAGGCTTCAATAGTGGTTTTGGCGACTTGATTTTGTTGTTCGTAAATATGCTCAACCGCCGCTTTGTCATCAAAAATAGCTTGATTGATATTCGCAGTTAACTGCCCCCCTGTCCATAACGACTGGCGCACCGTCAACTCGGTGACAAAGTCGTTTTTGGCATCATAGCCTGCGGATACGGCTGGGGCCGGTAGTAGGTTGAGCTTAGCGGCAGTAATGCCTTCAACAGTTGCTTCTTGCTCTGCCCTAGCAGAGCCCACCAGCGGATGGGTTTGAATCGCCTCAGCAATTAAGGTATTGATATTGATATCCGTAATAATGCCGTTATTTGTGTTGGCGTTGACAGACAAGCTTGAACACGTCATTAACAGCAGTGCCAAAAGTAGTTTATTTTTAAAGTTATTTGAAGGACACGTCATAATTTTAAACTTATTGATTAAAGATAAACGCAAGCATTATTGGCATGCTACTCGTGATGTAATAGGGGGCTGACTGAGGCAAAAAGGCGACTCTTTTTAGCCAAGATGCTGTAATAAGATAAAGTTTTGATGCTAGGATGCGCTGGGTGCTTGATGATGATGAGTTGCCATTAACGTCACATTCGACTTAATTTGTGTATTATGCCGTAAAAGACTTATTTTCACTACATTTATCAACACAAGTAAACAGATAGTAAAAGAATAAAGGACAATATGCAAGTTTGTCATGCCTCAATACCGTGTATTCACACAAGATATTTAGATGTAAGGTACGATTAAAGTTACAAAAGGTATGTGAAGTAAACTAAGCTCTGCTAATGCTGGGTTAGGTAAAAGATAATTTTATAGAAACTACTCTAAAAATAGTGACGGCGTTCACATAACTGATGCTCACATAACTAATGGTCACATACTCAGTCAGATTGGGTATAGTACATTGATACCAGTATACTAGCGCCACACCTATATGTTTATGTTTAGATGTTTACAAGCATTCAACATGACGCTTGCATCTTGCATAGGCTTACAGGCAGTAGGCTTTTCAATCATAAGCCTGACATCAATAATCTTGTCAATCATAAGCTTGCTCATCATAAGCCGATAACGAGTCTAGTATCACAGGCTACTCTCTCATCTATTGCTTTTACCGAAACTATTAAATTAAAACGCCCTACCTGCACTTTTTACGTCACTGCGACTCAACCCATGCTTAGCTCTACTTCCATTGAACCGATACTATATACTAACCTCTTGCTCAAAGGTTGTCTCTTTGGTCACTCTTAATACTTCCTCTAACGTGGTTTTGCCAGTCAGCACCTTTTTTAGACCATCTATGCGTATCGATGGGGTAAGTTTACGCGCATATTCTTCTAACTCGTATTCGGCAGTATTGCTATGAATCATCCGGCGTAGGGTGTCATTGACGGGTATGACCTCATAAATAGCGGTGCGACCTTTAAAGCCCGATTGGTTGCATTTATCACAACCGACGGCTACGGGCAAACGCAGCGATTGACGTTGTGCTGCACTCAACTCTAATTCGTCGAACAGTTGCGCCTGTACCGCATCGGCATCCCGCCAGTCATGGCAATGGGGGCATAAGGTGCGTACCAAACGCTGGGCGACCACGCCAATTAATGAAGAGGATAATAAGAACGGCTCTACCCCCATATCCTGTAAGCGAGTGACCGCACCGATGGCGGTATTGGTGTGCAACGTGGACAATACTAAATGCCCGGTGAGCGAGGCTTGCACCGCAATTTCGGCAGTCTCTAAATCGCGTATTTCGCCCACCATCACCACATCAGGATCTTGGCGCAGCATCGCCCGCAAACTACGCGCAAAGGTCATATCCACTTTGGTATTGACTTGGGTTTGACCGATGCCATCGAGCTGAAACTCAATGGGGTCTTCAGCGGTCAAGATATTGCGGGTTTGATCATTGAGCTCGGTTAATGCTGCATACAGGGTGGTGGTCTTGCCCGAGCCGGTAGGGCCTGTGACTAAAATAATGCCATGCGGTCGATGAATGAGTTTTTTGAGCTCCAAATAATCTTTGTCTGCCAACCCCAAATAGGTCATATTTAGCCGCCCGGCTTGTTTGTCTAACAAGCGCATCACCACCCGCTCGCCAAAACTTGAGGGCAACGTCGACACGCGCACATCCACCTCACGCCCTGCCAGCTTGAGGCTGATGCGTCCATCTTGCGGCACCCGCTTTTCGGCAATATCCAGCTTTGCCATCACTTTAATACGTGATACCAGCAGCGGCGCCAATTGCCGCTTGGGGCTAACGATTTCTTTGAGCTGCCCATCCACCCGAAAACGCACCGCGAGCCGCTTCTCAAACGTTTCGATATGAATATCGGACGCATTCAGCCGAATCGCCTCCGACAATAGCGCATTAATGAGGCGAATAATGGGCGCATCGTCTTGCGAGTCCATCAAGTCTTCGGTTTCGGGCACGCTTTCTGCCAAGCTCACCAAATCGGGATGGTCCTCTAGCCCAGCGGCAATATGCTGCGACTCGCCGGTATTGCCCGCATAGGCCGCCGTCATCCTCTTTTCCAGCTCCTCCACCGAGACGGTGAGCATCTCCGGTTGCAAGTTTGACTTTGCCCCCGCATGCTGACTCATCGCAAAGTGCAGCGCCTCGTTAATGGCATTCACCGGCGTGTCTGCCGTCAGCATTAAGGTATCTGCTACGGTGCTATCGGGCTCAGGTAGCAACAAAATTTGATGGCGCTTGGCAAAACTATAGGGTAAAAACAACATAGGCGACTACTTTTAAGAGAGTTAATGCAGAGACAAACAAGATAATTCGCAAGACAGTTGGCGAGATAACGAATCAAACTTACAAGACAGCTAGTTTACGGCGCTAAGCACTTCGCCAATCGTATGAAACGAGCCGCACACCACAATAAGGTCGTCGGTATGGGTCGCTGCAATCACGCCGTCTGCTGCCGCTGCTAATGAGGGATACTGTACCATATCTTTAATATTATTTTGGGTTAGAAATTCGCTCAATTGTGCCGTGGTTGCTGCTCTTGGATAGTCAATCTCGGCAATATGCCACATGGCAATCGGCAAGGGTGACGCCACCAGCAAAGCGACGACTTGGGCGATGTCTTTATCTGCCAACATCGAAAACACAAGATGCAGTTTGGCGTTGGGATACTGTGCGTGGTGCTGCTGCCAAAACGGCACAAACTGGCTTAATAAAAATGCCATACCCCGCTCGTTATGGGCGACATCAAACAACCAATGTCGCCCTGCCAAGGCTCGACAATCAAAACGCCCGGCCAACTGCACGCTTTGCAAAGCTTGGCTGATATGGCGAGGTTGAATCGGCAAGGCGCTGGCAAGCACTGCCGCCACCGCATTGGTAGTATTGATTAACGACAGTTTCGGTTTGGGCAATGTTAAGGTAATTTGAGCGCCGCTAAACACCCAGTCATCTGGCTTATGTTGTGGGTCATCGACAAAATCATAATGATGCTCAATTTGATAAACAGGACAGTCGAGCGCAATAGCGGCGTCTCTAACCGACTGCGGCATATCAGGCTCACCATAAATCAGCGCCACGTTTTCGCGTAGTATCCCTGCTTTCTCAAAACCAATTTTTTCTCGCGTATCACCAAGCCAAGCCACATGGTCAATGCCAATATTGGTGATGACCGCCAAATTCGGGTCAATGATATTGACCACATCGAGCCGGCCGCCAAGCCCCACCTCCAACACCCAAACGTCACATTGCGCTTGGGCAAATATCAGCAGTGCCGCTAAGGTGGTCATCTCAAAAAAGGATAGGGTTAACTCACAAGTCAGCCTTGCCTGCTCCACCTGCACAAACGCATCGACCAAAATGGCATCGCCCACTGCCTGCCCATTGATGCGCACCCGTTCGTTAAAATCAATCAAGTGCGGCGATTGGTATAAAGCCGTTTTATAGCCGGCTTGCTGGCAAATCTCACTAATGACGGCGGTGGTCGAGCCTTTGCCATTGGTCCCTGCCACGGTAAACACATAGGCGTCTTTTTTGGCAGAGGCCATCAACCCCAATACCTTTGCCACGGGTAAAACACGAGACAATCCCATGTCAATAGCCGACACATGAATCTGCTGCATATAGGTTAACCAGTCGAACAAGCTGCTGGTTTTGGTGGGAAAAGAGGGGTTAGTCATTGAAGATGGGACAGTCACAAAAATCCTTAGGGGAAAAAATGTGCGCGATTTGTATACCTATACAGGTAAAAGCGTCACGAGTATGCCATTAATGATGCATCAATTTGGCCAGCAACCGATAAATGGTATCATTGAGTTGATGCCGATGCACGACTTGGTCAATCACCCCATGCTCAAGCAAATACTCCGCCCGCTGAAACGGCTCATCAAGCACCTCGCGCACTGTTTGCTCAATCACCCGTTTGCCGGCAAAGCCAATCATCGCCTTTGGCTCGGCCAAGTGAATATCGCCCAGCATGGCCAAGGATGCGGTTACCCCGCCGTACACCGGATTGGTCAAGACGACGATATAAGGCACACACGCCAAGCGCAGCCGCTCAATGGCTGCCCCAGTGCGTGCCATTTGCATCAAGGATAACAGCCCCTCTTGCATCCTTGCCCCGCCAGACGTGGCAAAACACACCAAGGGCATGCGCTGTTGTAACGCTGTCTCTGCCGCTTGTACAAAACGGTCGCCCACCACCGAGCCCATCGAGCCGCCCATAAAGCGAAAATCAAAAGCACAGGCGATCACCAGCATATCGCGCAATAGGCCTTGCATCACCACCAAGCCCTCTGTTTCTTTGGTCTTTGCTTGGGCTTGTGCCAAGCGCTCGGGGTAGGGTTGGCTATCCACAAACTGTAGCGGGTCGCCGGTACTAAACGCTTGCCCCAGCTCCTGCTCGACTTGGTCAAAAAATCCATGAAGACGGTCACGTGCAGCCATGCCCAAATGATAGTCGCAATGCGGGCAAACATAGCTATTAAAAATCAAGGCGGTATTGGTGGTCATGGCGTGGCACTGCGGGCACTGCGTTGACGGCTCGGTTTCTACCGCGTTTAAAATAGGCAGGGTCAACCGTTTAACCGTGGGTACAGGACGCGTCATCCACGTTGGCGCTGCGATGGACTGGGCAGAGTCATCCGGCTTTATGGCTGCTGTTGGCATAAACTCCACTCTTAAAAATGTTTAAAGATAAAAGATAATTGCGAAGCTGCTTGGCGAAATCACCCACTATGCAATGCTTAAACACTGCTTAAACTGTCGAGTGCGGCGCGCAGCTCATCCATCGTTGCCATCATTTTGGCTTGCGCGGCGGCAATGGTTGCGGCATCGCTTTGGGCGTTTAAGTCGGCAAATTGTTTGACCAAGGCACTGCCCACAATTACCCCATCGGCATATTGCCCCACCGCTTTGGCCGACTCGCCATTACTGATACCAAAGCCGACACACACCGGCAAATCGGTTTCTGACTTTATGGCTTGCACTTGCTCGCCCACATCATCGGTATCTAACGTTGCAGAGCCTGTTACCCCTTTGAGTGATACATAATAAATATAACCGCTGCAATGGGTTAACACTTGGGTGCGCCGCTCTGGCAAGGTGGTCGGCGCCAACAAAAATATCTCATTCATCGCATGTTCGGATAAATGCTGGGTAAAGGTGCCGGCTTCGCTTGGGGGTAAGTCCACCATGAGTAGCCCATCAACTCCTGCGTCTTCACAAAGCTTGCTAAAGGTGTCATAACCAATAATTTCCACTGGATTCAGATAGCCCATTAGAATAATTGGCGTATCAACATTGGTTTGACGAAATTCTTTGACCATGGCAATAGCTTGACGGGTACTGGTGCCACCTGCTAAAGCCCGCTCGCCTGCCGTCGCTACCGTTGGGCCATCTGCCATTGGGTCAGAAAAGGGCAAGCCCAGCTCAATCATATCGGCGCCATGTTTTACCAAGTCGTGCAATAGACCAACTGTCGTATACGGGCTTGGGTCGCCTGCCATCACATACGGGATTAACGCTTTTTTGTTTTGGGTTTTTAGGGTTTGAAAGGTTTTTTCTATACGGGTCATGGGGGTCTCTTAAATCTATGTCTATTAAAGTAATGTTTTAGTTTGTCGCACGACAACACTCATCAATAATTTGCGCTAAATATCTACCCTTATAAAGGCTGATTTGGGTGGCAATGTACGCATGGGTATTATGGCGTTTGGCTTCTTCTAACATATAGGCTTCGATGGCGTTCTCTGGTTTTAGTTCCATGTTCCTTTTGGCAATCTCAACATCTCTAGCGCGATAAAACTCATCTTTTTTGTCGCTAATAACCGACCAATCCAACCTGATACCATGTTTATTGGCTAATTGCTGACAAAAGGTGCGAAGGGTACGACTATTACCCTCAACGAAAGGATGTTCATAATCTAGCTCAGCATAGAGATTGGCGAGTATTTTGGTTTTGTCCTCAAAAGACGAGCCGTTGCTAAGTTGATTATCGGCATTTTTGATAATGGCATCTACTCTATCTTCACTGGGTTTAGGCTGATAAAAAAAGGGCTTGCTAAGCGAATAAGTATCCGTACGATTTTTTGCATGCACATCATTAATGGCTAATCTAAAACGACCAGCCTGACGTTGCGTTAAACTGTCTTGAAACAAATAGCCGTGAATGGCTTTGAGATGCACAACATCAAAAGTTTGACTGACATCATTAGGATTAGCTATGATTGCAACTTGACGAGAAAAGGCTAGCTTTTCGATAACTTCCTGTTTCATGCTATACCGTCTAAAATAGCCTTTCTCATTAACTCACCATGCTGTTCAAGCGTGATTTCTCCATCAATATATAGTTGTCCGATGCGTTTCATTTCCTCACTTGGATAAATACCTTCCAAAGCAAAATTAGCGACCGCATCATTCCAAGCATCTTGACGATGTTGACGTTCCTTCTCGGATATAAGCAATTCATCTGAATTACTACTACCAGCCATTCCACGCCTATATGCACCTTCTACCACAGCCTGTTCCATCTGCTCATCGGTAACTTTTTCAGTCACATATTGAGACAAACAACCAGCCAACTTATCGATAGGTATGACATCATAACTATTATAAACATCATCGGAATAAGAATTGATGACCTCAACCTGCTTTTTAGGCAAACGAGACAACAACTCTAAAACCTTATCAACCGCCTCATCTTCAACTCTCAAAGTAATCACTTGCATCACTCACCTCTCAAAAATAGCCAGCCCTAAAGCGCAATCCCCTCAGCCAACATCACCGAATGCAAATCCTTGTCGCCACGGCCTGACATATTGACAATAATCGTTTGCTCTGGGGTCATCGTCTTCGCCAATTGCAAGCCGTAATATACGGCGTGCGCCGATTCAAGCGCCGGAATAATCCCCTCTTTACGAGTGGATTCATGAAAGCCAATCAGTGCCTCTTTATCGGTACAGCCGACATAATGCACCCGTTTAATATCTTTTAAAAAGCTATGCTCGGGGCCCACACCGGGGTAATCCAATCCTGCCGAAATCGAATGCGTCTCTTGAATCTGTCCATCATCATCTGCCATCAAATAAGTGCGGTTGCCGTGCAATACCCCGACCCGACCTTTTGCCAATGGCGCAGAATGGCGCAAGGTTTCTAAACCATCGCCGGTCGCCTCCACCCCATAAATTTGCACATCGCTGTCATTTAAAAAGTCATAAAATAGCCCAATCGCATTTGAGCCGCCGCCCACACACGCTACCAAGGCGTCCGGCAATTTGCCCGTTTTCTCTAAATGCTGCAATCTTGCCTCTTTGCCGATAATCGCCTGAAAATCTCGTACCAACAGCGGATAAGGATGCGGCCCGGCACAGGTGCCAATAATATAATAGGTCGAATCGACATTGGTCACCCAGTCGCGCATCGCCTCATTCATCGCATCTTTTAAGGTGCGTGATCCAGATGTTACTGCCACCACTTTTGCCCCCAGCAGGCGCATACGGTACACGTTCATTTTTTGGCGCTCGACGTCGTCGGCGCCCATATACACAATACACTCTAGCCCCAAACGTGCCGCAATGGTTGCTGTCGCCACGCCATGTTGGCCGGCGCCGGTCTCGGCAATAATGCGTTTTTTACCACTCATTTTTGCCAGTAACGCCTGCCCAATGGTGTTATTCACTTTATGAGCGCCGGTGTGGTTTAAATCCTCACGTTTAAAATAAATCTGCGCCCCGCCATACTCATCGCTTAAGCGTTTGGCATGGTACAACGGCGTCGGACGCCCCACATAATTGACCAAATCATGGTGGTACTCAGCCCAAAACGTCGGGTCTTGCTTCACTTGATAATACAGGGTTTCTAGCTCTTCTAACGCCGCCATTAAGGTTTCAGACACAAAACGCCCACCATGAATGCCAAAATGCCCACTGGCATCCGGATATTGTCTAAAATCGGTGCCGTCTTCGTCCGCTATGTCATCGTTATGGGGTATGTTCTCAAAATTGGTCATAGACGCTCACTTAATCTGTAAAAATTGAATTATTAAAATAAGGGGTTATTCTTGGATTATAACCTATCCTTGTCATTATAAGGGCTAAACCGACAAAGTAGCATTTAGGTTTGGTAAACTTTTTTGTCACTGGTTATCGCTATGCTTAGTCAATACGTTAACAGGCTGTCGTCTTGGTTTGGGTAGCTCTGTTTTGTTCTTGACACCCTTGTTTTTGGTAGCCAATCTCGTTTTCCGCATAGCAGACAAGTTAACCCACGCTTGACTGAGCAATTATTTAAGTGGCTTAGCAACCATGTTACAAGCTTTATTTTCCTAAAAAAACCCACCAATTTGGTGGGTTGAATGAATCATATACTTAAGCCTAATTATCTAGTTTAAGTAATTATGCCCGTTTAGCAAAATATCCTTCGCTAAAGGCAACCGCTTGATGTAAGTCTTGACGTAATAAGCGTTTCTCTGACGGTTTTAATACCATATCTATGGATTTGTTTGGCAAGGTATCTGGCTTCCGATTCGGTAAATTTTGCGAAATCATAACTATATTGCTCCTGCCACCAAAGCTCTAAATCTTTGCCAGCTTGTTTGCGCAGTTGTCCTAGCGATGCACCTCTGACAGCCATCTTAGCAGAATGTGGTTTACCCGACAAGGTACTTGCCCCAATAACGTGACCGCCATGACACTCAATAAAGCCTTTTAAATCTGCTAAGGTTCCCCCTTGTGTCACTACATCATCGACTATTAAATAGTTGCGACCCTCTGTCACCTGACCATCAAAAATTACTCTTTTTAATAATCTGCCGACACCGTCAGACTTAGTTCTGTATGCTCTATTGGCTTAAACAATGTTTACTTCTAACTCAAACTGTAACGTCTCTTGTATTGACTTAGCATAGGCAATTGGTATTTTATTTCTACCCAGCCTTTCTTCAGCATGCACAGGTAAAACAGACACATTCTCAAAATCATCAGTAAAGTTATTTAATCTTATTAGAAACTCATCAGTAACCAGCTCATCTACCAATTTTAAAGCTGACTCTATATCGCCTGCTTTGGCGTTCATATACTCTTGATGAGTAGAAATCGTGGATTCGCTATAAGCAATAAAAGTGTCAGGAAAATCATGCCATCCTGACCTAAAATTTGTCATATTGTGCTCCATTTGTACAGGTTCTAAAATCTTGCTACCTAGCATCAACAACGATATACCACTACATCCGTACCAAACCTACCTTCAATCCAAAAGGGCGAAATATTTGATTTAAGGTATCGACGCTGTAATTACCCTTGTCATTTTCAATATCCGACAGCGTTTTGCGCGATACGTTGACCAGTTGCGCAAACTGCTCTTGTTTGATACCCAATACTTGCACCCGTAAAATTTTTAACGCGGCGCCCTGACTCAATGTACAGTCCAGCAAACTGTTAATCACCTTATCTCGGGCTTGGGTACGAGTCAAACCGGCAAGGTCAGGCTGAGTATTCGTGGCACGTTGCCTGTTATTGTTTAATACCTCATCCATTATGCTATCTCACCTTTTCTCTCAACTCTATATCGTTTATCGGCGCACCTTTTGTAGACCTATTAAGGCGGTCATTTTTTTCGCCTCATTAAAGGCTATCTGAGCGATATCTTGCCAGTGACCATTTAAAAAAGCTTGTATTGTCAGCGGTTGCACCGTCATACGCACACCATCTAATGCTTCTTATATCACTCATTATAGGTTATATAGCTATCTGATGAAAGTTCATGAAAGCTATACCACTCATTATGTAACCCACACCAGTATAACGAGTGATTTATTACTCATTTATTGTAGAGTCTGCTAACCTAACCGCATCAATAAACGCGCGCATCTTCTCAAAATCCTTAACCCCCTTACTTGACTCAATACCGCCACTCACATCCACGGCATAAATAGGCAAATTTAGCGTATCCGCCACATTTTCGGGGGTTAACCCGCCTGCCAAAATAATCGGCATGCTTGAGTGTTGCGGAATCAGCGACCAATCAAAACGATGTCCGGTGCCGCCATAGGCGTCTTGCTGATACGCATCGAGCAACATACTACTCGCCCCAGCGTGGGCATACTCGTTTATTTGCGCATGGATACTGGCTAAGTCTTGGGTTTGCTTGTCAATCCGCAACGCTTTAATCCAGCGTTTATTGACTTTACCGGCAAGCCGCTGACAATCCTCAGCGCGCTCATCGCCATGAAACTGTAGCACATCAAAGGGCGTGGTAGCAGCCAGCTTAACCAGTGCTTCGTCGCTCATATTGACCACCAAGGCGACCACGCTCACAAATGCAGGAACCTGAGCAATCAATTTTTTCGCCTGCTCACCCGTCACTGCGCGCGGGCTTGGCGGATAAAACACAAAACCGAGTGCGTCCACGCCAAGCGTCACCGCATCTCGCACGTCATCTTGCCGAGTGAATCCACAAAATTTTATTTGCATAGTCCGCCTTGTTCCTTTTAACAACCCTTTACCAAAGTTAAATAGTTTTAGACTCGTTATCCTAGCATACTCTAAGCATTTTTTAATGCGCTGCTTATTGCGTATGTATGTATATCGGTGACATCATGACACAACCCCCCTTCTCCACCCTGTCCAAAAATTATCTTATGTGGTTTCGGCGTGACTTGCGCCTGTCTGACAATACGGCTTTGACGCAGCTATTTGATGCGGCGCTGCAACCGGTCGCGACGGGCGAGCTAACTGCTCTCGAGTCGAACGTCAGTACCGTGCACGCCGTTTATAGCATTACCTGCAAACAATGGCTTGAGCAAGATATGTCACTGGTGCAAATGGACTTTATATTTAGAACGTTAAAGCAGTTTGCTAAAGCGTTATCTCACATGTTAAATCTCAAGCTGCATATTATCATGAGCGACACTTTTGATGGCAGTGTGACCGATATCACTCAGCTATGTCAGTCTCTAAATATTACCCATGTGTTTGCCAATACTGAATACGAAGTCAATGAGCAAACCCGAGATGAGCGCCTAGCCCAACGTCTCGCTGCTTTAAATATCAAATTTAAGCGCTATCACGACCAATGTATCCTACCGCCCAATTCCGTTAAGACCAATGCCGATACGCTGTATAAAGTGTTCACCCCGTTTTATAACAAGTGGCAGTCTATTATAGCCGCTAGCCCTGTCATGCTATATGACTTGCCTAGCGTCAATCACGGCTTAAACAACGACAATGATTCACCTTTGCCAGCTACGCCAGGTATGCCAAGTATGCCAAGTATGCCAACTACATTGACCACAAGTTTAGCTACATTAGAAAAATACCATCAACGTACCCTAAGCCAGTTTCAACAGCACTACGGTTATACGACTGCTGCTATGCAAGATTTATTAACGCACGCCCGTCAGGATTATCCGGCGGGTGAAGTGGCGGCTATCACACGCGTAGAGAGTTTTATTAACGAGGATATTGCCGATTACAACACGGCTAGAGATAAACCGGCACTAATGGCCACCAGCCAGCTATCCGCCTATTTAACGGTCGGTGCTATCAGCGCACGGCTGTGTTATCAAAGGGCAAATGCGCTATTGACTCAAGATGCCAGTCAAAAGGTTGATGTGGATATTGATACAAACTTTGATATTGACCCGCACGTTGGTTTAAACAAAGGCAGCCCTGAGTTTGGCCAGAGCCAGACGGATATTGAGCGCTGGATCAGTGAGCTGGCATGGCGGGATTTTTACCGTCATGTGATTGATAACCGCCCCGATATCGTTAAAGGCAAGGCTTATAACAGGGTGACGGACCGTAGAGTGAATTGGTCCTACGATAATGAGGACTTAACTGCTTGGTGTACGGGGATGACCGGAGTGCCACTGGTCGATGCGGCGATGCGCTGCCTGAATCAAACCGGATTTATGCACAATCGTTTGCGTATGGTGACCGCCATGTTTTTAACCAAAGACTTGCTGATTGATTGGCGCTTGGGTGAGCGCTATTTTATGCAGCGCTTAATAGATGGCGATTTTGCCTCGAACAATGGCGGCTGGCAATGGAGTGCCTCAACCGGCGTCGATGCCTCGCCCTACTTTCGCATTATGAATCCGTTTAGTCAGGCCAAAAGCCATGATACAGAAGCGATGTTTATTAAAAAATGGGTGCCCGAACTGTCTGCGATACCCGCCAGTATACTGCATGATGAGCGTAAGCTGGGTAAGGCATTAAGCGATGTTGGCAGGTTTGCTCATGTCAACTATCCTACCCCAATGGTCAATCATAAGCAGGCCAGAGCCTATGCGATACAGCAGTTTAAGGGCGAGGCGTCTTAAGTTTAAGCTTAGCCAGTCTGTCTGAAGTTAAGAACAGCCTCTACAACATCCGTAAACAGGTTTAGATACCATGTTGAATGTTGAACGTTGAATGTTGAGTCCTAACGCGAAAAAACCGTCTATGGCGCCTAGACGGTTTTTTTAACGCTTAATGAAGTGTAGGATGATGGCTCAGCCTTAGCCTTTATTTATGATATTTAGCATCTAGCTCAACCAATTTAGCTGTGGCTTTATTCATACCATGCATAATTTGACCCAATAAAACCTGCTGTTTGGTCACCACCACCACAATCATAGGCTGGTGTTTGTTATTGACCGAGCTTATCATGATTTTACCATCTTCGGCATCTAAAATAACCGAGCGACACCCGGTTAAATGTGCTTCATTGGTGAGCGCTTGTACCAAGGCTAAAATTGAGCTGCCCACTGCCGACAATTTACCGCCGTCGTAGTTTTTTTGAAATATAGAACTCACTTCAAAGCCATCTGTTGAGGCCAATAACACCCCATCAATACCACTGGTGGCATGTACCAGCTCATGAAGCACTTCTTTGGAGTTACTAATAAAAGAATCGCTAGGTTTGACTCGATTTGTTTCTGATTGAAAAAGGTGGTCACTCATAGTGTCTATATCCATAAATTATTATTTAAAAAGTAGCGGGGCTTTAAGTGAAGCCAAAATGCGTTAAAGCCACCTAATATTTGTCCGTAACAGTTACCCACTACTACTATTGAAAATATGATGTGTTACTAGAGCTACGCCAATGATGCCATCATGCCTGCAAAGCCCTATGCTAGCATGGTGATTATAGCTGTCTATCATACTCTAAAGCATTGCTGCGATGTTAATTTATCCGTATAAGACCTAATAGACGTATCTTTTATCTATCGCGCACATCGCGCACATCTCGCGCTTAGCCCTATTTTGAACGTTATTGAAGGCTTTGCAACCTTATTTAGGATTGTTTAGCATTGTTTAGCCTTGTTTAGCATAGACAAGGCGGTGCTTAATCTTGTTCTAAAGAAGCAATAATCGTCTCAACCAACAACAACACATCATCTTTTTTACGCATATCCACCGGATAGACGGGCAGGTTAAGCTGATTTTTATCGAGCCAATCACGATAAATAGACGTGTCACGCTCTGGCATTTTATCCACTTGACTGACACCGATAACGATTCGACCATTATACATCTTAGAAAAAGTATCTAAGTATTTAGCCAAGTCCGCTAGCGGGTCGGTGGCTGAGTGGTCAATTAATATTACCACCCCAAGTGCCCCTTGCGACAAAATAGGCCAAATAAAGCTAAAACGCTCCTGACCGGGGGTGCCATATAGACCAATACCGGCGCCGCCCTCTAAAGTAAGTTCGCCGTAATCCATGCCAACCGTGGTCAACACCTTACTGTGCGAATCTAAATCTGTATTTTGCACCTCTGTTGATACCACAGGCGTATCAGATAAGCTGGCAATGGCCTGAGTTTTGCCTGCACCCATGGGGCCACTAAATACTATTTTTAAACGTTGCATCTCTATCTTCCACCTTTGCTGAGTATTGTATAACATGGCCGCTTTAAAAAGCCATATTATTTGTGAGTCGCTTAATGCGTTATGCGATTAGAGTCATGAGTCACCTAGTGACTGGTGAAGTAACGTTATATACCTTTTTTCAAGTCGCAAATATTAACCGCTAGCCTTGGCGTATCGGTAGCACGTCCCTTTGTCGGCTTATCATTTATAAGTTATGGACACCTATAAAAAAGCCTAACTGTTTGTCAACCTACGCATAGCGTTATGGGCAGCGGCTAAGCTATTTTCTTAGAGCTATTGGTGTATAGCGGTTCATCCAAAGCTGTTGATCCAAAGCTGTTGACCTAAAGCTGTTGATCTAAAGCTATAGACCAAGCTTATTACGCAACTTAGATAAAAAGCCGCGCTTGTTCTCTTTAGCCGCGCTTGGCGCGGGCTTGGCAGCGGTAGACGCGGCATTGATGTTGATATCAATCGAAGAAGAGATTGGCTGCGCCGCTTGCCCTGAGGCTCGTCTTGCTAAGATGTCATCGAGTGCAGAGCCAGTACTGGCAACGGCGGGACGTGCGCCGTCTGTACCTTGCCCGGTCATGCTAACCTTGTTCGCTGAACCCTTAACCTGCTGAGATGAATTTGCGGTTAACGGCGAGGTCAACGTGGTATAGGTCGTGGGTTGTAAGGCGCCAGACAACAATAGCCCCGCTACGGCTTTTTTAACGCTATTTACTGAGGTATCGGCCAAATCGGCCAAGGTATTAAGATTGCGAGGGCCGCCTTCAAGTGCGGTAAAAATTCTTAATAAATCGCTTCTATTCTTTTCATCTTCAGGCTTGGGCCAATAGCGCAGTTTAAAGGTTTGATTATCAGACACTAAGGGTAACAAAGGCTTTGGATTTTGCCATGCTTTATTCCATAACCATTGAAACAAATCTAGCGATTCGTCAGTGGGCAATTTGTCGGTCACTTTTTTGAGCTGCCAGGTGGCATCAAGCTCTCCCACATTTTGGCTTAACCATATGCGCTGGCGCTTTAAGCTAGCAATGCCCGCGCGTTTGCCATTAATCAGCAACTCATAAACGCCTTCTGATCGCAGACTTACCAATTGCATAAAGGCAATCAAGTCATCAAACGTCGCTTCTTTAGGTTTAGGCGCAGCTTGAGCAGGTACGGGTTTGATTTCGGCAGGTTTAGCAGGTGCGGCCTGTGGTGTTGGTTGGGGCGTCATGGTCGTATCAGGGCGCGACCGATGATGGTGACTGCTTTTATCTTTTAATACCTCGATGTTGGTCATTAACCAATCATTTAACTGGGTCAATTGCGTTAAGGGTAGGACTAACAAATCGCTATGTAAGCCGCCTTTTTTACCGTCAGAATCGCGTTTGACAAATAACACCGGCTTCGTGGCAGTAGCAGACAATAATTTTTTGACACTGCTTGACGCCCGAAACTCCTCATTAATAAACAACAAATCGACTTGAGGATGATTGGCAGGCACCCATTCAAGGTCGGCCTCTAAGCGCAGCAAGACGCGAAGATACCCCTTTAACATCAACTGATCGGCAGGCGAAACCCCCACTAATGCTGTACGCATGACTTGCTTCATATTTGAATGAGCATTAGTAGCAAGACTACTCATCACCGACCTCCCTCTATTATTATAGTCAAGTTGTAAAAATTTGCGTGCTAAAATTGGTATTCTAAAGTGTTACATTTTAGACAACCCTCTTTAGCCTATATGCATAATCACCTAAGTTTAGCCGATTATGCAGCAGCTAGATAGACCGGTTATGGCTTTTATTATGCAGTCTATAAAGTTGTTAAGCCGACTTAACAATAAAACCTAGTAAAACAATGGCTAAAGCAGCCAGCTTATCCCGTTAATTTTAATTAATAATTGCCCCAATATCGCCGTACAGGGCGTCATAATTTACCCCTTAGTGGGCCGATGCGCTAGAATGACTCTAAACAGCCGCCCTCAGCAGGCTACCTGCTTGGCGTTTGTTCTGCACAATAAACGAGTAGGTTTAGACTGCTGGTGCTACGCAGCTTGTGGCTGGCTGGGTGTCGACGGTGACAGTGGCACCGGTCAGCTTAAACAAGCTTTCTACCTGCTTTTGGGCGTTGTCCGTCGCCATTTGTAGCACGTCACCCTTACAGGCCATCGCCAGTACTTCTTGTTTGCCAGAGGCTTGGGCTTGCTCAAAAATAGCTGGGTCGGTTTTCATCACCCCAAACAAGCCAGTTTGCAAGTCGTATACTTCGATATCATCCAAATACACATCAAACACTTCGGCAGCAGGTAACGTGATATGGATGTTTAAATCAGCATCGGAGGCTACGATAGCGGCACCGTCTGCCTCGGTGGCAATGGGCGTCACTTCAACACTTTGCGGCGTGAGTTTGTTTAAATCAATGCCCGCATTTACCCGTCCGTGCGCCACAAACAAGCCTTTTTGCTGATCCTGCCACAAAGCATACCAGTTGCCCTCTTTGCTACTCGTAATCACAGTGTCAACAGCAAACACAACGGTTTGCAGGCGGCTTAACTCTTTAATTTGGGTAATAACGCCATCTCGGGTTAGCACCGTCACCGCGTCTTTTTTTTGGCTGGCCGCATAAAGGTACACTCCCGCCGCCAACGCAATCAGCCCTAATAGCAACAAAAGCCGTGATAGCCACGAGGTGGATGGCTTTTTATCTTTATTGGCAATATTGGCGCTAGCCGCCTTATTTGAGTCAGTCCTAGCCATGACGATGTCCTAATTGCAGTGAGTGATGGGAGTGATGGGAGTGATGGATACACTAAGACAGTGTGTATTGATTGCGACATTGAAGACGTATGAGATAGATTATCACTAGATTCATTGCTATACCCCTATATTGAATGCGATAATACGCCTTACACTTTAGAAAAAACATAGCGGCAGTAGTTGCCGCAGTTATACCCTTTAGTTTATAACAAATAAATGGGGTTATCGTAAAGCTTTGAAAAAAAGGATTGCGTCCATCAGCGACTTTACCTAACATAGCAGCCTAAAAGTTTTAAATTTGTCGGTTGGTCGCTCAATGGCCTAGTTTTTTTTAAGCTGATATAGGTCAAGCTGATATGGGTCAAGCCGCTATATGGTTTGTTTTTCAAGAAATTTTTAGCTAATTTTATCGCTTAGTCAGTCCAATTACGTTAAGTTGAATCCTTTATGAGAGCCAGTGAAGTCTTATTTTCTACCCTAAAAGAAACCCCAAGCGATGCCGATATCGCCTCAAGCCAATTAATGCTACGCGCAGGTCTTATTCGTAAGCTTGCCTCGGGGCTATATATTTGGTTGCCTATGGGCTTACGTATCCTTAAAAAAGTTGAACAAATAGTACGTGATGAGATGCAGAAGGTTGGCGCCCAAGAGGTGTTGATGCCCATGACCCAACCTGCTGAATTATGGCAAGAGTCGGGACGGTTTGACGCTTATGGCCCCGAATTACTCAGGTTTGTTGATCGTCATCAACGTGAGTTTGTACTGGGGCCTACGCATGAAGAGGTCATTACCGATTTAGCCCGAGGAGAGTTACGCAGTTATAAGCAGTTGCCTATCACTTTTTTTCAAATTCAAAGCAAATTTCGCGATGAGATACGCCCAAGATTTGGTATTATGCGTGCCCGTGAATTTACCATGAAAGACGCCTACTCTTTTCATAGCGACCAAGACTCCTTAGTAAAAACGTATCATGCCATGTACGCGGCTTATACGCGTATCTTTACCCGTTTGGGCTTAACGTTTCGGGCGGTTTTGGCGGATAATGGCTCTATTGGTGGCGATGCGTCGCACGAGTTTCATGTTTTGGCAGACAGCGGTGAAGATGCGATAGCTTTTTCAGATAGCTCCGATTTTGCGGCCAATGTTGAGCTGGTAGAAGCGGTGTGTCACGAGACTCGCCCAGCTCCAACCCAAAATCGACTCGATGTCGACACCCCACAAATCACCAGCTGTGAGGAGTTGGCTAAATTTTTAGAGGTGCCGCTTGCGCAAACGCTTAAAACCTTGATTGTTCAAGGCATTAATGAAGATGGCGAAGCCCAACTGGTGGCCTTGGTGTTACGTGGCGACCACAGTTTGAACAAGGTCAAGGCCGAAAAAATAGCGGCGGTTAGGGCGCCACTGACGCTTGCCAGCGATGATGACTTAAAAGCAGCCAAATTATATAAAGGCTATATTGGCGTAAACTTGGCCACAGATGGCACAACCGGTGCGATACCGGTTTATGTTGACCGTGCCGCAGCGGCCTTATCCGACTTCGTTACTGGGGCGAATTTGCCCAATACGCATAGCACGGGCGTCAATTGGGAGCGTGATGCCGCTATGACGCAAGTGGTGGACATCCGCAATGTGGTTGAGGGCGACCCCTCACCCGATGGTCACGGCGTACTTGGCATAAAACGTGGCATTGAGGTTGGGCATATCTTTCAACTCGGCGATAAATACTCGCAGGCACTTAATTGCACTGTGTCGGGTGAAGATGGCAAACCAACAACGCTATTAATGGGTTGTTATGGTATTGGTGTCAGCCGTATTATAGCGGCCGCTATCGAGCAAAGCCATGATGACCACGGCATTGTGTGGCCTAAGACTCCAGATATTAAGGACTCTATCGCGCCGTTTGATATTGCGATTATCCCAATGAAGTCCAAAGAAACCACGGTTATGGATACTGCCGAAGCTTTATATCAACAGCTACAAGCGCAGGGTCTTAATGTCTTACTCGATGACCGCAATGAGCGCCCTGGGGTAAAATTTGCCGACCTTGAGCTGATTGGTATACCGCATCGCATTGTGGTATCCGAGCGCAATTTAGCCGAGGACCAATACGAATATGTGGACCGCCGTGATGGTGAGAAACAACTGCTAAGCCGTGAGGCGCTGATGGCTAAAGTGATTCAATAAGCGCTTTACATTTAGCATTTAGCAATTAGCATAAAAGATATAAACCTTGCGTAACCTTTCACCCAAGGTTAAGGTCAAAATAATGTCTTAACATGAGAATACCCAGGGTGTTCTTTTTTGTCGTTTTTTAGTAGTTGTTGGTAGTTGGTAGCATCCAATACAGCCGTTTTAGGCCGCGTTAAGCGTGTTAGGCGTATACTTATTTTTTATTCAGATTTTTTTCAATGATGAGGTTACTTATGCAATTTGCCGTAATCGGTTTGGGTGTGTTTGGACGGGCGTGCGCTTTTGAGCTACAAAGCCAAGGTAACGAAGTGCTCGGTATTGACTTAGATGAAGATGAGGTGGATAAGGTAAGCGATATCCTCGCGCACTCGGTGATTGCCGATGCCACTGATAGCGATACCTTGCAAGAGTTAAACTTGGTCCAATTTGATGGCGTCATCGTGGGTATTGGCGATGATTTAGAAGCCAGTTTATTGTGTACGCTAAACTTGATTAAATTGCCGGTTAAAAACTTGTGGGTGAAAGCCAAAACCGATGCGCATCATGATATTTTGCATAGCCTTGGGGTAACCAATATTATCCATCCTGAGCAGGATATGGGTATTCGTATTGCGCAATCGATGGCCTACCCTATGATGAAGCAATACTTATCGCTTGGTAATAAAGAGTTTTTAGTACGTTTGGATGTGCCCGAGCATCTGCCACCGGTTAGTGTTGCCAAAATCAAACAAAAACACCCGAATACGCATTTGCTTCTGGTTGTGCGCGGAAATAACATCATCCAGCGCTTTAGCGACGATATGATGGTAAAATATCCAGACCGGTTGGTGTATAGCGGTGATGTGAATGATTTAAAACTGCTTGCTAGAAACTTTGTAGCACACTAATGGTAATGGTAAAGTTGTGTATTAGAGCAGATTTATGGCATGGGCGAGCCGTCTCACTTCGATACCCATGGGCTCAGTTTGTCCCGAGGTCAGACGTGGACTTTACTGGGTTACAAACAGTTAGGCCTACGCTGCTTAAATAACGTTCACAACGTACACAGTAAAAAACAGGTCTTATCCGTCATATAACCCTTTTCTATATAGCCCATGAGCTTTACAGGTAGTTATCATGCCCAAAACCGCAAGCAGCCTGCTGTTTTCGCCCCCTATTATTTTATCTATTGGTTTTTTACTGCTCATCGTCATAGGTACCAGCTTATTAAAACTGCCTTTTGCTTCGATTGAGCCCGTCTCTTGGCTAGATGCTATGTTTACCGCAACCTCAGCGGTGACGGTGACGGGTTTGGCGGTCATCGATACCGCGAACTACACCCACTTTGGGCAAATGATGATTGCCCTACTCATTCAGTTAGGTGGGCTTGGGTTTATGACTTTTGCCGTGTTTGCTTTTTTTAGCTTACAACGCCGCCTTAACATTGCGGGGCAAAAGATTGCGCGTGAGGCGCTGGGGGATGCCAGCTTTGGTGACGTCACTGCCATAGCAAAGTCCGTACTGTATATTGCGCTGACTGTTGAAACGATAGGCTTTATTGCCTTAAGTACATTTTTTGCGCAAGAGATGCCGTTGCCGTCCGCTTTATATGAAGGTTTTTTTTATACCATATCGGCATTTAACAATGCAGGCTTTGGCTTAAATGCGGCCAATTTGACGCCTTATGTGTCGCACCCGGGCATTAATTTGGTGATTACCTCGCTCATTATTATAGGCGGCCTTGGGTTTATCGTTATCAAGGACTTGATTGAGCATCGCAGTTGGTCTAAGGTAAGTGTCAATACCAAACTGGTACTCACGTCCACTGTTGTCATCAATTTGGTCGCCTTTGTTCTGTTTTGGTTACTTGAGCACAACAACCCTAAGACGATGGGTGGGTTAAGCTTTGGTAATCAACTTATTGCTTCTTGGTTTCAGGCGATTACCCCGCGTACCGCAGGCTTTAACACCATTCCGATTGAAAGCTTGACCGATGCCAGTACTCATTTAACCATGTTTTTAATGTTTGTTGGCGGCGGCTCGTTGTCTACTGCTAGTGGGATTAAAGTCGGCACTTTTGTCATTTTAATTATAACCACCTGGACTTTTTTACGGGGCCGTGATGATGTGACGGTGTTTGAGCGGCGTATCCCCGATAGACTGGTGCGTAAGTCTTTGGCACTGGTTAGTATTACCATGATGCTAATTTTTATGAGTGTGTTTGTGCTGTCTATCGTGGAGGCTGACCACCCCTTAGAAGATGTGTTGTTTGAGGTGGTGTCCGCCCTCAGTACCGTGGGGTTGACCCGAGGGCTAACCACTCAGTTAAGCGATGTTGGCAAGGTGGTGATTATGATAATGATGTTTGCTGGCCGGGTTGGTCCGCTTACCTTGGCCTATTTGATTACGATGCCCAAAAGCTCACGGGTGCAGTATCCTGAAACCACGGTATTAATTGGTTAAGCATTTGATTAATCAATAATAGCGCACGCTTGCTCACAGGTTTATTTAATCATGACTATGGCCTGGGCCTGCTTATTGGGCCAAAAGGCGTAAGGAGCTTTATGAAATCGATAGCACGAGGGTGGGCGCCTGTTTTTGTCTTGATGATGGTCGGCCTAACCGCTTGTCATCCTCCTGAAAGAGACCCTAATATCTTATACAGCGAAGAGCATAAAGACCCTATCAAAGCTTGAGGTGACCCGTGAGCCGCAAGCCAATATGCCGTATCAACAGCTGTTTTATGTACCGGTATATTCTAATATTTATGTGGATGAAGATAATCCGAAGGTGATGGTCTCTGCTACCTTGAGCATCCGCAATACCAGCTTAAGCAACAGTCTGTATGTCACAAAAATTGATTACTACAATACCAAAGGCGACTTTGTTCGCCCCTATCTCACCAAGTCGATTGAGCTGCCGCCAATGGGTACGCTCAATTATATCGTTGAAAAACAGGATGACACCGGCGGTGATGGGGCAAACTTTGTGGTGGCGATTGAAAGCGAGGCGGGCAATGTGCAGCCTTTGGTAGAAACGGTGATGATTGGCACCTTTAGCAATAAAAGCTTCTCGTTTAAAAGTGATAGCATTCTTATCAACGATGCTATCCCTGATGGTTACTTCTCATCGCCCAAACCCAAAACAAAATAAAGGTTGCACATCCTATATGGTCGCACAAAAAACCCTCTGCATCTGTGCAGAGGGTTTGGCTAAATCCACTTTACCATAACTGCTTCGTCATCCATATCACTTGGATGGTTTTGGTTTTGGTTTAATTACATCACCACGGCGCAACTGATCACCTCATCAACTAAACAATTCTCGACGGTTAGGTAATGATAACTATCGAGTTTAATCGTCACATTATCGCCCGATTGGGTGGTTTTGGCGCTAATCGCCGCCACATCTGCAAACACATCGGCCGAAAACTGGATGATATCGTGATAACCGCTGTCATTGTTAAAGTCGGCAATCACATCATTGCCAGATAGCTTGTTAATAACAAACACATCATTGCCAACACCGCCAATTAAGATATCGTTGCCAGCGCCACCATCTATCTTATCGTTGCCCTCGGCGCCATAAATGCGGTCGTTGCCGCCTAACGCCAAAATCACATCATCGCCACGCCCTGCATGCAAAATGTCTGCAGATTGGGTACCTGTCACCGTGTCATTGCCCTCACGCGCAAATACGGTTTGTCCGGTCAGCTTGTCGGCGCCCTCTGTACCCTCAACATGGCTTAAAAAGGTTTTATCGCCATTGTTAAGCCACTTCATTAAAAAGCGATTGTCGGTTAATCCAGTATCCGTAATTTCGTAATTATTGATATAACTGTTGATTTCTTTTTCAAAACTGACCGATTCGACGTTGTCGGCCTCTACTAAGTTAATGCCGTCTTTATCGACAAAAAACAGGGTGTCATCTGCCATTTTAAATACATCCCAATCTTTGCCCCGCCCAGCAATTCGCACTTCGTCCACACCCGTATTGCCGTCAATATGGTCAACCCCGACGCCCGCTTTGATGATGTCATTGCCTGCACCTGCATCGATATAATCAAAGTTAGTGCCGCCTGCTATCTTGTCATCATACTGGGTGCCAATTAAAAAGGCCGCCGACCCAAAATGGCTTGAGGTATGGGCGGCATCGTCTTCTACCCATACCGTACTTCGGCTTATGGCCGTTAATGCGCTCACCACCACAGTGCTATCTTGTTGAGTATCTTCATAAAAGGAGGAGTCAATGACACGGGTAATGGCATCGGTCGTCACTCCATTAATATGGGCGTACCAGCCGGTCGGAATATTTAAAAACGAGAACGGGCTAACGTCCCAAATGGGCGAGGCGTACACATCGTTAAATAACACAAAGTTATCGACGCTGCTGCTAAAGTCTTTATCGGGATTACCTAGGCCAAAGTCCATCGCTAAAATCGCGCTAAATAGGTCGGGCTCATTGCCAGTGATACGGTGGACGACGTCGTTTTCGTAGCCGATATTCAGCACCACATCACTGTTGTCATAAATAGTGGGTACGGCATAGGCGATATAGTCTGAATTGGTAAAAAATCCTTCTACCAAGTTTTCACGCTCGGCTGCCAAGACGTTGGTCACCGCTGCCCCTGCACTGTAGCCACTAATGACCACATCTTCGGCCGTTAAGCCATTATCGAGGACGTAGCCTTTGACCATGTTTAGGATAGGCTCATAGAGTTCCACGCCAGCACGGCTGTTTAAGTTTAAATAATCTGCCACATCGGCGATGTCGTTGGTGCCAGCCACGTTAAAGTTAACCCGTACCAACTCCCCTGCGTCATTATATTGAGCAAATATTTTGGCCTGCGGGCCCGGTGTTGCAGTGCCATAATATAGACTAGGAATCGTAAAATAACCCCCTTTGTCGACTAGGCTATCACTAACGCCAAAGTCTGCTGCTGTTAGCTCCTTCCAACCCGCTGGAATACCCACATTGATATCGGTAGGGAAAAAGTCTCCACTAATGCTACCCAATAGGTTGAGCGCATCCGCACCCGGAACAAACCCAAGGATAGTGGCGGCATTGGTATAGGCAGCAAGACGGCTGGTGTCATCCACCAGTTGCGTTGATTGTTGAGTGGTGTAGTTTTTATAATCGAACATGCCCATATAGCAGTATCCTTACGTGATATGGTTTAATTTAAGTGCTGGGTGTTTGTCAATAAGTGCGGGGTGTGATGAGTCAATCAATTAAAGATAGATAACTCGATAGTTATGATGTCCGCTGGACGGCTGTTATAGACGACAAACAGACTAAACCTTGTTAACCCTCTTCCCTGAAACCGTTAACGAGTGAAATTATGCCTTACTTTTGTTGTACTTACAACAATTAACTTACATAAGTTTAGTTATATTTATTGAGGCAACGTTTGCTACCCCTTATTAATGGTTGAGACATAAAAAACGCCCTCGTGATGAGAGCGTTTGTTGGTTTATTTTTTTAAAACACTAGGCTGTTGATAACCAACAACTTATATCACATTAACCCCTTCTTGAATATACACGGTAACGCCATTAGCCGTTGACCAAATCGTATAATCTATGCCATCAACATTATCAATAGCGCCTCGACTCCAATCATCACCAATACCCTCCTCGGCTTTGACATCCGTGGTATTATTACCTAAATAATTACCGTTAGCTCCCAAATCTACTGTATCACTACTATCCCCTTTGATGTACATAGGGACGCCATTCGCTGTCACATCCTCGGATTGAAGGTTAGCTCGATTACCAGTATCGCCTAAACCAAGGTCAATAACCTCTACGCTTAACAACTCGCTAGCTGAGATAGTGCTACCGTTGCCACTTAACACGATAGTGTCAATACCATCACCGCCATTAATATTATGACTGCCAGTACCGTTAACGACACTATCGCCCGTAATGGTAATCGTATCATCGCCACTACTCATATTAATGCTACCGCGATTCATGTCAACGATGGTTAATGTATTATCAACACCTGCATTAATGGTACCATTTTCCATAGTGGTAATAGTTAATATATCATTATCACCTAAATTAATCGTAGCATTTGTCGTAGGACTTGACATGGTAGTGATAATTAGGGTATCTATGTCTGTATCATTGCCTGTATTGACAGTACCGCCCGATAATTCTCCTATAATTTTCATTGTATCGGCACCTGCCCCCAAATTGATAATTTGGCCATAACCATCATTAATTGTGTTGGTTATAATAAGGGTATCATCACCATCGCCAGTATCAATAAGACGGTCGTCCACTCCACTACTTCTCACCTCGTTAATGGTGACAACATCATTCCCTGCCCCCGTTAGTAAGGTTTGAGTTTCGGAGCCTTGCCCAAAGTGACCTGTTATAGTAATCGTATCATTACCATCCCCTGATTTTAATATCGTATTGTCACCTCTTAATCGTACTAAGGTTGCCGTGTTATTACCATTACCCAGATCGACCTGAGCACCCCCACCTAATTCAGCTCCAATGATTAAGTGATCATTACCGTCACCCAATTCGACTTGACTATCACCATCTAAATCACCTCCAATAGTTAATTCATCGTCCCCTTCTGCCATGTTTATCACTGTCAAACTAACGTTAGCACCGACCTTTACAACATCGTTGCCTGCGCCCATATAGACATTAATAGCATTACCTGTTCCACCACCGGTTCCTGCGTAACCATACAAAGCGCCGCTAACATAAAGCGTATCATTGCCGGTACCCATATGAACACCTGTATTGGTAGACATATTATCCACCCCCAACAGACTAATAATATCATTGCCACCGCCTGTAAATAACTCAAAGCGGTTTTGGGCGCTAGAGCCTGGGGCTGTAATACCCCCTTCCACAACAATGATTTGATTGGTTTCGTTGTTATTTTCAACTAATGTCTTTTGACCATTGGCATCAGTGACTATATCAGCATCCCAAGCCGTGGCATAATTTGCTTCGTTATCTTGTCCTAAGCCACTACCTGGATTGGTATTCACCCAAGCTTTAAGACTTTTAGAGATAGCATCGTAACTCGTCCTCACCCCATCAATATTACCATCTAAACCTATCGGTCTATCCCCTGCCGATAAGGCTCCTGTACTACCAGCTACGCCATACCCATCTGTTCTATCATTGAAATGATATAGCTCACCTGGCTTAGCGCCTAAGCTATTGCCTGCCGCATCAACCAGGCTTAAAGCAACAGGACGGTCATACACGTCGACAACCACACCATTTATGGTTTCCTGACGGGGTGTTAGGTTAATACTCGCTGTTTGCAATTCTTCAAAGTTATCTTTATCGCCAATAGTAGCCAAGACAACGGTGCCGTCTGGATCCGTATTACTGACGTTTAACACCCAATTAAGACCTTGTGCATTTACATTGTTGATAAGTGTAGACGACTCGCCTTCGTTTGTTCCGTAAATAGGCGTTCCACTACTATCAACGGGAATGTCTATAAACAAAGTGCCGCCAATTTCATCTGATGTGCCACTGATGGTTAACGTGATATCATTGCCATTAACCTGCCTCGAAATACTCGTCGGTGTCGGCAGTTCGGCAATGGTGTCTAATAGCATTTGTGCAGTTTTTGACTGGTCAGCAGTTTCTGTATAACTTGGACTGTTTATCGCAGCGACGTATTCATATTGCGTACCTATGGTTCCAGGCAACTCTATATCTTCAAAAGTATAGGTCACCGCCCCTGTGGTCGCATTAACCGCTTTAACCATGATGCTGCTCGCAATAGCCGTATCATTGCTCGTATCTGCACCATCAGCAACATTGTGCCGAGTAACTGTCAAAGTTTCGTCTACAGTCAATACCTTATCCAAAACAATATTAATTACCGGTGTTTTATCGTTGGTTAGTCCTTTAAGTGGCGTTATGGCATTGGCCGAACTAGCAACTAGACCAGTATAGGCATGTGTTTCTACGCCGTAAGCACTTCCTTGCTCAGTTCCAGGTGTGGCATTAGCGATATCCATTCCATTGCCATCTGTACCTTCGTTGAAGTCATCATATATTGCGATTGATTTCACAGTAGTGGGTGCTGCGATAGTATCAATGTCTTGAACCGTATTGCCGGCAAGATCGGTGGCTAGCGCTTGGAACTTATAAATAGCATTGGTTGCCATCCAAGATTGATTGCCAGGTATAGTCACACTCCATTTGCCTGTCGTCAAATTAAGGTCGGCTGTAAAAGTAACGTTTGTTGCTGGCGTACCTGCTGTTATCGGGAAACCCATTGCATTTAGTACATTTAGTGTTACCTTACTCGCACCGTCACTAACACCACTAACTGTGTAACCGCTTGCTTCTTGTGCATCAGTCACATAAGAGTATGCTGCATCACCTGCGGTCTCGGTCTCATTGCCTATTGGTTGAGCCGTCCCTGCAATATTCGTGATGTCAATGGTATTGGCCGCTGGTGGTGTAATATCAATCTTAACCACTTGCGTGTCTGTAGCGCCCAGATTACCCGCTGTATCAACCACACGCGCTTGTACAGTGTAGTCTGCAGCAGCCAGTGTCTTCGCTGTATTGTCATAGCTCCACGTGGTAGCGCCTGCTGTGTAAGCGGCATCTATCCAAGTGACGCCATTGTCTAGACTGATCTGAACTTTCTCATTCGCGCCTAGAGCATTGGCCAGTGTGCCATTAAAGATTAAAGTTTGGTCATTGGTGATAAAGTCAGTGGTACTACTACCCGTATCATCAGTGATCGAGGCGATGTTGATGGTATTGCTGATAGGCACTGTCGTGTCAATCTTAACCACTTGCGTGTCTGTAGCGCCCAGATTACCCGCTGTATCAACCACACGCGCTTGTACAGTGTAGTC
>JAGLBE010000080.1 GCA_018260445.1 Psychrobacter sp.
AGGAACAGTATCAAAGAAAGCTCAGACAGATTTAAAGCAAGGTTAGACAGAATAAATGCAAGGTCAGACAAAATCAAATAAAAGACAGACGGAGAATCGAAAAGAACAGCATCTAAGAAAGGTCAGACAGGATCAAATGAAAGGCAGACATCAAAGAAAGGTCAGACAGATTTAAAACAAGGTCAGACAGAATCAAAAGGAAAGGTTGACCAAACGAAAAGGAACAGAAGCAATCGCGGTTTTCCTGGTGTGTTTGCGGGGTACGCGGGGTTTTCAGGTCTGGATTAGGGTTCGGTGCTTCGGGGGGTGGCGGGAGGGGAAAGGCCGTTAACTCTTAAACGAATGGCTGAAGTCCTTTGGAAAAAGGTTTTTGGTGGTTTCGGCCCTCCTCCCCTGCCCTTCTCCCACCCCCCCCCCCCCCCCCCCCCTCTAAAAAACAAGATGGCGTCTCGTCCCTTCGCTTGCGGGAACCGACGGCCGCAATCAATCCGGTCGGGCGGGGGGGGGGGGGGGGGGATGGCGAACGGACGACGATGACGAATCCCCGAAGAAATTATTTTTAGAAAATCGGTAAATTTCGAACGGTTTTTGAAATTTTTTATTTTTATTTTTATTTTTATTTTTTTTTTTTTAATGTCCGCTGCTGCCAAAAATCCGAACGGCCTCGGTTCGAACCGAACGCCGACGACCGAAAAATTCAAAAAAAAAAAAAAAAAAATTTTTTCCCACTCAGTTTCACATCGCCATTTCTTCCTCTCGAACGGATTCGAAACGACAGAAGTAAATTTCATTTAATTAATTTAATTGTTTTTTTTTGTATTATTTATAAATCGATCTGAATCCGCCATTTTCAATTGAATTGAATTGAATTGAAAGTTTGGAAGAATTTATTTTTTTATTTTTTAATTTAAATTGTTTTATTTTATTTTTTTTTCTCTCTGTAAAAGTGTCGGCAAAGAGCGTTTTTCTTTTTTTTTTTTTCGCGGTGAATCGAGTTTTATTTTTTGTCGTGGCACCAGTTCGGATTTGAAGAAAGAGAGGGTTGGGGTAAGGGACGGGGGA
>JAGLBE010000081.1 GCA_018260445.1 Psychrobacter sp.
ATAAAAAATAAATAAATGAATATATAAATGAATTATATTTATTCATTCAATAAATTGAATGAATAAATGAATTAGTCAATTGAATGGTCGTTACAGGCCGATGGAATCGATTGACTGATTTTTTGTTCCATAATAAATAAATAAATAAATGAATAAATGAATTAGTCAATTGAATGGTCGTTTTAGGCCGATGGAATCGAACGACTGATTTTTTGTTCCATAATAAATAAATAAATTAATAAATTAATTAATTATTTAATTAATTAGTTAATAAATAAATTAACCAAATGAATGGTCCTTATAGGCTGATGGAATCGATCTACTGATTTTTTGTTCCATAATAAATAAATAAATAAATGAATTAGTCAATTGAACGGTCGTTACAGGCCGATGGAATGAATGAATTGATTTTTTGTTCCATAATAAATAAATTAATAAATAAATAAGTTAATTAAATGGTCGTTATAGGCCGATGGAATCGATCGACTGATTTTTAGTTCTATAATAAATAAATGAATAAATGAATTAATCAATTGAATAGTCGTTACAGGCCGATGGAATCGATCGACTGATTTTTTGTTCCATAATAAATAAATAAATAAATGAACGAACGAATGAATGAATGAATGAATGTATGAATGAATAAGTGAAGTGAATGGTCGTGATAGGCGGATGGAATCGATCGACTGATTTTTTGTTCCATAATAAATAAATAAATTAATTAATTAATTAATTAATTAGTCAATTGAATGGTCTTTACAGGCCGACGGAATCGATCGACTCATTTTTCGTTCCATAATAAATAAATAAACGAACGAATTAAATAATTAATAAATGAATGAATAAATAAATAAATTAGTCAATCGAATGATCGTTACAGGCCGATGGAATCGATCGACTCATTTTTCGTTCCACAATAAATAAATAAATAAATGAATTAATTAATTAATTAATAATTTAGTCAATTGAATGTCAAATTGAATGGTGAAATTTTTCGTTCCAGCTCATCTATCTTCCGAGGCGAGTCGCCGACCCCAGGGAGAGGGTCCGGAAGGAGCA
>JAGLBE010000082.1 GCA_018260445.1 Psychrobacter sp.
CAAAGTCAACGAAAAGCCACTAGCTGATGACGATGCGGTAAATATTACAGGCAATACTTTTGCTAATAAGGATAAAATACAGAGTTACGCTAATAAATATGGCACCGAAGTCAAGAGCGGTAAAAAATACTGTTGGAATCCTAACGAGAAGTGTTGGACAATTGCATATGGTGCATTCAAAAAACTTATTGAAGACTACCCAAGTCTTGAAAATGACTTAAATATTGAAAAGGCCTCGTAAATGATAAACTACCAAATAGACCCCGCGTTACTAACCCAGGCGACCGCCGAAAAAGCGGCGTCGCTGGCAGCCAATAACCCCGGCGTAGACTTCACCACGTTTGCCGCCGGCGTGATATACGCCCGACTTAAAAACAACATTCAGCACTATCGGGTATATGGCCCGTATTGGTGGGCGTTAAAAGCCGTTTTAAGGCGTCAAGGTTACAATGTGGGCAATGAGTCGGACGAATACTTAGAACCGCATTACAGCGGCGCTACGGACACAGAAACCATTACGGCAGCCGATATGTTTTATGAAGATATGGCGGGCAAGGTATTGGTGACTAACAATAGCTGGCAACTGCACCCACAAAAAGAAGACTATATCTTGTACGATAGCGATATGGAAGAGCGGCGTAGCGTGACTGACCCTATTGAGTCTTAACCAGCTATCCAATCGCTAACAATGACGGCCCACCACTGCATAAGCTCAACACGGGCCGGCCAATATTTAGCCCGGTTATACGCCGCACGGCCTTTATTTTTAGGTACGTGGGCTAGACAGCGCTCGATAACGTCACTATCCCATAATTGTACCTCATTGGCGTGGGTACTAAATACTGACCGAAAGCCATGCGTCACCATACGCCCACCATAGCCTGCTCGCTTTATGGCTGCTAGGGGCGTCTCTATTGGCATAGGACTGTATGGCCTGTTATGGTTTACAAAAACATAGATATCCTGCGTTCGTGTCTCGTACAAGTGTCTTAGTATGGCAAGCGGCTGGCTGGCTAGTGGCACCATGTGTTCTTTACGCATTTTCATAC
>JAGLBE010000083.1 GCA_018260445.1 Psychrobacter sp.
ACGTATGGCGAATCTGCCCCAGCTAGTGAGTTATTTAAGGAGTTTGGCATTACAGCGGAGGCGGTGGTTGACGCGGTGAGCGAGTTGCTGTTGTAGTTAGGATTGAATCTTGCCGTTTTGTAGGTTGGGCGAAATTTGCGACCCACAGTTGTTGTATGTTGTTTGGACAGGCGTAGGGTGCGTTCCACGCACCAATTATGTCATTTGACCAAAAAGGTGCGTGCAACGCACCCTACAAACTGTATGTTGTTTGGACAGTCAGAGAGATTCGTTATAGGATAATTTCAGCTCGCAAAGCCAATAAACATGAACTGAAGGGGTATGACAATGCATAAAGAAGTTGACTTTTCTACGGCCAAAAAGCCACATGAGGTATCCGCTTTAAAGCATTTGCAAGAAGCCCACAAATCGCATGTCAGCTAAGCTCGATTATTGCCTAATGTGTTTGATGAGGATGTGCTCAATCTTATTCAGTCACACGCTACCAACCAGCATGATGTGCAACGAATGAATAATATACTCAAAATTTTTTTTGAGGTTATGTATCGCTAATAATTAAAAGATATTAGTTATTAGCTTTGTTAACTAAAAGTTGCATTATTCAACATAAAAAGAGTTGTCAGATAATCTAGCAACTCTTTTTATTGGCATTAACCATTATGCATTGTCTTTTGCGTCCCTAAAATTACAGTGAAATTTTCGGCGGGTCTTAGGACTAAACCGTAGTTATAGGCGACCATTTTTATGATAATGTAAGCTTAAGCTATGCTATTGGATTGCTGCGCTGGGTGCACCTTATAGCTTGGCTACCTTACAACAGCAATATTTTATCACCAATTGCGCCTATACTGTTACAGGGATGCTGCTATGATAAAGAGACTTTATCTAAGCTGCTTTTGCTGTCATAGGACTTACGCAAAAACGATATTACCTTGTCAAAAACGACTGGTAACTATTTTTGGAACGGCTTCGCTCTATCTCTAGACGATTCAAAAATAGTTGCCAGTCGTCATCTCTTGTTAAAATGTGTAAGTCCTATAATTG
>JAGLBE010000084.1:0-435 GCA_018260445.1 Psychrobacter sp.
AAAAGGCTGACATTCATCAATTTTCTATCGAACGGGGGGGGGGGGGGAATGGAAAAAAGATTAAGGTGAAACTAAAAAGAGGCTAAAAACCAAACCAAAAAGGCTGACATTCCTCAATTTTCTATCGAACGGGGGGAGGGGGGATGGAAAAAAGGTTAAGGCGAAACTAAAAAGAGAGACTAAAAACCAAACCAAAGGGACTAAAAGATGGAAAAAAAGGTTAAGGCGAAACTAAAAAGAGACCAAAAACCAAACCGAAAACCAAAAGGCTAACATTCTATCGTGCGGGGGGGAGAGGAGGGGGGGAGATGGAAAAAAGGTTAAGGCGAAACCCCGCGGAAAAGGATGAGAAATCGAAAAGGTTAACGGGATTGCCGTTAGGCGATCGATTCACTTCCGGGGCGGCCGCGAAGGACCCAAAAGCGTGGCTGGTGT
>JAGLBE010000084.1:445-1033 GCA_018260445.1 Psychrobacter sp.
CCCGAAGCGCCGCGGTTTTCATCTGGGAAATCGATTTGGTGTTTTTTTTCATTTTTATTTTTTATTTTTTGTTTTTATTTTTTATTTTTTGTTTTTTGTTTTTTATTTTTTATTTTTTGTTTTTTATTTTTATTTTTATTTTTTATTTTTTGTTTTTATTTTTTATTTTTTGTTTTTTATTTTTCATTTTTATTTTTTATTTTTTATTTTTTGTTTTTATTTTTTATTTTTTGTTTTTTATTTTTCATTTTTATTTTTTATTTTTATTTCTTATTTTTTATTTTTTACTTTTATTTTTTATTTTTGTTTTTTATTTTTTTTTTATTTTTATTTTATTTTTATTTTATTTTTTATTTTTTATTTTAATTTTTTATTTTTTATTTTTATTTTTTATTTTTATTTTTTATTTTTTATTTTTTATTTTTATTTTTTGTTTTTTATTTTTTATTTTTATTTTTTATTTTTATTTTTATTTTTTTTTCCGGCAAACGATCACAATCGTTCACTCTTCGGTTCGGTCAAAAACGTCCTTCTACCGAGATGCCGGCCCACGAGCATTGATTTTTTTTTTTTTTTTTTTTTTTTGGG
>JAGLBE010000085.1:0-759 GCA_018260445.1 Psychrobacter sp.
TATAAGTATCTACCTCAGCCTGCGTATCAAGACGACAGGTCACAGGCACATTCAGCGGTTGCGAACCTTCCTTATTAATCACAAGGGTCAAATCACACCGTGGCGACAGCACGCCTTCCACATCATATACTTCCGTACCATCAAGCCCCAGCGTGATACGGGTCGTGCCAGCCTTAAACTCCAGCGGTAACACGCCCATGCCAATCAAATTGGTACGGTGAATCCGCTCAAAGCCTTCGGCAACAATCGCCTGCACGCCAGCCAGTCGCACACCTTTGCTAGAGCCTTGCCCATAGTCCGCCCCAGCAATGATAATCAGCGGTTGGTCACGGTTCATATAGGTTTCAATCGCCTCCCACATCCGCATCACTTGCCCTTCGGGTTCGACACGGGCAAGCGAGCCTTGACGGGTTGAGCCGTCATCATTTTTTACCATTTCATTAAACAGCTTGGGATTGGCAAAGGTGGCACGCTGTGCGGTCAAATGGTCGCCACGGTGGGTTGCATAGCTGTTAAAGTCCTCTTCGGGTAAGCCCATTTTTGCCAAATATTCCCCTGCCGCTGAATCCAGCATAATCGCATTGGACGGTGAGAGGTGGTCGGTGGTGATATTGTCAGGCAATATTGCAAGCGGACGCATCCCTTTTAGCGTGCGTTCCCCTGCCAAAGCACCTTCCCAGTAAGGCGGACGGCGGATATAGGTCGATTGGGGTCGCCAGTCATACAGCGGGCTGGCGGATTTTTGACTGCGGTCAAGAT
>JAGLBE010000085.1:769-1032 GCA_018260445.1 Psychrobacter sp.
GCACGGAACTGTTCGGGCTTGACGTGTTTTGCCACAATCGCATCAATTTCTTCGTCAGTTGGATAGATATCAGCTAGTCGGATTTCGTTACCATCAGCCGTTGTGCCTAAAACGTCTTTTTCGATATCAAAGCGAATCGTCCCTGCGATTGCATACGCCACGACCAGTGGTGGGCTTGCCAAAAAGGCTTGTTTGGCATAGGGGTGAATCCGCCCGTCAAAGTTACGGTTGCCCGAAAGCACGGCGGTGGCGTACAGGTCACG
>JAGLBE010000086.1 GCA_018260445.1 Psychrobacter sp.
CTTCAACAAGGCATCATGACTCAAAAACAACAAGAAGAAATGCAATTCAATTTTGATTACGCCTGTAAGTGAAATAAATGTAAATGAAATATATAAGTTAAATGGGGATGCGTGTAATAAAAAAAGAAAGTCAGCAGGGAATGTGTAAGCAGAGATTTGAGGGAATGTCATTAAACCCGAGGGTGAAATCTGGGTTTTTGTTTTTTTTTTTTTTTGTTTTTTTTGAAGTGAAAAAAAAATTGAATATTATTTTTTGAGCCAAGGAAGATTTATTTTTAATTTATTTTTAATTTATTTTTGATTTTATTTTTTAAATTGTTGGCAATTGAACAAGGGAACGAATCAACGCGCGATTCGGTTTCAGTTTTCCTCACGTGATCATTTCAAATCCTCGGGATTCAAAAAAAAAATAAATAAATAAATAAATTCATTCTGAAACCCCGAAACAGGGGTTTGAAAACATTCTGAAACAATGTTCTGGACATTGTTTCATCAACATTCTGAAACAAAAAAAAATATCACTATATTTTTTTAAATAAATAAAAAAAACAATGTTTTTATTTATTTATTTATTCCAGCGTCGATGACCTCAGACACAAAATTCACATCAGATAATTATTATTTCTTAACTATTCATAATATTAATTAATATTTCTTATATATTATTAGTCAAGGTTAATTATTTACAGAAATAATTAGTATTAATAATATAATTAATGAATAATTATTAATTATTAAAGAAATAATATTTTTTCTTCATTGTTAATAATTAAAATTATTATTGTTCTATTAATTATTAGTTCTCTAACTCTAAATAATTCTATTTAGAGAATGTATTAAATATATCTATTAATATATAACCTAATTAATCTATTAAATAATTCTATCTTCTAAACAATTAATTTAGAATTATTCTAGCAGTATTTTTGATCATTCTAATTAAAATAAAAATAAAATAAAAATAATAAACATTAAAATTCTAATTTTCAGTAAATTACCAATTTGACCGATTTGAATTTAA
>JAGLBE010000087.1 GCA_018260445.1 Psychrobacter sp.
AATAAACCAAGAAAAGAAGGAAGAAATCATTATTTCTTGACTGCTTAATGAGAGGGGAAATAAAGCTGGAATAAAAAAAAAAAAAAAAACAAAAACCTTAAAAATTATCATGCTAAAAATAATAATTAAAAAAATAAAAATAAAAACTTTTTTGCAGCTTCTTACATGTGCAAATTATGAAAAACCTTAATTATTCTCCAACACTCCACAACCAGACCTTTTCCTCATTAAACCAAAACCTCAAATTTTACCCCTGAAGCAGAGAAAAATTAAAAAAGCAAGCAAAAATAAAATTTAAAAATAAAAAATTCAAAAACTCGGACGATCGTAAGTAAACAACTCGGTTAAGATTCACTCGTCAACTTATTTTTACAAAAAAAATAAAAAAATAAAAAAATAAAAATAAAATAAATAAATAAAAAAGTAAACTCATCTCACCCCCATTTCTTAAAGCACATCCCCGACTTTCTACAGAATAAACCAACTTGAATTTTTATTTTATTTTATTTTTATTTTTTTTTTTTTTTATTTTATTCCTTTACCTGCCAGTTTACTGAATTCGTCCTTAATCTCCTCTTTGCCTTTCGATTTTGGTATGTTTCCAACAAAGAGTCGCAGGTTCGGTACGCTAATGTTAACTTTCAAAGGTTTTCCAGGTTTCATTTCGTGATTATCGAGCTGTGGGAGTAAGAAGAAAAAAATATGCCAAATGGTTAAACAAAAAATAAAATAAAATAAATAAATAAATAAAAATAAAAAATAAATAAAAATAAAAATAAATGCAATAAAAAATAAATAAAAGAAAGCCCCGAGGATGGTGAGAAGGCGAAGAGGTCTTCTTCTCGAGGAAATAAAAAATTAAATAAAATACAAAAACGAAAATAAATAAATAAATAAATAAAAAATAAAAAACAAAACGGAAAATAACAGAAAAGCCATCGGGACATGAATCTCGATCGAAGAGAAAAACAGCAAAGAGGAGACGAGGAAACCGGATCGCTTCTTCTCCGACTACAATT
>JAGLBE010000088.1:0-704 GCA_018260445.1 Psychrobacter sp.
CATTGGCAGGTCGCTGATTGCGATACTCAGGCTGTAAGGTTTCAAAAAAGAAAAATTTTGTTAAGATTAAATTAAAAATACCAAACGCCGCCAAAAACCAAAAAATCACATGCCAACTAAAAAATTTTAAAAACAACGCGCCTAAAGACGGTGCAAGAATAGGCGCTACTCCCATTACCAACACCATGATAGAAAATGCCTGAGCAGTTTGCTGAGCGCTTAAACGGTCTCGAATAGCCGCGCGCGCTACCACAGCGCCCACGCAGGCTCCAAGGGCCTGTAACGTACGACCCAAAAATAAAATAGAGGCACTATGCGTGGTTACACAGATTAAGGATGCGATGACATATAACGTCATGCCAATATATAAGGGCTTTACCCGGCCAACATGGTCACTATACGGACCATAAAAAAGCTGCCCGACTACCAGGCCAATAAAATAAGCAGGCACCGAATTGGCAATAAATGCAGTTGACACGCCAAAACTACTGGCCATAGTCGGTAACGCGGGTAAATACATATCAATGGATAATGGGCCAATGGCCACCATTAAGCCCAGCATCATAATCCAGGCCACCGGTAAAGGCGGCGTAGCTGATGGTCTGGCAGCGGGTGTTGACGACATAGGCTTAACCCCGTCTTTGGCTAGCAAGCCATTAAAGGCACGCAGTATAGAAGGTCAGGGGTTACTTTAAAATGCGCAT
>JAGLBE010000088.1:714-1000 GCA_018260445.1 Psychrobacter sp.
GTAACGGTAAGCGTTTAGCCACTAACTGAAGTTGTTCTAGCGTAGGGCCATAGGCTATAAGGTCTAAATCCATGCGCACTTGCAGGCTGCCTCGTATGCGCCCGCACTGGTCCTCAATTTGTTTTAAGATATTTTCCATGTCTTCTATCGATAAGTCCTGTTGGTGTAATAACGAAGCTTGATTGCAATAGAAGGGCCCCACGCCGCGCCTGTCAGGTAACTCAAAAATAGGCGAATACTCTACCCGTCCCCATTTATCTAAGGCCGTTCGCGCTTCTTCTAACGC
>JAGLBE010000089.1 GCA_018260445.1 Psychrobacter sp.
GCGGCACCATTGGTCGGGGCTGTCACCACCCGCCCGCCATTGGCGTTTTCTTCATTGACGGCTAGGGCATATAAATCAACCCAGTCCATCGCCATTAATTTGTCGCTGTTTTTATAGAGGCTATCAGAATTATCAAGGTTATTGGCCAACTCTCTATCTTCTTGCAGTAATTGTTGATGCAACGTTTTAGCGCGGCGTCTCACATTAAGACCGCCCGGTAAAATCCCTTGTGCCTGACAACCATTGGTAACGCATTGCTGCATCACCTGCCAAATAGTATCCAAATAGGCATTGATAGTGGGTTCATCTCGGCTTACAAGCTCATTGGCCATCATTACCTGGGCGATGGTGAGCGAGTGTTGACGGCAATGGTCAAGCAGCTCTGCAGCATTGTTAAAAGGATAGGGTATCTTTATCTTTGCTGCTTTTTTGACATTATCATTGTCATAACTAGGATGAATAGCACGATTGTCTTTTTCCTTATCATTGTCATTGCTTGCATAGCTATCTAAAGTAACGGTAGCAAAAGTAGTCTCAAGAGGCATTACAACATCGTCAATGGTTGACGTCGTCTGCGACGTGCTGACAATAGTTATCGAATTTTCAAGCGCAGCAAACTGTGTGGCAGTAATCTCGGCATCTACTAATTTGGTTTCGGTTTCTGCTTTTGCTTCATCTTCACTAACTACAAAACCGCCACCGATGGAATAGTAGGTGCGCTCTAAGCCCTCACCATTATCCATAAATGCTGTAAAGCGCAACCCATTTGGGTGATACGGTAAATTGGTTTGAATATGCCAGACAATATCGTTGCGATAGTTAAAATCAATTAGGTGGCTATGCGCCACGTTAAGCCGTTGATAATCGAGCACGGGTGTTAGATATTGGCTCACTTTAGTTGTATCAATCGTGTCGGCTTTAAAACCCAATAACCCCAATATGCAGGCAGTATCCGTAGCATGACCTCGCCCCGTTGTGGCAAGTGAGCCATATAAAT
>JAGLBE010000008.1:0-511 GCA_018260445.1 Psychrobacter sp.
ACCTATCGCTCAAGTGGTGCAGGCGGTCAGCACGTTAACACCACCGATTCGGCAGTGCGCATCACCCATGAGCCGACCAATACCGTGGTGACCTGCCAAAATGAGCGCAGTCAACACGCCAATAAAGACACGGCGATGAAAATGCTACGAGCCCGATTGTATGAGCTGGAGATGCAAAAACGCATGGCGTCTCAACAAGCGGTGGAAGACAACAAAGCAGACGTCGGCTGGGGTAGTCAAATCCGCTCCTATGTCCTCGACGACTCGCGCATCAAAGATTTGCGCACCGGGGTTGAAACCTTTAATACTGGAGCGGTGCTGGATGGTGATTTAGACCCATTTATTGAGGCAAGCTTGAAGGCGGGGTTATAGGGCTGGCACAAAAGGATTAATACGGTAGTCATTTTAAGGGTAGGGTGCGGCTCCCGCACCGTTAAAATAGCGAGGCTTGAATGAAAAACACGGTTTAAAAATGCTAGGGCGTGTGGAACATTCGCAAATTAGCACTGCT
>JAGLBE010000008.1:521-113328 GCA_018260445.1 Psychrobacter sp.
GCCTGCGCCCGTGCCAGCCAAGATAGTAGCGCAAAGCAGGATTGGCTACCCTAATAAAGCCGCTAAAGCTTTGAGAGTGAGGTGTCTGTTATTATTTATCGTTACTATCATGAATCACTAGCATTAATCACTATTTATAATATTTAAACAAGAGGAAGAATTGTTAAGGCAATGTCAAAGAATTGTCATATAAATTAGGTATGCTAAAAACAGGACACTACTGATAAAGCCAGCACCGATGCTGCCTAACAAAAAGATGAGGATAATTTATGTCATTCGCCAATAGCCCGCTTAGCAAACCCACCTCACGCCGTACTGTGTTACGTTTTTTGGCGGGCGTGCCCGTTTTGCCGCTAGCCGCTTGCTCAACCACCTCTGCTATTACTCAACAAGGGGGTAAGGCGACTGGCGCGACTGGCTTAGATAAAACAAAAGCAATTAAATCGGTCAAGTTTATAGGCATGGAAGCGCCGTCGCTTACTAATCCAGAAAACATGGCGACCATGTATGTCAATTCAAAAATGCAAGCCACCTATACGGATGGTAGCAACAAGGTGTTTGATTTAAAGTACAACCCGTTTTTTATCACGGGTGATATGGTGCCAGATGGCAAAGGCGGCACCACACGCGCCGGTCAGTTGTATGATATCAATAATCAACCTATTTATGATGACTCAGCCGGCGAGCCAGCACCGCTGTATTCTAACTGCCCAGATGGCACTTCCTTGTTAACCGTTAAAGGCGCAAAAGTACCCGGCGTCACCGGCAACCCTGTGTTTGCTGTGGTGCAGTTTGAATACACCAGCATGAACCATGCCGGCAAAGATATGTGGGGGCGGGTGCCATCACCTATCGCTGTTCTCACCTTAGACCAAAACCCCGAAACGGGCGATTTAAAACTGGTGAAATACCAAAATGTGGATACCTCGCCGGTGCATGGACTATGGATTACTTGCGGCGCGTCCTTATCGCCTTGGGGCACCCATTTATCCTCAGAGGAATATGAGCCGGATGCTCACAATTTAGCAAAGGAAAATGACGGCAAGTTTTATGACTTTAGTATGATGTTGTTTGGCGATACCGCTGAGGCAAACCCTTATCATTATGGCCATCTGCCTGAAGTATTTGTACAGCCCGATGGCACAGGCTTTGTGAAAAAGCACTATAATCTTGGGCGTATCTCGCACGAGCTGATTCAAATGATGCCCGATGAGCGCACTGCCTTAATGGGCGATGATACCACCAATGGCGGCCTATTTATGTTTGTGGCCGATAAAGCGCGTGATTTGTCTTCAGGCGATTTATATGTGGCTAAAGTGACCCAAACTACGCCAGCAGGTACGGGAACTGGGGAATTTACTACTCAATGGCTGCATCTTGGTCATGCCACCAGTAGCGAAATTGAAGCCATGGCCAACACCTATCAGCCAGACGACATCATGAGTGTGAAGTTTGAAGACCCGAAAGATGACACTTATAGCAAAGTTTATAGCGGCGGCACGGCCAATTGGATTAAGCTAAACGCCGACAACCCCAATGCCAAAAAAGCGGCGGCCTTTTTAGAAACTCACCGCTATGCCGCATTAGTAGGCGGGTCGATGGCGTTTACAAAAATGGAAGGTACCGCCATCAATGCTAAAGATAAGGTGGCTTACTCTGCGATGTCAAGAATTGAGAAATCAATGGTTGACCCTGTAAAGTTTGGCGATTATGGGGTGAATGTGGCGACCAATAAATCGGGTGCGGTTTATGCCCATACCTTACGGGGTGGTCAAACTACCTTGAATAACCAACAGGCTATAAAGTCAGATTGGGTGCCGGTGGCTATGTCTGTACCACCCAACTTGGCAGGCGAAGACATTAGCGCCGATGCTTTGGGCAACAAATCGCATCCAGATAAAATATCTTGCCCAGATAATCTGAAGTATTCAGAAAAATGGCGCACCTTGTTTATCGGTGAAGACTCAGGCACGCATGTCAACAATTTTTTATGGTCCTACGATGTCGATACCCATAAGCTTGAGCGTTTGTTATCCACGCCAGCGGGTGCTGAATCAACGGGATTGCATGCGGTCGATGAGGTAAACGGCTATACTTATGTGATGAGTAACTTTCAGCATCCGGGCGAGGGCGTACAAGAAAATGCTGCCATTGCTGCGACAATTATGCCGCTAATAAAACGTAACTATAAAGACAACTATGGCGCAGCAGTGGGGTATTTGGGCGTCAAAGTCGATAAAGCTTAGTTGATAGGTTAAAGCTAATATTTTCAATTGGCCTATCGTTGCTACTATTTTTATACCATGCATCGCGTAGCTTTTTATAAAGGCTGCGCTTTTTTTTGTAGCAGATAATCGGTTAATAACCGAGCATCTACCATCGCCATATAGGTGTAATATCAGGTAGAATGCAGACATGATAACGATAACTCCCAACATCAGCCTTAGTGATAACGACGTCGAATTCACCGCTATTCGGGCTCAAGGTGCGGGCGGGCAAAATGTGAATAAAGTGTCGTCCGCCATTCATCTACGTTTTGACATCATGGCATGCAGCCCTTCGAGCCTAAGCGACGTGCAAAAACAACGCTTATTAGACTCAAAAGACAATCGCATTACTAAAGAGGGTGTGCTCATTATCAAAGCGCAGCAGTATCGCACCCAAGAGCGCAATAAACTAGATGCCATAGAGCGGCTCAAACAATTTATTATCGCTGCTTCTCATGTGAATCCCACTAGACGCCCCAGCAAACCCAGTCGCAATGCCAAACGTAAACGAGTGGATAGCAAAGTACAGCGGGGTAAAACAAAAGCCTTGCGAGGTAAGGTTGACTATTAACGCTCCTTTTAATCACTGAACTTACACATATCAAGAAGATATGACGACGGGTAATTATTTTTAAATCGTTTAAAGGTAGAGCGTAGCCGCTGCAAAAATAATCAGCAGTCGTCTATCACAGTGCTGGATTATGTTTTTAGGTAATTTCAGTTAATCAGACTTTTTAATCAAATAGGTCATAAGGCAAACCCATGATAAACACCAAAATTCACCAATCCATCTATGTATTGGCCGAAAAGCTGCTGGAGGCGGACAGCAAAGGCGACCAAGCTGAGTTTGACGCCCTGTATGCCGAGCTGCAAGCCGTCTGCACCGATAACGAAAGCAATGGTAAAGACCACCCCGAACAGTGGGAAACACTGGCAGATTTTACTGCAGATTTAGAAGAAGCCTTGGTGATTTATGCCAAAGCCCTGCACAAGGCGACGGCGGTTAACTCAAAAGACCATATGGCCTCCATATCTTTTTCGATGGCCGAATTACAGCATGAGTTAGGTCGACAAGACGCCGCTATCGAGAGCCTAAAGTTTGCTAAAACCTGTGCGAATAAGATTGCAGATAAGGCATTTAAAACCGAGATTAACGCCTTGCTGACGAAGTGGGGCGTGGCTTAAACTTGAACAAGCGGCTTTAAATAAAGGCGTATTGCTTATCGACCTTACTCAAAAATACAATTTTACCAATTCAAAAGCGACTGTTATCATTTATGGATTGACTGGCACCACCCTCAGGCAATTCATCAATGACGACCAGTTGCAATCATTTCAAGTCATGCGTAAATTCAGTTGTTAATTACGTGCCTAGGCATCGCTAACCCAAAACCTTACTATCTTGAATAGTAATGGTAGGTTGATTAGCAGTTTTAGTCATGAATGTCTAACACAATGTACACCTTTTGAGTTCGTTATTGAGTAACGTGTCTACAACCGATAACGCATAGCTTATAATCGTCCGATGTTATATTCTATTCGGCAATAACTGTGGATGTTCCTTTTACCTCACAGTCACCTGCTAACCCTATTAAAACTTGTTTCACACCATGATTAAGCCCACATCTGTCGCACACCTGTGAGCCATATGACCCAAATCACAAAATATATTGAGGCAGATCGAGGTGCTGATGCGGACACCTATCGTCCTAACTATCGCTAATGATTTTATTGCAAAACGGTGATGACCATGTTCTCTTTTTTAGCCCAAGTAGATCCTGTCCTTTTAGCCCGCATTCAATTTGCGTTTGTGGTCTCCTTTCATATTGTGTTTCCTGCTTTTAGTATCGGGCTTGCCAGTTGGCTGGCGGTGCTGGAATTTCGCTGGCTAAAAACCGGCAACCCCATTTATGCCGAGGTGTATAAACACTGGTCAAAAATATTTGCCGTGGTGTTTGGCATGGGCGTGGTATCGGGTATTGTGATGTCCTACCAGTTTGGCACTAACTGGGCGGTATTCTCTGATAAAGTGGGCAACGTGCTTGGGCCGTTATTGGCCTATGAAGTGTTGACCGCTTTTTTTCTTGAGGCCTCTTTTTTAGGTATTATGCTGTTTGGTTGGGGGCGTGTGAGTAAACGGATGCACGTCACCGCCACCATCATTGTGGCCATTGGTACTTGGATATCTGGCTTTTGGATTTTATCCGCCAATAGCTTTATGCAAACCCCGCAAGGCTTTTCGGTGGGCATAGATGGCTTGCTTTATCCTGAAAGCTGGATGCAAATTATCTTTAACCCCTCGTTTCCGTATCGCTATGCGCATATGATGACGGCGGCCTTTTTAACCACGGCTTTTGTGATAGGCGGCATCGGGGCCTATTATTTGCAGTCTAAAAAACACACCCAGCATCGCCCGCATGGCAAAGTGATGCTCGGTATGGCCATGGTGATGGCCATCTTTGTTGCCCCGATTCAAGCCTTTATTGGCGATGAGCATGGCTTAAATACCCTAGAGCATCAACCGGAAAAAGTAGCCGCAATGGAGGGCATTTGGGAAGATGAACGGGGCGCGGCGTTGCGTATATTTGCTATTCCGAATCAAGAGACCCAAAGCAATGATTATGAAATCAAAATACCGTATGTGTCGGGGCTCATCTTAACCCATTCGCTAGATGGTGAGGTGAAAGGGCTGAAAAATTGGCCTCGTGAAGACCAGCCCGTGGTTATCATCGTCTTTTGGGCATTTCGCATCATGGTCGGCATTGGCTTACTGATGATTATTGTCGGCCTAATGAGTGCCTATAACTTCTTTAAAAAGCGCCATTTTGATACCGACAACAAGCTGTTTCATTATGCATGGATGGCGATGACACCCTTGGGATTCGTGGCATTATTAGCAGGTTGGTTTGTGACCGAAACCGGACGGCAACCCTATACCGTTTATGGGGTACTGCGCACGGCGGACAGTGCCTCACCCTTAATTACTTCGCAAATTGCCACGTCATTGGCGGGGTTTATTATTGTCTACGCCTTTATTTTTGGCTCGGCTACAATTTATATACTACGTCTTATCGGCAAAGGCCCACAGCCTTTTGAAGAAGTGGATGACGATAATTTCTTTGAACATTCTATTACCGAGGGTCAAGGCCGCTCATTAAGTGGCGATACCAACCCAGAAGAGCATATCAAAGAGTCCGAAGACCTCTCAACTCCAGCCGATGATCTTTCAACCCCAGCCGAAGACACAGAAAAAGGACTACGTTAATGATGAATTTTGGCGATGTACTCGATTTGCCACTCATTTGGGGTGGGCTGATTGCGCTGGCGGTTTTTGTGTATGTGCTGCTGGATGGCTTTGATTTGGGCTGCGGTATCTTGTTTCCGTTTGCAGGGTCGGACAAAAACCGCAGCCGTATTATGAATTCTATTGCGCCGTTTTGGGATGGCAATGAGACGTGGTTGGTGCTAGGCGGTGGCGGTTTGTTTGCTGCTTTTCCGGCAGCTTATGGCATTATTATGACGGGGCTTTATTTACCGGTCACCTTTATGCTATTTGGGCTAATCTTACGGGGCGTGGCCTTTGAGTTTCGTTTTAAAGCGGATCAGCGCCGCTATATTTGGGACGTCTGCTTTCATATTGGCTCGGTGGTCGCCGCCTTTATGCAAGGGGTGATGCTGGCCGCCTTAGTGCAAGGCTTAGAGGTTAAAGATAGGCTGTTTGCAGGCGGGCAGTTTGATTGGTTTACCCCATTTGCCTTGGTTTGCGGTATAGCGGTGATTATCGGCTATGCGTTATTGGGCGCGACTTGGATGATTATAAAATCGGAGGAGAAGCTGCAAACATGGGCACGTAAAGTGGCGTATTGGTTGTTGATTGCCTTGATGCTGGCGATGGCAGTGGTGACCGTGTTTATGTTCTTTTTGGATGTGGACGCCACCGCCCATTGGTTCAAATTTCCCACCTTATTGTATCTGGCACCCATGCCACTTATCGCCATTGCTTTGTTTTACTTTATGCGTAAGGACTTGCATGGCGAGCGTGAATATCGCCCGTTTATCTTGACCATTTTGTTATTTTTGATGGGCTATATCGGTATTTGCTCGGCAGTATTTCCGTATATTGTGCCCTATGCGATGACGATGCATGAGGCCGCTGCGGCAGATACGTCATTGTCATTTATGCTGATTGGCGCCGGCATCATGCTACCTATTATCTTAAGTTATTCCGCTTATGGCTATTATGTGTTTAAGGGCAAAAGCTCGCATGAGCATATGTATTAGGTCTAAGTCTAGGCTTAGGATAGAAGATGGAAGGTATAAATTATGACCCATAGTGATAAAAAAATACCAGTCACCCAACTCAACCCAGCGTCTAAAAAGACTACGAAACCTAAGCCCAAGCCCAATAACCCATTTGGGCTGAGTAAAAAACAGGCGCAATGGGCTTGGTTTATTGGGTTGTATTTGGCGGGATTGGTGACTATTCTGACGATTGCTAAACTCATTAAATGGGGCATGGGGATTTAAACAAGCAAGTTATTCTTGCCACACGCCATCCACCATTACCTTGGTCAATGGATTTAACCCCATTTGATAGGCCAAATCAGCAGGGCGAGTGATATCCCACAAGGTTAAATCGGCATCCATACCGACCGCAATGCTACCCTTGCGATGCGCTAACCCCAGCGCTTTGGCGGCATGCGTTGTCACTCCAGCCAGTGCTTGCTCTGGGGTTAAACCAAATAGAGTGCAACCCATATTAATAACCATTAGCAGCGAGGTCAGCGGTGAAGTGCCGGGGTTGCAATCAGTCGATAAAGCAATAGCGACATTTTGCTGATATAGGGCATCCATAGGTGGCAATTTCGTTTCTTTAAGGGTGTAAAATGCCCCCGGCAACAAGACGGCTACCACATCCTGCTGTGCCATCAGTGCCACATTGGCCATGGATAGATATTCTAAATGGTCCGACGATAGGCCCTTGTATTTTGCCACCAAACCACTGCCATCCATATCGCTAAGTTGCTCGGCATGCAGTTTAATCGGCAAACCCAAAGCTTTGGCAGCCTCAAACACTTGAATCATTTGCGCTTGGTTAAAGCCGATGTTTTCCATAAAGCCATCGACGGCATCAATTAAGCCCTCTTGATTTAAAACCGCCATCCACTCGCAAACCTTATCAATATATTTGTCAGCACCGTTCGCCTGATTTTTGAAGTCGCTATTTTTATATTCAACAGGTAGGGCATGGGCGGCAAGGTAAGTCGTTTTGACCGTTATGCCATAGTCTTCGCCAAGTTTGCGGGCGACTTGCAGCATTTTACGCTCGGTGGCTAAGTCTAACCCGTAGCCCGATTTAATCTCAAGGCACGTCACCCCCTGTGCTAACATCGCTTGCAAACGTCGCTCACTTTGTTGATACAAGGTATCAAAACTGGCTTTCCGAGTGGCACTGACGGTCGCAACAATACCGCCGCCATCATCCGAAATCTGTTGATAACTGACGCCCTGCAATCTGGCCTCAAACTCGTTGCTACGATTGCCGGCATACACCAGATGGGTATGGCAGTCGATGAACCCCGGCAATAGCCACTGCCCGTTGGCATCCATCAGCTTATCTTGTCTGGCTGTGTTATTAACCCTATCAACATGAGCGCTATCGCCAATCCAGCTAATTTTACCGTCTGTAATGGCAATGGCTGCATTTAAAATTTGCCCATAAGACTTATGGCTATCTGGCACATTTTTGACATCATTGACTGCGTTTGCTGCGGCTAAGGCTCTATCAAACCCATACTGTTTTGAAAACGTGGCGATATTCACATTGATGATAAGCGAATCAAAATTTTCAGGGCATTGAGTGTCGTCAAGGAGTAGAGTAGGGGTTGTCATAGCAAAATCCATCGGTATTTAAGTTATTAAAAATCGTAAGCTTATCTCGCCAATAATAAATGATGCTCAATCATTAATGCCAGTAGCCTTGCCGCCACCTTAACACTGCGGCCATCAATATCATAAGTGGGGTTAATTTCTGCGATATCCGCCATTTTCACTTTACCACTGGCAAAAATAACCTCAAGGCAACGCTCCACAAAATCAACGCTTATGCCTTTAGCGGCAGGTGCGCTGACCCCCGGTACAATACTGGCGGCAAAGCCATCCATATCAATGGTGAGGTAAATAACTTCAACACGGGCGATAAAGTCGAGCAATTGCTGCTCGATTGCTGCCCAAGGCTTGCGAGCGCAAGCATCATCACTGATAATTTGCACCCCAAGTTGCTCAGCTCTATCAAACAATGCGGCCGTATTTGAAAACTGACTAATACCAATGGCGCAATAGTGAAACGGTTGCTGCTGCTGCAGACAATGCTCGGCAATTTGGCGAAACGGCGTGCCAGACGTGCCGTTTGGGGCTTGGCGTAAATCTAAATGGGCATCAAAGTTAATAATGCCGATGTTAGAATTGCCAGTGTTAGATTTGCCAAAGTTAGAATGGCGAGTGATGCGTGACTCTGTTTTGGTGCCTTGGACATCAGCACCCAAATCGGCCTGCAAATCGCCTAGTAAATCATGCTGCAACCCCGCCCAAAGCCCTAAATAACTGGCATAGGCCATCGCATGCCCCCCGCCCAAGCCTATCGCTAAGCCACCTTCCTTGATAATGTTTGTCACTTGCTGGCTAAATTGCGCTTGGGTTTGTTCGAGCACATCGGGTAGCAATGTGTCATTATCATGGCAAACGATATCGCCGGCATCGGCTAAAATTGAGCTTAAATTAGTAGACGACAATTTATTCTGTAGCGCAGCACTAAGTGGCAATTTTGCAAAGGCTTGACGCATTGCAGGAGGCGCAAACCTAGCGCCTACTCGCCCATGGTTTCGGCGTACCCCTTGGTCGCAGGCAAAGCCAAGTAGTGTCACTTTCGCGGTCGACATGATGGCTGTGGACGCTTGCACCACTTGATACCAATATAGCGCCCGCTGCGATTCATCAGGTTCCGCCCTTCCTATCCACAGATGAGCATCAAAGGGCGTATGCTCTATATAACCATTAAAGAGTGTGTCTTGTTCTTGCGTCATTTTGGCCAGATTGCTTGAAGACGCTGCAGTATTCGTGGATGGGGCTATTGTCATGACTATGTCCTAAACTTGTAAAAACCAGTCAGCTCGCAGTGCTTGCCAATGCGAGTTTAAGTCCGCATTTAGCACCAACTGTTTTGCGGCTTCGATATCAGGGGCAAGGTAGCGGTCTTTGTCATAAAAACTAACTTGCTTTCGTAACAGGTCATGCGCCTGTTTAAGGGCAGTTGAGGTATGCATGCCCTTATAAAAGTCGATGCCTTGAGCGGCGCATAACAGTTCAATCGCCACGATGGTCGCAGTATTTTGCACCATGTCATACAAACGCCGTCCTGCAAAGGTTGCCATCGACACATGGTCTTCTTGATTGGCAGAGGTGGGGATGCTGTCGACGCTGGCGGGGTGGGCGAGCGATTTATTTTCGGAGGCCAACGCTGCCGCCGTGACATGAGCAATCATAAACCCAGAATTGACCCCGGGGTTATCCACTAAAAACGGCGGCAGTCCGCCATTTAAGGTCGCATCAATCAGCAGTGCCACTCGGCGCTCAGACATAGAACCCATCTCGGCGATAGCCAATGCCAAAGTATCGGCGGCAAAAGCAACGGGTTCGGCATGAAAATTGCCACCCGAGATAGCGACGGCGTCATCATGACCCTGGTCATCATCAGCCTTGTTTAAAAAGATAAGCGGATTGTCGGTCACTGCATTGGCTTCAATCAATAAGGTATGCCCAGCTTGATTGATTAAATCAAGGCAAGCGCCCATCACTTGCGGCTGGCAGCGTAGGCAATATGGGTCTTGCACTCTATCATCATCATCGGCATGCGAGGCGCGAATTTGGCTGCCTGCAATTAACAGGCGATGCGCTTTGGCAATTTCAATTTGCCCATGATGCCCCCGCACGGCATGAATACGGGCATCAAATGGGGAGTCGGAACCACGGGCGGCATCAACGGATAATGCGCCGACAATAGTGGCAGTCGCCACCAAATCACGAGCATGAAAGTAGCCACGTAATGTTAGGGCAGTAGACACTTGGGTGCCATTAATCAGTGCTAAGCCCTCCTTTGCGGCTAGGGTTAGCGGTTCCAGCCCTGCTTGACTCAATGCTGCAGAGGCAAGCATTTCTTCACCATGCACATAACAAGTGCCCTGACCTAGCAAGGTTAAGGTCATATGCGATAACGGTGCTAAATCCCCCGAGGCGCCGACCGAGCCTTTGGCAGGAATATGCGGAATGATATGATGATTAATCAGCCCGATTAAACCATTAACCACCTCACGGCGTACCCCAGAAAATCCTTGCGCTAAGCTAGCAACTTTCATCACCATAATTAAGCGCACCACGCCATCGTCCAGTCGCTCGCCAGTGCCGACTGAGTGCGACACAATCAGGTTATATTGCAGCAGCCCCAATTGGTCGTCACTGATGCGGGTTTTTGCAAGGAGTCCAAAGCCAGTATTGATACCATACGCACTTTGGTCGCGGGCAATAATCTGTTGCACCGCTTGGCGTGAGGCATCAATATCATCATAAGCGGTGTTAAGTAGGCTCACATGGATTGGTGCCTCGTAAACTTGGCGTAATTGCGCAAAGGTCAGTTGGCGTGGGGTAATCAGTATCTCATTCAAAGCGGTCATCGTCATATATTGGTATCCTGCTGATAGCATTGTCGTACAAAACTTAAAGTGGCTGCGCATAGGCTCAAAAACAGGCTCAAAAACAGGCTCAAAAACAGGCTCAAAAACAGGCTCAAAAACAGGCTCAAAAACAGGCTCAAAAATAGGCTCAAAGGTAATGATAATGCGCAAATAGCCGTTATTACCGCTGCTTAAGCATCGGCAAATTTAGCCCATAGTCTTGAGCGGTTTTAATGGCTAGCTCATATCCCGCATCGGCGTGACGCATCACCCCAGAGCCGCAATCGTTGACCAATACTCGTGCCAAACGTTTGGCGGCCGCATCGCTGCCATCGGCCACAATCACCATGCCAGAGTGCTGCGAGTAGCCCATGCCCACGCCGCCGCCATGATGTAACGACACCCAAGTCGCCCCGCCCGCCACGTTGAGCATAGCGTTTAATAATGCCCAGTCCGATACGGCATCGCTGCCATCTTGCATGCTTTCGGTTTCACGGTTGGGGCTGGCGACAGAGCCGGTGTCTAGGTGGTCACGGCCAATCACAATCGGCCCTTTTAATTCGCCATTTTTGACCATCTCATTAAAGGCAAGCCCCGCTTTGTCCCGTTCACCCAAACCAAGCCAGCAAATACGGGCAGGCAAGCCCTGAAAACTAATGCGCTCGTTTGCCATATCTAGCCAGCGGTGGACGTGCTTATTTTCTGGAAATAATTCTTTAATCTTGGCGTCGGTTTTATAAATGTCTTCAGGGTCGCCAGACAACGCCACCCAGCGAAATGGTCCTTTGCCTTGACAAAATAAAGGACGAATATAGGCAGGTACAAAACCGGGAAAGTTAAATGCCTCTAGCACCCCATCGTCAAACGCGACTTGGCGAATATTATTGCCATAATCGGTCGCCGGCACGCCCATACCCTGAAAATCTAATATCGCTTGCACATGCATAGCGCAGGACCCCGCCGCATCCTCGACCAATTCGTCATGTTGCGTGGCGTCTGCTTGCGCTGCTTTCCACTCGTCAACCGTCCAGCCAATCGGCAAATAGCCATTAACTAGGTCGTGCGCAGAGGTTTGATCGGTCACAAAATCAGGTTTTATCTCGCCTTGCTTAGCCCGCTTTACCATGACGGGTAAAATTTCGGCAGCATTGCCCAACAAGGCGATAGACACGGCTTTGCCAGCAGCGGTATGCTGTTTGATTAACCGATACGCGTCGTCCAAATCTTCGGCTTGCACATCCACATAGCCCGTACGCAGCCTAAAATCGATACTGCTTTGTTGGCATTCAATGTTTAAGGACACTGCACCGGCAAAAGTCGCTGCTAAAGGCTGCGCACCGCCCATACCACCAAGCCCAGCGGTTAATATCCAACGGCCCTTCCAATTATCAGTATTTGCAGGGGCATCTGCTTTACCATAATGCTGACGGCCTGCTTCGACAAACGTCTCATACGTGCCTTGCACAATGCCCTGCGTCCCAATATAAATCCAACTCCCTGCAGTCATTTGCCCGTACATCATCAAATCTTGACGGTCAAGCTCGTTAAAATGCGCCCACGTTGCCCATTTTGGCACAAGGTTTGAATTGGCGATTAACACGCGCGGCGCATCTGCGTGGGTTTTAAACACCCCAACTGGCTTGCCCGATTGTACCAATAGCGTCTCGGTATCTTCTAAATTTTGCAACGATGCTAAAATTTGGTCATAACATTCCCAATTACGAGCGGCTCGGCCAATACCGCCATACACCACAAGGCTTTTTGGGTTTTCGGCCACATCGGGATGCAAGTTGTTTTGCAGCATCCGAAACGGCGCTTCGGTTAACCAGCTTTTGCAGCTTAGGGTAGAACCGGTAGGAGCGGCAATATTGCGGCTCTCGTCACGGCGGGTAAATTTAGTTGGCTGGGTAGTATCCGTCATAGCAAATCCTTAATTAATTTTTGTATAGACAAATTATCAAGAAACAGGAGGCGATGCAACTGTTTTTAATGCCAGGTTAGCCATCAATTATTGCCGTGAGTAGGTTTAGGGATTAGACGATTAACTGCTATTCCTATTAACTTCTAGTAACTGCTATTCAATGCTGTTCATGATTAGGCCTAATAAAATGTCACGACAGTCTAAATTCAGATAAACATCCGTCAATAGAGTTCTATAAAATAGCTATTTTAACTCGATGATGCTGATGATGATGACCAACCGCTCTAGTAAACCTTCTGTCAAACCCAAACCTGCGTATCAGCGCATTAAAGAGAGTATTTTAAAAAATATTCATGCGGGCAAGTGGCAGGCAGGCGAGGCTATTCCAACAGAACACGCCTTAGCAGAGCGATTTAACGTGTCACGAATGACGGTAAATCGTGCCTTAAAAGAGCTCAGTGAAGAGCGGGTGTTGCAGCGGCGGCAAGGATCGGGCACGTTTGTGGCGCAGCAGCAGTTTAATCATACCTTTGTTGAGGTGCGTAATATTGCCGAGGACATTAAGTCCGACAATAAGCACTATCAAGCCAAAGTGCTCTCAAAGCGGCGCTTGATGGCAAGTGACATTAGTCCGCATATCTTAGCGTATCTGACCAAACCGATGCTAGGCGATGCAAGCCGAACCAACACTACCCTCAGAGCAAAGCAAAAAACCCAGTCCAAGCTATCGAATACTACGCCGCAAATTGACGAAGTGAAGATTGTGCATAGCGCCGATGGGCAACCAATACAGTTTGAAGAACGCTGGGTGGATGCCAATATAGTGCCACAGTTTATTGAGCAGGATTTTAGCGTGGTCAATACCAGCGACTATTTAATTGAGCAAGCGCCATTGCAAGGGGGGAGCTATACCATCACGGCGATGGCAGCACCCGCTGAAGTTGCCAGTGCCTTAAATATAAATGAGGGCGACCCTGCTTTATTGCTGAGCCGTCAAACCTATTCGGCAGGACAAGTGGTCACTTTTGTGAATATGTGGCATGCGGGCAGTCGCTACCAGTTTTCGGGCACATTGTAGGCGTCAAGTTAACTACAAAAAATTAGTTTACCCACTTGCAATTTTATTTTATAGGTTTACAATAACCCTCAATATAAATCGCATTGCCTGATTTATCTTTTTAGATAAAGGGTTTTGCCCAAACTTAGCGGAGGAAGTCTTATGTCCTATTTACAACCTACATATTTTCAAAACAAATTTCAAGACAATATCTCTTATCAAGGCACCGCTAAGTAAACCAACCTATTTTTTATAGCTTATCCCCATTGCCTACCTTTAAGCAATTTCTTTAAGCTATTTAAAGAAAGGTCTTGCCTTTGGATACGACGGTTTATGCTGCGTCTGACCTCTTGAATGAATGGTCTTTACTACTTTGTTTTGATTACTTGTTTTAATTAAAAGACAACGTTAGCAGCAAACACGTATCCGAGTGTCGAGACTATTGCAAGCCTCAACATTCTGATTATCAGGGTTGAGGTTTTTTTGTGTCTAAATTTTGAGTCTAAGATTTGAATATAAAACTTGTCTAATATCCTTTATTAAACGGCACTTTTAAATCGACAGTCTTTAAACGGCATTTTTTTACATGGTATCTTTTTACAGACACTTTTAACTCTTATCTCTAAATATCGTTAAAACTGCTGACGAAACCTTAAAATTTTTGCAAAACTGATTAAAAAACTGATGAATGGCGCTGTTTAGAAGCAGCATGGCATCGGTATAGGATTGCTTTGCCTGAAAAAAGGCTTTAAGAAGGTTTTAAGAAAAGACAATCCAATAAAATAAATTAATTAATGAAGAGAAAAAACTAATGAGCATACAATTAATCTTAAACGAGAGTGGCAACAAAGGCGTTCCGGTTAAAATTTACACCACCGATATCGAGCAAGGCGCGATTGAGCAACTGCGTAACATGGCGCAGTTAGAGTTTGTGCATTCACACATTGCCGTTATGCCTGATGTGCATGTGGGCAAAGGCGCCACCGTGGGCAGTGTGGTGCCGACCAAATCTGCCATCATTCCCGCCGCCGTTGGCGTGGATATTGGCTGTGGTATGAATGCGGTGCGTCTCTCACTCAGCGCCAGTGACTTGCCCGACAGCCTAAAATCGCTACGCCTTGGCATTGAGCAACAAGTGCCCGTAGGCTTTAACATGCACCAGCAAATTCAAGCCCAAAACTCGACCCTGGACCCACTTGGCAAGCGGCTCAAACCCATTACCGATAAGCATCCTGGTTTACTTAAAATGCTACGCGGCTTTGAGCGTACATGGGCAAAACAGCTAGGAACATTGGGCGGCGGCAATCATTTTATTGAGCTGTGCCTTGATGAAAACCAAGACGTTTGGGTGATGCTGCATTCGGGCAGCCGCGGCATTGGCAACTGTATTGGGCAATACTTTATTAACCTTGCCAAAAAGGAGCGGCAATCTCGTTTTGGTCATGTGCCCGACCGTGATTTAGCCTACTTTGCTGCAGGGTCAGACAGCTTTGACGACTACGTGGAAGCAGTCGGCTGGGCGCAGGATTACGCCATGGAAAACCGTAAAGAGATGATGCGCCTGATCATCAAAGCCATGCAAGCACCGCAAGCCCCACAATCCAAGCTACCAAGGTTTCGGTTAACCAAGGAGGCCATAAACTGTCACCACAACTATGTGAATGAAGAGGTGCATTTTGGCGAAAGCGTTTATGTTACTCGCAAGGGGGCAATAAGCGCTTATCAAGATGAGTTGGGTATTATCCCTGGCTCAATGGGTGCAAAATCGTTTATCGTGCGTGGTTTGGGCAACGCCGAATCGTTTTGTTCGTGCTCGCACGGGGCAGGGCGCAAAATGAGCCGAGGCAAAGCCATGCGCACCTTTAGCCTTGACGAGTTAAAGGCACAAACCAAAGGGGTTGAATGCCGCAAAGACAAAGGGGTGATGGATGAAATCCCTGGCGCTTATAAAGATATCGATGCGGTGATGAACAATCAAGCGGACTTGGTGGCAGTGGTGCATACCTTAAAACAAGTGATGTGTATCAAGGGGTAATTTATATCCCTCCCCAGCCCTTCTTTTGAAAAGAAAGGGAGCATTTCGTCCAAATTTAAGGAGAATAAACATGACACAAGTTTATAGTGATGCAAATTTGAATACAACAAAATTAGCAGTTATTGAGTCAGTTTGGAAGCAAACGACTGACGACTGACAAAACACCTAGGATGACACCATGAGCTTAAAAGACGCCCTTAAAAAAGCAAAACAATTAGACAAAGCGGCAGCGCGACGCCAGCAAGCAGGCAATGCAAGCGATTTTCATAATAATAGCCTAAGTAATTCAACCGTGGTCAATATCGGCGCATCGCGTCAGGCGATTAAACCGCGCAACTACTTAGCGTTAAATCCACTGCTACAAAAGGGCGGGATACACGACAAGGAGGATGTGGACATCGCCCGCAAACAACGCCGCCGTGACACTAAGCAAAAGCTTAAGCAAACGGATTGGTTGTCAGATATCCAGTCAAGTATAGACGCTTAAAACGTTATTACTTTCTTATGTATTTGAAGCTTTTGAGCCTTTAGCCTTAATAAATCAGGCAGATAAAAATACCCAATCTATCAGGGTTAAGAAAGATTTTATCCAGCAAGGTGACTGAATCATTAGTTATGAATGAGCGAGCTAAAAAGAATATCAGGCAAAAAGTCACATCAATTGATATTATCATCTATTTTTAGGTTTCAATGAATTGTCTTGGTATGCGCCCAGACATGGGTCATCTATATTTGCTTGCTATAAATAGCGATAATGCTATCATGTACAATGTTATCGACACGTTGACTAGTATAGGCTCTACTGTACTATATAAATAAAATTGCAGGTTAGCGGCTTAAATTTAGAGACTACATATTAAGAGATTACATATTAAATATTAAAGGATACGCTATGAATATCGAAGCGAAAACATTTTTAGTCACCGGCGGTGCCTCAGGACTCGGCGAGGCGACAACCCGTCATTTAATTAGCCTGGGCGCCAATGTGGTGATTGCCGACCTCAATAGCGATGCGGGCGAGGCGTTGGTTGCTGAGCTTGGCGATAAAGCTCGGTTTGTGCGCTGCGACATTACCAGCAGTGAAGAGGTCAGCGCAGCCGTACAAACCGCAGAAGAGGATTTTGGCGGTTTGCATGGCAGCGTTAACTGTGCGGGTATTGCGATTGTGCAAAAGCTGCTTGACCGTGACAACAACCCGGCAGATTTAGACAAGTTTAATAAAGGCATTCAAGTGAATTTAGTGGGTAGTTTTAATATTGCTCGCCTAGTGGCCTCCAGTATTGCCAAACGAGTCGCTGCAAGTGGTGGCCCTGCTAACCAAGACCAAGGTATCATTATCAACACCGCGTCGATTGCCGCATTTGATGGCCAAGTAGGGCAGGGCAGCTATGCGTCCTCCAAAGCCGGTGTTGTCGGTTTAAATTTACCGCTGGCTCGCGAGCTAACTCGGCATGGCATTCGCGTCATGACCATTGCGCCAGGGGTGTTTGCCACGCCGATGATGTCGCAAATTCCTGAAGCGGCACGCCAGCAGTTAGAGGCCAGTGTGCCGTATCCCAAACGCTTGGGCGAGCCTAGTGAGTTTGCTAAATTGGTGGCACACATTATTGATAATGCCTATTTAAATGCCGATGTTATTCGTTTAGATGGCGCTATTCGTATGGTATAGTTTTTAAAACCAGTAACGAAGGTTTTAAGCATCGAATATTGACAATTGACAATTGACAATCGAACGTTGAAACGTTGAATACTAGTGTTGTGACCCGTTTTAGAGGGTTTAAGCGGCGTTATTAGGCAAATATGCAACAACCCATGCTGATATTTTAAGTGTGGGTTTTTTATTAGCAACGTCGTGTTATCCTCAATAGGACTTACGCATAATAAGACAATGTGACGACTGGCAATTATTTTTGAATCGTCTAAAGGGAGAGCGAAGCCGCTCCAAAAATAATTACCAGTCACTTTAGGACGCTGTTCAATCATATTTTGCGTAAGTCCTACTCAAGCTGTCACGACGTTTATTTTTAACATTTTAGGAATAAATTATATGCCAAGCATCAATCAATATTTTGACAACAAAGTCACCTCCATAGCGTTTCAAACGGCTACCAAACCTGCCACAGTAGGGGTCATGGAAATTGGTGAGTACGAATTTAGCACCAGTGAGTTTGAAACCATGAGTGTGGTGAGTGGGGCATTAATGGTTAAACTCCCCGGTTCAGACAGCTATCAAACGTTTGCAACTGGCGATAGCTTTACCGTAGAGGCGAATCAAAGCTTTGCGGTTAAAGTAGCGGTTGAAACCGCTTATCTTTGCCTGTATGGTCAATAAAGGTAGCAGATACCCGTAAGACAACCAAGGCTAGGCAAGGGCGCACCCGTCAGTATCAGCAAACAGATGAGACAGCACTATTGGCTTTGCTACAAAAAAGTAGTGCTAGTCTTTGAATACGCCATCATCCCCCAAGCGACTCACTACGGTTTAACCATAAACTCCTATCTGATGTGCTAACGAAGGCTTTTATATGCAAAACCCTGACCCCAAACCGCAAAAAAGCCCACTTGATTTTATTGCCGAAGCGTTTTGGGATGACTTTGTGCAAGGTCGGCCTATCGAGGGTGGCGTATGGTTAGAGGCCTCATTACGTGCCTGTCATCTTGATGGCAGTCTGGCAAGTTTGCAGCGTCTCGATGTTTTTTTAGAGCAGGCGCAAGCGCAAAACAACAAACGCCCTGATTTGTTTATGCAAGATGCGCAGCGAGAAAACTTAGTCTTGTTTATTGGCTTTTATATGGGGCGGGTATTGGCCGAGGCGTGGCAAACGCCGGGGACATGGGTGGGTCAAGCGTCTTTAATGAGTCGTTATCCACAATTGGCCATTCATCCGAACAACCCTTTTCATTTTATGGCGTTGGATTATTCTACCTCTCAAGACGTCACCGAAGCCATGGTACACTCAGCCGCAAGCGAGCGTTTGTTTTTTGTGTTAGAGCCCATCGCTTTAACAATATTTGCCAAAAAAATCAAGATGCCACCGGTTATTGGAGAGCGTATAGCCCCAAGCGTTTTTGCAGCCGTACTAGAGCGCTTACCAGGGGATAAGCAAGCCGCGGCTTTAGAGTCGGTTCGCCTGTATACCGATACAGCTATTCAAACTAGTACAGTAACAAACGCGGACCCTATAAAGACATCAAGTATAGAGATCATAGACGCCCTACCAGCGGCAACATCCAAGCTAATCAGTGCACCAACTTTAGAATTATCAGAATTATCAGAATTATCAGAATTATCAGAGTTATCAGAGTTATCAGAGTTATCAGAGTTATCAGAGTTATCAGAGTTATCAAAGTTGCCGCAAACGGCCTCATCGCCAAGTGTCGTAGCAGAAGGGCTGCTGGCATCTAATATATCAGCAGATACTGTAACACTAAGCCAAGATGACGCCAAGAATGGCACGGGCGATACTGTGCCGATACATTCTGACGCCATCAGTCTAGCACAGACAGTGGTGCCGCCTACTGATCTAATAACGGTGAGCGTCTCCCAAAATAAGACCCATTTAGACGCCAGTACCGAGCCTGTATCTTTAGCTAAGGTAACTGGAGTGACTAATGCGACTAATGCGACTATAGCGAAACAGTCAGCTAAAAAACGTGCCCGGCCGCCTAAAAAAGCCGATGCGTTCAAAGAGCTGCGATATGAGCTGCAAACGTTAACGGTAGAGCAAGATAAAGACAATGCTGAGCTGGGAGCAATGTATGAGCGGGCTGCTAAAGTGCTCAAGCAGGTGGATAGAGTGTTGGCAGCAGATACCCAACAGGACAGTCAAAACAGTCAAAACAGCCAAAACAGTCAAAATAATGAAAATAATGAAAATAATGAAAATAATGAAAAAACCGCTATAGAGGAGCGGTTGCCACCCCTGTATGAGGCCGAGAAACTTAGTAAACAGGCTAGGGTCGTTATCAAAAAGGCCGCCAGCCAAGGTTATACAGCGGCTATGCTCCGCCTAGCGATGGATTACTATTTAGGTGAAGGCGTGCCGCAGGATGAACAAAAGGGGTTTGAGTGGGTGCAAAAGGCGGCTAAAGCCGGTGATATAAGAGGTATGCGCCAAATGAGCCGCTTATTCTATCAAGGCCTTGGCTGTGAGCAGAGTATGGAGCTTGGCCGCTATTGGTTGGAGCAAGCGGCAGAGCATGGGCATACCGGGGCAGCCGAGCTTTTAGACAGTTGGAGTACGGCGCAAACCTTAATGGATGAGCAAAAATTTGAGGCCACTATTGACCAGCGCTACCTAATTCTTATTGCTGTGGTGGTATTTATCGCCATAGTCATCAGTATTTTGATGTAAATGATTGGTTATAAGCAATATACTACGCCAGAAAAACGGCGTGAGGACCTAATAGTATGAGCAATCTGTATGAGCAATCCGTATGAGCAATGAAAGTCGCATCAAGGCCCGTTTAACGCCTTGGTATTATCAACCACTTATTAGACTCGTTAAACCTTTGTACCAAATCATGGTATGGCGTCGCCATCAAACAGCGCAGCAGACCGACGTGCCTATTGCTAACTATCAAGACGAGCGTAACAGCCGTTTTGGTTATCGCTATCCTGCGCCGCCGCAGTTGCCGGCTCATTTTTCAACGTTAGCGGCTACCTCTAGGGTAACAGCAACAGCCCTATCAGCAACGCCGCAGCAAACATACGTGGGCCTTAGCATCTGGTGTCATGCGGTATCGCTTGGGGAAACCAATACCATCGCCCCCATGCTGCAACTGCTGTTACAAAGGGGGGCGACGATATGGCTCACCAATACCACTCAAACCGGCTTTGCCCGAGCAGAAATACTATTTAGCGCAGCGATAACATCGCGGCAACTGGTGCATACGTTTGTGCCAGTGGATGCGCAAACAGTGGTAGAAAAATTTGTTGAGCATGCGCAGCCAAATTTGGCGCTGTTTGTAGAAACTGAGCTTTGGGCGACCACCCTTGAGGTTTTGGCGCAGCGGCAGATACCCTCGGTGTTGGTGAATGCAAGACTGTCGCAAAAGTCGTTTAAGCGCTATCAAAAGTTTGCAGCGTTAAGCTATAGCATGATGCAAAATATCAGCCTCATTATTGCCCAAGACGATGAGTCCGCCAAGCGTTTTCGCCAACTTGGCGCCGCTGCAGCCAAAATACGCCGTGCTGACTCGCTAAAGTGGTCAAGCGGTCAAATGCCAAGCGCCAGTTTAGAAGCGTCAGTACCCGTAATGCCTGCTTTTGCCCAAGACCCTGCAGCCCTTAAGCGCCCAATCTGGGTGGCAGGCAGCACCCATGCGCAAGAAGAGCAAGGGCTGCTACAAGTGCAGCAACGTCTTATTCAGCAAGCCGCCCTAAAAAACACCTTACTGATTATAGTGCCACGCCATCCGGAGCGATTTGCGGCAGTGGCAAGTTTGCTCGATGCGTCCGGCCTTGTGGTACATCGGCGCAGCCACGCTGAGCACATAACGCTTAATACGCAAGTGTATTTGGTCAATAGCATGGGCGAGCTTGAGCAAAGCTATCAGCTGGCAGATGTGGCGTTTGTTGGCGGCTCTCTGGTCAATGTTGGCGGCCATAACCCGATTGAAGCGAGCCGTTTGGCAAAGCCTGTGGTCATGGGCCCCTACACCCAATCTTGCCAAACCTTGGTCACCGAGCTGGGTAACGTAGGGGCACTACAAGTCGTGAGTGACCCAAATAATCTCACAGCAGCACCAAAGCGCGTGACAGGGCGGGTGAAAGGCAGCGTGACAGCGCCTTTACGAGAGGGTTTATTAGAGAGTTTGCAAGCCATGGTGACCCAATGGTTGATGCATCCTGACCAAGCGAAGCAGGCCGGCAAGCGGGGGCAGGCATTGGTGATACAGAAACAGGCGGCCATGAGTCAGCAACTGGCGATGATTGATACGCTATTAGCAAAACGCCCTGACACCTTAGTGAATGCTTAGCGCTGGGTTGCTAAGTATAAAATAACGCTTTTTAAAATACGCCTCTTAAAAACACGCCCATAAAGTGAATTCCAGATGAATATTGTACTCCTGCCCGCAGCTGCTTATGGCCAAAGCGATTTTGTACTACGTGACCCGGCGACAGTGCACCATATAAAAAACGTGCTAAAACTGCACAGTGGCGATACGTTAAAAATCGGGGTGTTGATGGGGAATATTGGCCTAGCGACTGTGGCAAGGGTTTATACAGATGCTATTTATCTGACAGATATTTGCTGCGAGCAGCCCGCGCCTATAAAACTCGATTTAACCGTGATTTTAGCCTTACCACGCCCAAAAGTACTGCGCCGGTTGCTGATGGATATGACAGCGATAGGGGTCAAGCAAATAATACTGGTCAACAGCTATCGCACCGATAAAAGTTATTGGCAAAGCCCCATGCTGGCACGGATAGACGAGTTTGTGTTACAAGGCTTGCAACAAGGGGTCGATACCGTGCCGCCAAGCGTGCAGCTAAAAAAACGCTTTAAACCTTTTGTGGAAGACGAGCTTAGCATTTGGGTACAGTCGCAGCCCCAATTATTGCAATCGACATTGCAATCGACATTGCAACCAGCATTGCAGCCGCAGCGTATGGTGGTGGCGCATCCTTATGCAAAGCTGGCCTTGAGCGATTATGAGGCCATGCAGGGCCAAGCGCAAATCGTTTGCATCGGTGCTGAGGGTGGCTGGATAGATTACGAGTTACAGCTATTCTCCCAACAAGGCGCGCATACGGTTGGTCTAGGCGCCCGTATCCTGCGCACCGAAGCCGCGGTGAATGTTTTATGCGGGCGGTATTTATAAGAAGCTGCAGCCTTAAGCTTAGCGGAACATACTGGCCAAGCCCATTTCTGGTGACCCTCCTTTATGTCTTCTTTTTTTATTTTTTTTGCTGACCTTATTGTTGTCGCTAGCAACCGTTTGTTTTAATATCTCAAGGCTTGAATAGTTCAAGGTATTAATGTTTCAAGGTATTGCTGTTTCAAGGTATTGCTGTTTCATCGACCCTAATCATAGGCTTAACGCATGCACCAATTTGTTGCCAATTCTACCTATTTTTTGCTGTTAATTATCATCATTAGTATAGGGATGATTGGGTTTAATAGCTTTCAAAATACAGCTAACCCCCAGATGACCGCAGCGGCCAGTCAGCAAACGGCCATACAAGGTACGGTGATTCAAGTGGGCACAGACCTGGATATGCGAGAACTGCAGCCCATTAGTAAGGCGTATTATCAGCAATCAGGGGTGCGCATTGAATGGTTGCCGATTGTCAGTACCGAGCCGAATATAACTGCGGCGAATGATGCAATAACCCATCCCACCCTCAATTTAGCGGACAATCTTGCAACCAATCTTGCAACCAATCCAGCAACCAACCCAATTATGCAACAACAGAATCAGGCTCACCAACAAAGCGACCCAAGCGTAACCCTACTCACCTTGCACCCCAATAAACCAAAACCACTTAAGTTAGGGCAGGGCTTAGATATGCTGCTGATGCACAGCGCTTATAGCCTAGACATCGCCAGTCAAAACCATCAATTGCAGGCGCTAGGTTCTGAGGACTTAATGAGTAAAATTCCAAAAGTCTATCAAGATCCTGCTGGTCAATGGTTTGGCGTCAGTCAGTATGGCCGCACGATGGTTTACCATAAAAATCGGGTGAATCCGGCTGAGCTGGTGAACTATAGCGTCGTTGCGGCGGACAAATGGTTGGGTAAACTGTGTATGACCTCGCTGATGCATTCTGACAATCAGGCCATTGCCAAACTGCTGCAAACCTACCGCGGTGAGAAAGAAACAGCAGAGATTTTGGCCGGTTGGCAGCGCAACATGGGTAAGCCTTTGCCAGATGATGCCCATGTGTTAGCGCAAATTGAACAAGGCAACTGTGATGTCGGCATTGTGAATAGCGACGCCTTTTGGCAGTATGCCAAAACCAACCCCGCAACGCTCGTGCGCCTCACTTGGGCGAATCAGATTAACCAAGGGGTAGTGACCAATACCCTTACCGCAGCTGCAGTCGCAGAGGGTAACGACATTGGAGCGGCGCTAGGCTTTATGGAATGGTTGTTGAGTGATAAAGGGCAGGCTCTGCTGGCTTTTTATACCAGTACCTTTCCTGTGGTTGCCTTAACCGAGGCGGATATCAATCAACAAGCCATACGCCCGCTGTGGGCAAACTATAAGGTCGATAGTACGCCATTGGCGACGATTATGGCCAATAAAAGTATGCTTAAACCGGCGCTCGTTGGGGTAGCGCCCAATCTGCCTGTAAGTCCACCAGCAGACATGGCAACAAATGGGCAGGCAGCTACCCAATAGGGGTCTGTCAAACCCTAGAATTACCCGACTCTCAACTTATTAAAACTCATTGTAGGCTGGTGCTTTTAGCCCAGCAAATGCGTACTTTTATTAAAAATGCTAGACTAAAGCCACTGCTTACGTTAAGAGTTAAGAGTCGGGTTAGAAGTGTATTTTGCGCAAGTCCTCATCTTATTATTGAATCGCTATTTCCAGCCATTTAGTGAGCATTATCATTTGGTATTGATAATTATTACTATTTGTATTACTATGTTGATTCTAGTTTGCGGTTATGCAAACGGACGTCAGTTGGTGGTTACTAACTGGATATAGTCAATAAACTTTTTTAGAGGCATATATGGGTATTCGCAACAACCTGAATCACTTAACGACATTGCAGACTAATGAAAAAAGGGCTACTGCCACTTTGCTTAGCGCCGCGATGCTAAGCGCACTTAGCCTAGTCGCAGGTTGCAACCAAGCGCCCAAAGCAGCAGATGGCGAGGTGGCTGCCGCAGCTAGTGCTGATGCAGAAAATCCAGTTGCGTCAACACCGGCGACTACTCTAGGTGCAACCGATTCTGCCAGCGTGGCGGCGTCTACCGAGCCTGTGACTATTTATTCGTCCCGCAATGAGCAATTGATTCAGCCACTATTAGACCAATTTACCAAAGAAACTGGTACACCTGTTGAGCTGGTGACCGATGATAGTGGCCCATTAATAGCACGTTTCTAAGCCGAGGGTGGCAATACGCAAGCAGATATGTTTTTAACCGTCGATGCAGGCAATTTATGGCAAGCCGGCGAACAAGGGTTACTGCAACCGTTACAATCGACGCTGGTCAATACCAACGTGCCGCAAAAGTACCGTGCCGATAACGATTTATGGACGGGGTTGTCCTTGCGGGCGCGAACCATTTTTTATGACCCAGCCAAGGTAGCCCCAACCGATTTGTCCACCTATGCCGATTTAGCAGACCCCAAATGGCGAGGCAAGCTGTGCCTGCGCACCGCCAAAAAAGTCTACAATCAATCCTTAGTGGCGAGTATGATTGAGCATTATGGCGAAGAAAAAACCGAAGAAATTGTCAAAGGCTGGGTTGCCAATTTAGCTGCCCCGGTGTTTAGTAATGATACTAAAATGCTTGAGGCCATCGCTGCGGGCCAATGTGAAGTCGGCATTGCCAATAGCTATTATTATGGGCGTATTTTGGAAGAAAACCCGGATTTCCCCGTTAAGATATTTTGGCCGAACCAAGGCGCTAACGGCACGGATGCCACCGGCGTTCATGTCAATGTATCGGGTGCTGGTATTGTCAAAAATGCAGATAATGTAGTGGGTGCTCGCCAGTTGATTGAGTGGTTATCGTCAGATACTGCCCAAGGCGAATATGCCAGCGGCGATAAAGAATATCCGGTAAAAGCTGGTATTGATGAGTCGGATATGCTGCGCTCGTGGGGGCCGTTTAAACAAGATGATATCAATGTTAGCGTGTTTGGGCAGCGTCAAGGCGAAGCGGTTAAATTAATGGATCGGGCGGGCTACGAGTAACTGGATGAATAACAGATTAATGCTATTTATAGCAATAACTCATTTCAAGACGTGCTTTATTGGATAACGGCATATGCCAAGGTGGTCAAGCTATTTATGGCATTTAACATTGCAAAACAAGGGTTGATAGCAAAATTGGTTTTAGGACTGATTTCGCTGTTTATGTTGCTACCAATTCTTATTGTAATGCGCTCGTGGTTAGAGCCGATGGCCGATATTTGGCAACATCTGGGTCAGTATATTTTACCCGATGTCCTCAAAAATACCGCTTGGTTATTGCTTCTTGTCACCTTGATAGCGGGGAGTCTTGGCACGTATTTGGCATGGCTTACCAGCATGTATCGCTTTAGCGGGCAAAAGTTTTTTGTTTGGGCATTGATGTTGCCGTTTGCGATACCCGCTTATGTTCTCGCTTTTGTCAGTGTGGGCTTGTTTGACTACAGTGGGGTGCTGCAAACCAGCTTGCGCAGTATCGGCATTAGTTGGTCGTTTACGCAAATACGTAGTGTGTGGGGTGCGGGGGTGGCCTTATCACTCGTCTTTTATCCTTATGTCTATCTACTGGCACGCCAAGCCTTTTTATCACAGGGCAGGCGAGCGTTAGAAGCTGGGCAAATGCTGGGGCTAACGCAGCGACAAGCTTTTTTTAAGGTCGCTTTGCCGCAAGCGTTGCCGTGGATATTGGGCGGCTTGCTGCTAACTTGGATGGAAACCTTGGCCGACTTTGGGGCAGTATCGGTGTTTAATCTAAATACCTTTACCACCGCTATTTATAAAGCCTGGTTTGGCTTTTTTAGTTTAACCACCGCAGCTCAATTGGCGGCGCTGTTGATTATTACCGTCTTCATCTTCCTCCTTATCGAGCGCTATTGGCAAAAAAAACGCAGCTATCTACCGAGTAATGGTCAGCGCCAACGCCAAACCTTGACAGGGTTTAGCAACCTATGGGCGTGCCTATTTTGTGGCTTTATTTTTATGCTGTCGTTTGGTTTGCCCATTATCCAGCTCGCCTTATGGGTGATGGATAACTATCATATTGATTTAGACCAGCGCTTTTGGGGCTTTGTGGCAAATACCGTAAGCATTGCCAGTGCCACCGCTTGCGCCATTGCGCTACTCGCTTTAGTCATGGCTTGGCTTTTACGGCAGTTTCCCAGTCGTAGTAATCAGCTATTGGTTGCCCTTGCCAATTTGGGCTATGCGGTGCCGGGCACGGTACTTGCCGTTGGGGTATTTATACCGATAGCTTGGATGGATAACCGGCTTATTGCCAGTGGTATCAGCACTACACAAGTCATAAGCGGCAGTGTTATCGTGATGTTGATGGCATTGGCGACGCGGTTTATGACGGTAGGTTTTCAGCCCATCGACCGTCAATTAAACCGCCTAACCCCCAATCAGGAACAAGCCGCCACGCAGCTTAGCGATAGCCGTTTGCAGCGTTGGCGGCGTATCTATCTACCGGTCATTAGCCCTGGGGTTTTGACCGCCATTATTATGGTGTTTGTCGAGGTGACCAAAGAGATGCCTATTACGCTGATGACTCGGCGTCAAGGCTGGGATACTTTAGCGGTGCGGGTATTTGAGATGACCTCTGAGGGCATGTACGAGCGCGCCGCCCTGCCCAGTTTAACCATTGTGGTGGTGGGATTAATTCCGGTTATCTTACTTATCAAACAATCCGATAAAGCCTAAATTTTAAATGGTGTTATGATTATGCAGCTAAGCCCTACCAAAAAAAACCGTTTAAGCCAAGCCCCCAGACCAACTACGCCAACACCAGTTACGCCAATACCAGCCCTGGCAAAAAGTGTCTCGCAGCCAACTCGACCCGCGCCGCAACCTCGCTCGATGCTGGCGGCGGCGTCTCATGCTAGTCACTATTTAAGTGTGGACAACATCTGTGTCAGCTTTGGCAATACCGAGGTCGTCAAAGGGTTGTCCATGCACCTTAAACAAGGGGAGATAGGCTGTTTACTAGGCTTTAGTGGCTGCGGCAAAACGACGGCGTTACGGGCGATAGCCGGGCTTGAGCAGCCGCAAAGCGGTGTCATTACCTTAAACGCGAAAACCCTAACCGATATCCATCAAGGCAGCGTGACCACCCAAATCATGCCCGCTAAGCGCGATATGGGCATGGTCTTTCAAGATTATGCCTTGTTTAGCCATTTAAATGTACAAGACAACATTGGTTTTGGGCTGCATCGCTGGAAAAAGGCTGACCGCTTGGCCAGAATTGCTGAGATGCTAGCGCTTGTCGAGCTGACCGACCATGCAAACAAGCGCATCAGCGAGTTATCCGGGGGTCAGCAACAGCGCATTGCCCTAGCTCGTGCCTTAGCGCCTAAGCCCGATTTATTGTTATTGGATGAGCCTTTCTCCAACCTAGATATGATGCTACGCGAATCCTTAGCCGCCAAGGTGCGAGACATTTTAAAGAAGACGAACACCACTGCCATATTGGTTACCCATGACCAGCACGAAGCCTTTGCCATAGCCGATAAAATTGGGGTGATGACCGATGGCAAGTTGACCCAGTGGGCCACGGCAAGCGAGCTGTATCATCAACCTATCAGCCCTTTTGTGGCCGAGTTTGTGGGCGAGGGGGCCTTAATAGACGGGGTGATTGACAATGGGCTGATTAAAACGGCCTTGGGCGATATCCAGCGCATCCCTGCACCTATTCATCAAGTTATCTCTCAAGCCAATCCGTCTGCCAAGCAGCCAACTCAGCAACTCGCCAATCAAGCAGGACAAGTAGCAAATCCCTTAATAGATAAAGAGTTGAGCGCTAACGAGTGTGATTATCGCTTTAAGAATGGCACCAAAATCAAGGTATTGATACGGCCGGACGATATCGTTCATGACGATGCCAGTGAGCAGCAGGCGCTGGTCATTGGGCGAGTGTTCCGCGGGGCTAATTTTTTATACCGTCTTCAGTTGATATCGGGTGAAGAAGTATTGTCGTTAATCCCCAGTCACCATGACCATCCGGTTGGCTCGACGATAGGGTTTCGCCCACTACTGGCGCATGTGGTGTTGTTTCAAGGGGATAGTGGAGATACCACCACTTGGTGTCGTATTTAGCCTAAGGGTCTAAAGGTTGTCTAAAGCTATTCATCATCAAATCAAATCAATTCAAATTCAGCTAAGCTAAGCTAAGCTAAGCTAATCATTAGCTGGATAGGCTAATAGATGCAAATAGCGCCCCAACCATTTATACGGGGCTTGGGTCGAATACCGCAGCTCCATGGCTATCACGGCTTCTGAGTCGGTATGGCCGCCCCGTTTAAGAGGCGCATAATCATGAAAAACCCGCAATCCGCTTACCGTATCGACCCTAAAACCTGCCTGTTGTAGCCAGTGTTCAACCTGCTCATAAGCGACTGGATTATTTGGGGTTAAACTTTTTTTAGTGTCTGCTTGATAATCGGGCTTATTGAGCAAATTAAAATTGCCCATAATCAGATTGCGATAGACAAAGCTAGCAGGGTTATAAAAACACAGCGACAAACACCCCTCTGGTGTCAGCCATTGAGTAAAATGGGGCATAATATCTTGCGGGTTGCCCAACCATTCTAGCAAGGCGTGACAAAGCACCAAATCAAACGAATGATTGTCCAGATGCGGGCCAACTTTGACCAGTGGCTGATTCATCTGCTCACTATTAGGTTGCTTATATAGCTGGTTATCAAGCTGGTTATCAAGCTGGTTATCAAGGTCTTGATACGGGCAGGCAAACCAGCGTATCGCCTCATACACGCCTTGTTCGATTGCAGATTTTTGCGCCTGGGCCAGCATATTGCTTGATATGTCGTTCACCGTAACCTCATGCCCCTGCTTGGCAAACAAGATGGACAATTGCGCAAGGCCTGCGCCCACATCCAAAATTCGTAACGGTCGTCCTAACTTGCTCGATAACCGTTCAACAACCAAGGTTAAATCCCGTTGTAAAATGGCCAGTCTAATCTCACCTTTAAGCCCTCCATATACTTTTTTTGAGAAATGTTCGGTGATGGGGTCAAAGTTTCGGTCTTCGGCGATAGACATACGTGGCTCAGTGTTAAGAAAGCGATTATCATTTGGGTCGATGAAAGGCTTGCTAATGATTGATTGAATAATTGGTTTAATGATTGGTTTGTTTAATGATTGGTTTATTTAATAATTGGTTTATTTAATAATTGGTTGATAGTCATGGCTAACAGAAGTTTTTTTTATCCAATAAAAAATATTTTTAGCTTGCGGATAAACTTAAGTGGGATAAATATCAGGTCTTTTTAGTCTTTATCGATGACAAAGTGACTATCGAGGTGACTATCAAGTTTACATACAGAACATATGTAAAGAGAATGTAAATTTACCACCTATCGCCCGTATAGCAACGCTTGTTATGTCATAAACTATATGTATAATAATTGTATAGCAAGTGATTTTTGAAGTTTTGCTATAAGCAGCTACTCGAATTAGGCTAAAAATATGGAGCGATTATTATGAAAGAATATGATATGACAATAGATTTAGAAACGTTGGTCTGCACCGATAAAGCGCAGCGAGATATTCAAAATTTTACCAATGATTTGACAGGGCGCGAACGCCAACTGCTAATATTGATGACCCGTGAAAGCAAGATATGCCACCGCGCTTGCGAAAACTTATTGGCTAAGATTGATTTGCCGTCTTTAATAGCACGTGGCTACTTAGCGGCGCCAGGGCATGTGACGAACATGGACTTGGAAAAAGAGTCGTTATTCAACCACAAAATCATGGCACCTGTCCACGCTGACAATGATGCGGACTATAGCGCACCCGATGCTTTTTTACAGATAGCGGCTGGTACCTATTGAGTTACCAACAACGGCCTCTGACAGCCATGTTCAAAATCGTTATACTGAAGATAAAGACAGCCCGATATGGCCTATGTGACCAAAGCCAAGCAAGCAATTAAGACTGACAAGCAATACTGACAAAACCGTATGCAGCGACCGCCACGCCTCTACCTCAAAACCTGCCAATGTGTAGGTTTTTTTACGCCTATTATTATGCTTATTGTTATGCCTATTGTTATGCCTAAATGGATACGCATCGGTCTAAAGTCAACGAGCTTGCCATGCCTACCCCTTTTAAAAGCACTATATCCATAATTCATAATTCATAATTCATAATTCATAATTCATAATCTATATCCATAAGGGTGGCTGTCGAAACACAAAACCCGACAAGTCGAGCTGTATTTGCCATCTTGTGTACTTGTCAATGACGCGATTTATTGACGCGATTTAATGGGCCTACTGCTGTCTACAACCAACCCGAATGAAGCGACACGTTGCAGGAAAACCGAGTCCCTTGTGCCTATATAAACCAGGGTAACGCCTAAATAAACGTAGGGGTTAAGCCCCGTTATGCGGCAATATATGTTAAAATAGCCCGTTTACTAGCCCGCACCAGCCCTATTACAACACACAGCCTAAAAGTCGCACAATATTTTAAAAATAGTTTGTGGTCAAACCCTTATTTTAAAGGGCAGCAGCTGCTAACATGGAGATGTAGTTATGAGTGATTCGGTCAGCCCTATTGCCATTGTCGATGAAATGAAGCAATCTTACCTTGATTATGCAATGAGCGTTATTGTGTCACGGGCATTACCCGATGTACGAGATGGATTAAAACCGGTGCATCGCCGTATTATGTACGCCATGAATCAGTTATCAAACGACTACAACAAACCCTACAAAAAATCCGCCCGTGTGGTGGGCGACGTGATTGGTAAATACCATCCGCATGGGGATACGGCGGTTTATGATGCCATTGTCCGCATGGCGCAAGATTTTAGTCTACGCTATCCATTGGTGGATGGACAGGGTAATTTTGGTTCTATCGACGATGACCCGGCTGCCGCCATGCGTTACACCGAAGTGCGCATGACCAAGCTGACCCATCAAATGCTGGGCGATTTAGAAAAGGACACCGTCGATTGGGAAGACAACTACGACGGCTCCGAGCGGATGCCCAGTGTCTTGCCGGCGCGATTCCCCAATTTATTGGTCAACGGCGCAACGGGCATTGCCGTGGGTATGGCCACCAATATGGCCCCGCATAACTTGACCGAGGTGTTAAACGCTTGCTTGGCCTATGCCGAAGACCCGAATATCTCCAGCGAAGCCTTAATGCAATATATCTCTGGCCCTGATTTTCCAACTGGCGGAATTATCTATGGTCGCTCTGGCATTATGGATGCTTATCGAACTGGCAAAGGGCGTCTGCACATTCGAGGCCGCTATGTTATTGAGCCGATGACGGACACGGGCGTTAACCGCGATCGTGAGCGCATCATTTTTACCGAAATTCCGTATCAGACCAACAAAGCCAAATTAATTGAGCGCATTGCCGAGTTGGTACGCGATAAAAAAATTGAGGGCATCTCCGAGATTCGTGATGAGTCCGATAAAGATGGTATGCGCATCGCCATTGACCTACGCCGCGGTGAAGTGGCCGAAGTCATTGTAAATAACCTGTTTTTGCAAACGCCGCTTGAGTCCAGCTTTAGTATTAACATGGTGGCACTGGATAACGGTCAGCCCAAATTAATGACCTTGCGCCAGTTGATAGCCGCCTTTGTGCGCCATCGTCAAGAGGTGGTCACCAGACGCACCATTTATGAGCTTAATAAAGCCAAAGCCCGTGGTCATTTGTTAGAGGGGTTAACCGTTGCCCTCGCCAATATTGATGACATCATTTTGACCATTAAAGAGTCCGCCAACCGCGGCGAGGCGCGCGAAAAATTGCTAGCCACGACGTGGGATTCGGGCACCGTCGTGGCGATGCTCAATGCGGCAGGCCGAGGTAGCTCTGAGCATGGCGATGTGCGCTCGGTACGCCCTGAGTTTATCGAGGGAGAGGACTTACGCCATCCCTTTGGCCTGATTGAGCAAGGTCGGCAATACCGTTTGTCTCTTGAGCAAGTCAATGCTATTTTAGAAATGCAACTGCATCGTTTAACGGGGCTTGAGCAAGACAAACTGACCGAAGAATATCAGGATTTGTTACGCCAAATTGCTGAGCTTGAGTCTATTCTTGACGATTTCGATAAGCTCATGATGGTTATCAAAAATGAGATGCTTGAAATACTTGAAAACTTTGGTGATGAGCGGCGCACCGATATCGTTGACTCACGTATTGATTTAAACCGTGAAGATTTGATTCCCGAGCAAACCGTGGTATTAACCGTCTCCCGTACTGGCTATGCCAAAACCCAGCCTATTGATGACTATGTGGCGCAAAAGCGCGGCGGTAAAGGCAAATCGGCGACGGCGATGAAAGAGGATGATGTGATTGACCATCTGGTAGTCACCTCAACCCACGCCACTGTTTTATGCTTTACGGATACGGGGCGTGTCTTTAGCTTGCGTGGCTTTGAAGTGCCTATTGCTAGCCGAGGGTCACGTGGACGACCCTTAGTCAATATCATCGGCCTTGGCAATGATGAGGTGGTCACCACAATATTGCCTATACCGATGAGGGATGCCGCTGACGCATCGCAGCCACGGGTTGATGACGAGGCATTGCAAGACGAAGACGAGGCGTTATTGGGAGAATTGACAGAGGAGACAAATAGCGCCGGCCCCTTCGTGTTTTTTGCCACCGCAAATGGCACGGTGAAGCGGGTAGCACTCAATTACTTTGCCAATATTCGCTCCAATGGTCTGATTGCTATTGGCTTAGAAGAGGGCGATAAACTTATCTCAGCCCGTATTACCCAAGGCTCGCAGCAGGTTATGCTCTTTGCCTCTAGTGGTAAAGCGATTCGATTTGATGAAAACGATGCCCGCTCGATGGGGCGCACCGCAAAAGGCGTGCGTGGAATGCGCCTGGCCCACAATCAAGTGATTAAATCGTTGGTGGTGCTTGATGATGAGGGGCAAGATGAGGCGCAAGAGGTGCTGATTGCTTGCGAAAACGGCTATGGCAAACGCACTCCTATTAGTGAATTTAACGTGCAAAATCGTGGCGGTGGCGGCGTGATTGCCATTAAAACCAGTGAGCGAAACGGTGCTTTGGTGCGTGCGACCAAGGTAAACCCTGAAGATGACGTTATCTTAATCTCTAACAAGGGCACGCTAGTGCGCACCCCCGTGGCGCAAGTAGCGACCTCGGGGCGCAATACCCAAGGCGTCACCTTGATACGCCTAGCAGAAGATGAGTCATTGGTGGCGATGGCACGGGTTGAAGATAGCGGCGAGGACGATGCGCTTATCGCCGTTTTAAAAGAAGATGGGGTATTTCATAACGAGGCGTTACAAGATGAGGTTGTAGACTCCTTATTAAGTGACTCTGATACAGGTGTGACCCATAGCTCGAAGGATAGCGAAAATAGCGATGAGGATAGCGAAAATAGCGATGAGTAAACCTAGTCAGTATTTGATAAGCAGATAGTAACGTACAATATCATTATCTAACCTTGCGTAACAAAAGAGTACTATTTTGAGTATCTCTTAACCTATATTGTAGCGGCATCTATAGGCTGATGATAAACTAGTGTGCCGACAGATGTGCTGACATAACTTGTCGGCACAGGCGTATTTAGATGTTATTCGTCCATATTATTTGCGTTTAAGTCGCTCTTTGTAATGGCGCAGCCACTATTGCTATATATTAGCGCCTAGATATTAGCGCCTATATATTAGCCTTTTACTAAGTGATTAAGGATACTTTATGTCAGTTTTACATTTGCACCATCTTGAAAACTCGCGCTCGTTTCGTATTCTTTGGCTGTTAGAAGAGCTAGGATTGGATTATCAATTGACCCAATACGAGCGCACCCAAGCCTATTTAGCACCAAAAATTTTGGAAACCATACATCCCTCTGGTAAAGCACCCATTTTAGAGGTCGCCGGTATCAACCCTAAAGAGCCAGACGAAAAAAAGGCGCTTATTGAATCGGGTCACATTATTGATTACTTACTGGCAAAATACGATACCGAATTTAAGCTACACCCGCAAACCGATGCCGACAATCCAGCTTGGCGTGATTTTGATTTTTGGATGCATTATAGTGAAGCTTCGGCGATGCCGCCTTTAGTGATGCGCTTAGTGTTCAGCAAAATTGTAGAGCGTTCGCCGACGCTAATCAAGCCCGTGGTAAAAAGTATGCGCAAACAGGTTGAGGCCTCTATTGTTATCAAGGGTATTAACAACAGTTTAGAGATGGTAGAGACACAATTAAGCGAGCATCAATTTTTTTCTGGCAGCGAATTTAGCGCCGCCGATATCCAGATGGCGTTTGTTATCGAAGCGGCAAAATCACGTAACGGTATGGACAATATTCAGTATAACAACACCTTTAATTGGTTAAGGCGTTGTCAATCCCGTCCTGCTTATAAAGCGGCGGTAGAAAAAGGCGGGGCGCTTGACTTTAAATAGCGCCGACGATAGAGCCTACAACCATGAGTCATAAGCCAGAAATTCTGAAGTCTTGGCAAACTAAGTTATTGGTGCTTGTTTTATGTTTGCTAAGTTTTGGGGCAGGCTGGGCGTCTAGTCGCTCACACGCCGATAAAGAATGCCGGCAAGCAGGCGGGCGAGTCTCCCTTGTCAACTCGGTTGTGGTTTGTCAGATGTAGGTAGTTTTGGAGCGTGTGATAGCTTCTGCCTTAATCGCAGCAGTTGGTTATTAATGATAACTTTTCTAGACCTTGTTTATTGACAATAGCTTTTGAAAGTAGGTCTTGAACACAGGGTAATGAAGACGGGCGATAGTCTCAATAGATACCATAGTTATTACAACAGTCTTTACAACAGTCACTACAATAGTCATTGCAATAGACACTATAATAGTCACTATAATAGACACTACAATAGTCCCATTTGAATCACTAAAAAGACCTTAGTCATAGCGGCTAAGGTCTTTTTTTTATTCTAACTTAACTAATCAATAATCATGTAAGTATTTGGCAGGCGCTGGTTAAGGATAATCAATAATAGAGCTCACATTCATTGCTTTAATTAGGTTGAGATTTTTACTATTGTCCACATATATATAACACAACCTAGTTAGGCTATTTTGTAAACTAGATGGTAAGCCTAACCATAATTCGATAGCCGATAGGCATAATAATCGATAGCCGATAGGCATAATAAAAAGACCAGGATAAGGAAAATAAAATGAGATTTGATAAGTTTACCCAAAAATTACAAGCAGCAGTACAGCAGGCGCAAAGTTTGGCACTAGGTCGTGACCATACCGGGATTGCGCCCATTCATTTATTGGCCGCTTTGTTAGAAGATGAGGCCAATCTTGCCATCTGTCAACAAGCCAATGCCAACATACCAGTGCTAAAAAATGCAGTCGCCAAAGCTTTCGATAATCAAGCCATTGTGAGCAATCCGACCGGTGAGATTAACCTTAATTCGGATGCGGTCAAGGTATTAAACTTGGCAGAGCGCCAAGCCCAAAAAGCAGGCGATGATTTTATTGCTACCGAATGGGTGTTGCTGGTTTTGGCCGAGCAGGGCGATACGAAAAAAATATTTCAAGAAGCAGGCGTGAGTGCGGCAAACTTAAAGACAGTGATTGAGCAATTGCGGGGTAATGACACAGTGAATGACCAAAACGCAGAAGAACAACGCGATGCCCTCAATAAATATACGATTAATCTGACCGAACGGGCAGAAATGGGCAAATTAGATCCGGTTATCGGCCGTGATGAAGAGATACGCCGCACCATTCAAGTGCTCTCACGGCGTACCAAAAATAACCCTGTTTTAATTGGCGAGCCTGGCGTGGGTAAAACGGCGATTGTTGAAGGCTTGGCGCAAAAAATCGTCAATGGTGATGTCCCAGAAGGCATGCGCACCAAAGAGGTGCTATCGTTAGATTTAGGTGCTTTGATTGCCGGTGCCAAATATCGTGGCGAGTTTGAGGAGCGTCTCAAAGCGGTACTGAGCGATTTAGCGAAGCAAGAGGGCAATATCATCTTATTTATTGATGAGCTGCATACGCTGGTGGGCGCTGGTAAAACAGAAGGGGCGATGGATGCCGGCAACATGCTCAAGCCGGCTTTAGCACGCGGCGAGCTGCATTGTGTAGGAGCAACAACCTTAGATGAATATCGTCAATATATCGAAAAAGATGCGGCCCTTGAACGCCGTTTTCAAAAGGTGCTGGTAGATGAGCCCAATGTTGAAGATACCATTGCCATTTTGCGCGGTCTTAAGGAGCGTTACGAGTTGCATCACGGCGTGGATATTCAAGATAGTGCGATTATTGCCGCAGCGCGGATGAGTCATCGCTATATCACTGACCGTAAACTGCCCGATAAAGCGATTGATTTAATCGATGAAGCCGCCAGCCGTTTGCGGATGGAGATGGACAGTAAGCCAGAAGCGCTGGGCAAATTAGACAGCCGCATTATTCAATTAAAAATGCAGCGCGAAGTGCTCAAAAACGAAGAAGATGCCGGGGCACAAGCGGAACGAAAATTGCTTGATGAACAGCTACAGGAGCTTGAAAAGGAATATGCCGATTTGAATGAAATCTGGCAGGCCGAAAAAGCGCTGGTTAAAGGCAGTCAACAGCTCAAAGATGAGCTGGATAAAGCCCGTATTGCTTATGACAAAGCCAGTCGTGAGGGCGATTATGAGACCATGTCAAAACTACAGTATGAAACCATTCCGCAGTTAGAGAAGCGTATTACCGAATCGGACTTGGCCGAACAAAAAGTGCAGCAAGGCGAAGGCGTTGCTATCAAGCTTTTGCGTAACAAGGTCACCGATAACGAAATTGCCGAAGTCGTGGCAGCAGCGACGGGCATTCCGGTGAGTAAAATGATGCAAGGCGACCGCGACAAAATGCTGGCGATGGAGCAGCGCTTGCATGAGCGGGTAATTGGTCAAGATGAAGCGGTAGAGTCGGTGGCTAATGCGGTGCGCCGTAGCCGTGCTGGGCTATCCGACCCCAATCGTCCCTCAGGGTCATTCTTGTTTTTAGGCCCAACTGGGGTGGGTAAAACAGAGCTCACCAAATCGCTGGCAAACTTTTTGTTTGATAGTGAGGATGCGATGGTGCGTATCGACATGAGCGAGTTTATGGAGAAGCACAGTGTCAGTCGTTTGGTGGGCGCACCGCCCGGCTACGTGGGCTACGAAGAGGGGGGTGTATTAACCGAAGCGGTACGCCGTAAGCCCTATAGCGTTTTATTATTTGATGAGGTAGAAAAAGCGCATCCGGACGTGTTTAATATCTTGTTGCAAGTACTCGATGACGGTCGTCTCACTGACTCGCAAGGCCGAGTGGTTGATTTTAAAAACACGGTGATTATCATGACCAGTAACTTAGGCTCGCATAAGATACAAGAAATGGTGGGCGAGGACTATCAAGAGATTAAAGCGGCGGTCATGGATTCGGTCAATCAGCATTTTAGACCCGAATTTATCAACCGCATCGATGAGATTGTGGTTTTCCATGCCTTGGGTATGGCACAAATGGCAGGTATTGCTGAGATTCAGTTAAACCGCTTACGAAATCGTCTCAAAGAGCGAGAAATCGATATTAAACTGTCGCCTGATGCGATGACCAAATTGGTGGCGGTGGGGTATGATCCAGTGTATGGTGCCAGACCTCTAAAACGTGCCATTCAACAACAAATTGAAAACCCGCTGTCGCTCAAGTTGTTATCGGGTGATTTCGTGGCGGGCGATACCATTATGGTTGCTGTTGCGGATAATGATGAACTTATCTTTACTAAGGCGGCTAGTTTGAACAAGGCATCTTAATGACAGCTTTGGACTTATAAGCGCAATAACAAATTTTAATAAACTATTGTTATTTAATAGTCTTTAAAATAAGGTGCTATTAAGTTTTAGTGTGTTTTGCAAGTTGGGTTTGACCAGACAAATAGCCTTATTCAGCATCAATGCTAAAGTGATAACGATGCGAGTCGTTATATATATGTAGTAGCTAGATTATCCATCATGCAAGGTTATCAGTCTGTGCTACCTGTTGTAATGGTATGGTAATGTTGCCCTTTAACCATGTTTCAAGGGTACAACCTCGTTGACACCATACTAAAATAAACATAATCAGTGTCCGACCCTCTAGCTGCTTGCATTGGGCTAGAGGGATTTTTGGCTTTGGTGTCTCGATGTTACCTATGGCTTTTGTGTCTAGCGTCTTTATTTATTATAGGCTTTAATTCAATCATTTTGCTTTCACGGTGAGTGTAATGCCCAAACCGGACCATAAAACCGATAGACATTTTTATATTGCGACCTGTAATACTCTAAATCTGGCATTGCCTAGCCGTGTTTACTATCCTAATACGCCGGCTTATAGCCAACATGACTATGAGCGCAAAATAAGCGGTCTTAGTGATATCTTAAAACATGGCAAGGCCGATATTTTAGCCTTTCAGGAAGTTTGGGATGAACAGGCATTGCACCACTTGGTCCACAACTTAGGTTTTACCGCCGTAGATGTTTTAGCGCCTTTGGCCAGTAATGATGCCAGCAGTCGCCTGACCCAAGGCAAGGGTGCCCAAGATACGCCAGCATTGGCTCTGGTATCTAAATTTAAAGTTATCGAGTGGTCGTTATTGACGGATTTTGACCCGCTTGCAGTGATAGACATACCCGACCAAGGCTTGTATACCCAATTTAACCGGCCGCCTTTAGTAGTCACCTATGATATCTATGGTCAACCGGTCACCGTGATAACGGCGCATCTAAAGAGTAAACGGCCACATTATCGACGTGATGGCAATGGCCTACGTTTAGAGGACTATGATGACCCTTTTTTGCGGGTACGCGCTAAGCTGAGAAGTTTGTGCATGCGCGGGGCAGAAGCGGTGGCGCTACGATTATTTATTATTAAACGCTTGCAAAATACCCAGCAGCCCCTAATAGTGTTGGGGGACATGAATGATGTCACCGATAGCGTCACCACGCAACTGTTAGCAGAAACCAGCGAGGTAGCTTACGACAAGGGCTCGCGTGACGTTGCCCTATTTGATGCCGCACAAGTGCAAACCAGTTATGGCTGGACAAAAGATATGGCCTATACCCATTTGTATCAAGGCATGCCCGAGGTGATAGATCAGTTGTTTGTCTCTGAAGAGTTTTTGGTAGACAGTAAATTCTCTTTAGGCGCAGTAGAGAGGGTCGACTATTTTAATGATCATCTTAAAAGAGATTATGCAGATAGATTTTCAGATCATGGCGTTGTCAGGGCTAAAATAAGGTTACAAGTATAAAAGTAAGACCTCCTAGTAGACGATTGATGTATATTAATAGTTATAAATCTATGACAGTTAGGTTAAAATGCTTCCACTTAATTTTGCTGTAACCTATTCTTTTTATTCGATAGTTTAAATTGAGAGCCGTTTAGACTGAAGGTAAACAAAGTCGGTTAAGCCATAATGAATAGTTTTATCCATCCTTACCTAATACAATTTTCCACTTCTAAGAGTTTAATTATGAAAGATGCACAGAATGATATTATTGAAGATGTCCTAGTCGATTCGGAGTTGGCCAAGCAGCTGGTACCGAATAAGTTTAAATTTACCAGTAAACAGGGTAGAGCCCGCCGCCAAAAATTACTCATGGGTGCTAAAAAGCTGAGCGAAATTAAAGCTGTTAATGAGATTAGCCTTGCCGATGTCTGCGAAGAGGCCGGTATTCCGCGTGCGTCTGCCTACCACTTTTTCCCTAACATTGAGGCGATATTTTTAGCGTTACGTTTTTTAAATGCTATTGAGATATTAGAGGAATTAAACAAAGTTAATGCCGAGGATTACAATCGCTGGCAGGGCTATGTGACCGGTCTTATGGAAAATACAGTTCAATACTTTGCCGCTGATAAGTCCAAAGCCAAGCTTATTTATGATACCAATACCCCAGATTTTCAGGGTGAAGAGTTTGGTCAGCATATTGATGGTCAGGTGGTGCGTTTGATGTATGACAAATTAACGCAAAAGTATGAGCTGCCAAAGTATGCCGATATTCAGGAAGTCTTTTTAGTGGCTTTTAGCATTTCTAACAGTGTATTTACCCTGTCTTATCGACGTAATGGTTATATTACCGATAATATGTTACAAGAAGCGACCATCGCTACTATTGCTTATTTACGTTGTTATTTGCCCGAAAAATTGCCCCTTAAGCAAGATAAAGACAAGCAAGTTAAAAACAAGCAGGATAAAGACAACAGTACAGACAACAGTACAGACAAGAGCGAAACGGCTAGTTGATACTAAGTCTTAATGCTAACGCCAATTTTTAACTTAATTTGACTGAAGGTTTGATTGAGTGTATGTATCCTCTAACGTATTTTGCAACCTGAATCTTTAGTCACTATCCTTGCATGGATGAAAAAGCTACCTTAGGGTAGCTTTTTTAATGTTAAAACATAGATTATGACGAGGGTATGCCGCCAAGTATATCCAAAGCTAAAGGCTACTATTGCCAAGTATAGGTCAAGGCGCCAAAATAGTTAGTACCTTCAGTCGCATATTGAGTGCCAAACTGACTCGATAACGTGTAATCTTCATCGGTAATGTTATCGATCCGCAAACTGCCCGTCAGTTGTGGGGTAAAGTGATAGTTACCCGCTAGGTTAAATAAAGTATAACTGTCTAAAGCTTGGGTATTAGCAACGCTGGTATAGCGCTTATCGATATATTGCCCCTCTAAACGCATATCAAACTTTGGCATCTGCCAACCCACATAGGCAGTTGCTTGACTTTTTGGGCGATACGGCAATAGGTTGTCTTCGTTGGCGCCGCCGCTAGTATCTTTAGCTTCTTGATAGGTATAGCTTGCCCCAAGTAGCAACGCATCATATTGCCAATCAGAGGTCAGGCTTGCCCCCTTAATTTGAGCCTCATTGACATTGTTGTTTTTGCCAGCAGACCAAACTATCAAGTCATCTACTTGGTTATAAAAGGCAGTCAGACGGGTGTTTTGCTGATAGGTATCTAGGCTGATAAAGGCTTCATAATTGTCACTGGTTTCAGGATGCAAATCGGCATTGCTAGAATCATCAGGCCAGTATAACTCATTAAAATTAGGCGCCCGAAAACCTTTAGCGTAGTTGGCGCCAATAGTCAGCGCCTGAGTTGGTTTGATGGCGGCGCCTAGGTTATAGGTACTGTTACGGCCAAATTGAGAATTGTCATCTAAACGATAATTGCTTTGTAAATTGAAGTTATCGTTTGCATATTGATAGCCAACAAAAGCACTAGCAATGTGACGCTTGTCTTCAAGATAATTTAGGGTACTGTCCACCGCTTGACTCAAATACTCAGCACCCATAATCACTTGACCTTGGGTGTTATCTGCGCCTGCCAAGCCTGCCAAATCGGTCACATTTTCAAGGCGAATATTGTTTTGCTGGGTATTGAAAATGCTACCTTTACTGGGGCTGAGCGCATTATCATAGGTGGTCGACTCATCAATACTATGGCCGTAAGATAACTTAGTGATATTACTGCCAGTGTCGTATTGCACATAAGCATTGGCAGCACCATTGCGTTGATCGGCATAAGCGTTTGCCAGAGCAGGCACCACCAAAGTTTTTTCATAGGCGGGGGGCGGATAACTGAATTCTGGGTAGTCGTCTATATCAGTCGTCGAATCAGCATATAAGGCGGTCATGCCGGCGGTTAGCTTGTCGTTAATCTGGTGCTGCAACGCAACACTGGCGTTGCTAGACTTATAACCGTCATCATCGGGATGATAATTGTCGCCAAACTCCACTGCATTAAATCCGTCGGTTTGGTTGCGACTGGCCGCCACGCTTAAACTGGTGCCGGCATGTGTTGCAAACTGGGCTGTTGCGCCATATAAATAGTGAGCATTTGACCCAATACCAGCCGTGACCGAAAACTGCTTCCCATTAACCTCTTGCCCTTTAGTAAATAGTTGAATCACCCCGCCCATCGCATCGGAGCCGTAAATACTAGAACCTGAGGCACCGTAAACCACTTCAATACGCTCGATTTGTTCCGCTGGCAACAGGTTTAAAGCAGGTTGTCCTGTGGTCGCAGAGCCATAGCGCATACCGTCAATTAAAACCAGCACTTGCTTATTGTCATAACCGCGTATATAAAAATTGTTGGTGGTTCCCATACCGCCACTTTGGGTAAAGCTAATGCCTGGCTGACGTTTAATCACCTCTAATACCGTCTGACCTTTATAACGCTCAAGTGCCTCGCTATCAATAATACGCGTTTGGGCTATCGTATTGCTAATGGCCGTTGGCACTCGCGTGGCCGTGACGGTCATTTTGGGTAACGTGATGCTAGGCGCGTCGCTCATTGCATCAGCTTCAGCCGCTATGGCAGGAGCGGTCATACCCAGGCATAGGGCGGATAACATAACGCCCTGTTTGGCGGCTTGAAGCGGCGTCTTAAAAAGGCTTTGATATAACAGGTGATAACAGGGGGTCATAATAAGGCTCAATAGTCTAAAAAATAATTGACAACAGACGCTATGGCGCAACAAGCGCTAACGTGATACCAAGAATAAGCAACAATTTGCGTGTTGTGGGGATGCTCATTAGTATATATAAAACCTAGTCAAGTAAAACGACTTCTATTCATGCTTTGATTAATTGTATTCACGGGACGTTAACGTTTAGATGTCACATAAGCCTTTAAAGCTTATAGACACATGCTACTAGTATCGTTCAGCCAAAAACATTGCTATGATATCGTACCCAGTGTCTTCTTAGCTAAGGCTTTATCCACCCTGATAGCTCCCTGATAACGTCTAGGCCTTTTAGTGATAGTAGTGATAGTAGTGACAGTCCCTGTATTTCACCCGCTATGTTTAGCGCTCAATACGTAATACCTATCTTATGCCAAAAAAACATATCTCGTGCTACTTTAGTGACCAAATGTCGCCTAGATTAATGGCGTCCATTGCCAATCAAGGCTCAAAGCACACTGCCCAGTCTCTTAAGGCAGCGCTGCTGATGAAGTGCCATAGGCCAGCAACACTCATTATCCTGTGGATGTTTCTACTGGTAGTGATGGCCCTGTCTCCGCTAACGGCGCATGCCGAGAAATCCGAACTAGACACCGCTGCTACGCCGGCCGCCACTGCCGTCCCTGCGGATAATCAACTGATTGACCCGTTTGGTCGGCAAACGCCGCGCAGTACTATCCAAGGGTTTATCAAGGCATTGTCTGCCAATGATGCACCATTGGCATCAAACTACTTAGATTTAGAGGTGGGGGATAATTCGGTAGAGACGGTGCGCCAGCTACGTTTGGCGCTGGATACGGGTGGCCGCATTGATAATGAGATACAGCTAAGTAATGAGCCCAGTGGTAATCTGGCGGATAAACTGGCGCCCAACCTTGAAAAAGTAGGCACGATTACGGTTGATGAGCAGGTTATTGATATTATATTGGTGCGAAAAACCGCTGCTCATGGCAATCAATATTGGCAATTTTCGGCTGAAACGATTGACTCTATTAAACAGGCAGATTTATCGTTACGAAAAACCTTGGTCGATAAATACACCATTGACGCCCTAAAAGATAAGGATATTCTCGGCTATAGCGTTGCCGATATTGTGGCCGTACTCGCCTTGGCGTTGCTCTGTATTTTAATTGCTTATACGGTGATAGGCTTGCTTTATCTTATCTCAAAACGGCTGTACCCTATTGTTCGCAATAAGCCGCTGCCAATTGATGCCAAGGTGATTTTACCGTTAGCTTTGGTCATCACCTCGATGCTGCTCTATGAGGTCATGGTGTATGCCGGGGTGTCGGTGACAGTACGCGAGCCGGTTAACCGAATTAAAGACATTGTGGGATGGTTTGCCTTCACCTGGTTATTACTTCGGGTAGTTGATGCCATTTTTAACCGTGCTGAGCGGCAAAGTTATCGGCGCCACCAAACCGAGCGGGTGTCGATATTAAGCTTGTTGCACAAACTGGTCAAAGCCTTGCTGCTCATATTGGCCTCTATTTATATCTTTGGCAGCTTGGGCTTTGATTTGACCACAGGTATTGCCGCCTTGGGTGTGGGCGGCTTGGCGTTGGCGCTTGGCGCACAAAAAATGATAGAAAACTTGGTAGGCAGTGTGATGTTGGTGGCAGATCAACCGGTGCGAGTGGGCGATTATTGCCGCTTTGGCGAATTTGAAGGAACGGTGATTGATATTGGTATTCGCTCAACGCGGCTGCGTACCTTAAATCGAACCGTGGTGACCGTGCCCAACGGCGAATTCTCCTCATTATCTATCGAAAATTTTACTTCCCGAGATATGTTCCATTTTCAGCACAACCTTTATATTAAACGTAACGCAGATGCGACAACGCTTGAGGCGTTTATCAATGGGATGAATGATTTTATTGCTCAGCACGAATTGACCAATGCAGAATGGAATCAGGTGCGGGTAGCAGAGCTGCGTCAAGATTGTATTGTTATCGAGATTCGAGCATATGTTAATGCCAGTGGTGGTATTCTTGAGTTTTACGACAAGCAGTCACAATTAATGATTGAGATGCTAAAGCAGGTAGAGCACTATCCTGTCGAGCACGCCCTACCGACCACAGAGATGATTATTGAGACGACAACAACCGCCTCTGCCCATCGAGTCCCAGCCAATGTCGTAAAATAAAAGAACTAGATGACTATCGGTGTGGGCGACAATAAGATAACACTAGAACTGATAAAGCCCTTTGCTACGGTTAGCAAAGGGCCTAAGGGCTTTATCAAGTCAATACTCAGTTATGTTGCTTATTTAAAATGGCTTATTTAAATTCTGGCTTGTCTTTTTTCAATAACACCAACACCGCACCGTTACCCCCATCCTTAGGCGGGGCAGAAACAAAGGCTAACACGTCGGGGATTTGGCGCAACCAACCATTGACACAGGTCTTTAACACCGCATCAGTGCCTTTGCCGTGCACTATTTTAATGACCGACTCGTTATTTTTTTTCGCTTGCCCGATAATTTGGGTCATCGCCGCCCGTGCCTCATCAATGGTGGCACCATGAATATCAACCGCATCGAACCAGCGCAGCTTACCTTGCTTTAACTGGGTAAACACTTTGTTTTGCAACGTGGGGTTTTTATACATCAAATAAGCATCGCCGCTAACAGGATTGAGCAAGGCTTGCATGTCCGAGAGCCCCAATTGCAGGGTATCAGCATCTTCGCCTTGCGCTGCCGCCCGCTTAGACAACGTCGTGGCATCAGGCTTGGTGATTTTTGGCGCCACCTCTGAGACAGTGTTATTATCATCAATGGGTTTAACGCCCGCCATCGCCTGCATAAACAACACTTTATCATCATCCACATGGGCGCTATCAAGCTGCTTGACGGTTTTGCGCACTTGCTTTTGGGTCGGCAGGGTCACAGGCTCGGTCGGTTTGCCATTTTCAGGGTCGGTGGCATCGGTGGCGCGTCCTTTGCTTAATTCGCTTTTTAAATTTTTTAGCTGGTCTTGCATTTCTTTGGAAAATAAAGAATTGGACATAATCATCATCGCTTCAAGTTAATGGTTTGGGTCTTTGGCAGGCATTCTAATTTCAATCTGCACTAGGTAGTTTTGATTCGTGGCAGGTACAACAACGCCCTAATTAATAGCCGCTATACGCTTTGTAGCAGCGCGGCTAAGGTATTCCCGGGCAGCGCTGTTTTCATAAATTGCTCGCCAATTAAAAAGCAATAAATCTGGTGCTCTAACATCAGGCGCATATCATCCGCATTATCAATCCCACTTTCGGTTACCAACAAAAACGAGCTGGTTAAAGAGGCGGCTGCGGGGCTAGGCTGTTTGTTGGCATCAATGCTATCAGTGCTCTCAACGCTATCAACGCTATCAACGCTATCAACGCTATCAACGCTATCAATGCTATCAACGCTATCAGTGCTCTCAAAGCTATCACTATCAGGGTTATCAATATGAGCGGCTGTTTGTGCCTCTAAAGTCTGTTTCAGGCGAATAGAAGTTTGCAGATTGGTAGCAAAGGTATGCAAATCCCTATTATTAATGCCATAAATATTGTGCTCGGAGTCCGGTAGGGTTAAGGCGCGTGTCAGCTCTTCTTGAGTATGCACCTCAATTAAGACATCCATGCCAAGTTGACAAGCAATACGGTGCATCTCGTGTAAAGCGTCAGTCTCTAAGCACGCCACAATCAATAAAATACAATCTGCTCCCAGCAAATACGACTCAAAAATTTGATACGGGTCTATCATAAAATCTTTACGCAATACGGGCAGTTGGCAGGCGTCTCTGGCGGCGATTAAATATTGATTTTTGCCTTGAAAGTAGTGGACATCGGTCAACACTGACAAGCAAACAGCGCCCGCATGTTCGTATTGCTTGGCAACAAATACAGGGTCGAGGTCAGGACATATCACCCCTTTTGATGGCGATGCCTTTTTGATTTCGGCGATAATGGCGATTTGTTGTTGGGCCACCTTTTGGCGCAATGCCTTAGCAAAGCCGCGTCTCGGCACACGCTGGCTGTCTAATAGCACATGTACTTCTGCCCGTATGCTGTCATAGGACTTAAGGCGCTTGGCCTGAAATACCTCTTCTTTTTTAGTAGCCACAATCTTTTGTAAGATAGAGGGGATAGCCGGCTCGGTTTGGGATTCAATCATAGGTTGCTCACAAAAACTTATCAGGGTTTTATTATTCAAGTCTATCATTTAGGTTATAGACTATAAAAGGTTGTAGGCGATAGAAAATATAATAAAAAACAGAAAACATAACGCCCTAATAACCATTAAACGGCTTTATTGGTTAAAGGACTGGGTAAATTTAGCAAACTCTTTAAGCTTTTGTAATCCCGCCCCTGTTTGAATAATGGTTTGCGCTTGATTCACCCCATTGGCCAGGTTGCTAGCAAGCCCAGCCACATAGATAGCAGCGCCGGCGTTTAGCGCAATCATATCTCGGGCTTTGTTAAGGGTGGTGGGATGAATAAACAGGTCCGCCTCCACAGTATCGATGTTATCCATGTTATCAATATCGCCATCATCCATATTGACAATGTCGTCAACGATATCAATATCAATATCAATATCAATATCAATGTCAATGTCGTCCATATTCACAATGGCGTCAACGCTAGCACTGTTATTGTCATGGTCATTTAGCGTACTCGCCCCGGCACCGGCAAGCGCAGCTTGAATAAGCGCAAGGCTTTGGGCGGAGGACTGCACACTAAGCCCCGTTAGCGACTGTGACTCAATCCCCACATCTTCAGGATAAATGTCATAAACCCGTACCTCACCATCTTTTAGCTCGGCCACTTTGGTGCTGCTGGCCAAGCTAATCTCGTCCAAACCATCTTTCGAACCTACCACCATCACATGATTGGCACCAAGATTTTTAAGCACATAAGCCAGCGGCTCACACAAGGTATCGGTAAACACGCCCACCACCGAATTTTTAACCCCAGCAGGGTTGGTCAATGGCCCTAGGATATTAAAAATGGTGCGTATTTTTAACAAGCGGCGAATGGGTATTGCATACTTCATGGCTTGATGGTGATTGGGTGCAAACAAAAAGCCCAAGCCTTGGCTTTCAATACATTGCTTGGCCTGCTCGGGGCTTATGCTTAAATCAACCCCCGCTTGTTGTAATAAATCTGAGCTGCCAGATTTAGACGACACACCGCGGTTGCCATGCTTGGCAACCGTGACACCTGCCGCAGCGGCCACAAAAGCTGAGGCAGTAGATACATTAAACAAGTTGCTACCATCGCCGCCTGTACCCACAATATCTACCAAATAATCACACCCTTGCAGCTCAATTTTATCAGCAAATTCAAGCATGACACTGGCCGATGCGGTAATCTCATCGATGGATTCGCCCTTCATATTCAGCCCCACCAATAGCGCACTCATCAAAGCGTCAGGACAGCGCCCATCCATGATGATGGTCATCACTTGACGCATCTGATGTTGGGTTAAGTCGATGCGTTTGATAATCTTGGTTAAAGCATCGGTTAAAATCTCTTGCACCTGAGCATCGTTTAAATCGGTGGTACGAAAGGGGGTAGAGGTGCTGGTCATAGGTTCTATTCTTTTTAATGGCAATTTAGGAAGGTAGGAAGGTAAGAGGGTTCAAAATGGATAATGTCGAGCCAACTTGTTGAGTGTCCGTCATATCAAATTTAGCAATGCCGTAACGGTTATCTGTCTAAAATAGCTGTCGTAGCTATCGTTCCAGTCGTTCTTGTCACATACGTGGTAATAAAGTTATTCAATAGCGATAACCCTGCTTCACTTAAGATGGATTCAGGGTGAAACTGCACCCCTTCAATCGCGAGTTGACGGTGGCGGATGCCCATAATCTCGTCTATGTCATCTATGTCTACCATTCCATCAATGCTATTAGCACCCGTATGCGCCATTGTCCATGCCGTCATCTTAAGAGTATCAGGCAACGTGGCTTTGTCAACCAGTAATGAGTGATAGCGAGTGACCTGAGTGGGATTGGCAAGCCCGTTAAAGACGCCCTCGCCGCTATGATACACCAGCGAGGTACGCCCATGCATGACTTGGCCGGCACGCACAATGCTCGCCCCAAACGCTTGGGCAATGGCTTGGTGCCCCAAACAGACCCCAAGCAGCGGCAGTTTACCCGCAAAATGGCGAATGCAAGCTAAGGTGATGCCTGCCTCATCTGGCGTACCGGGGCCGGGGCCTAAAACAATAGCTTGTAATCTGCCTTTTTGTTGCATGGCGTCTATATCGGCAAGACTAATGGCGTCGTTTTTATAAACCACCACGTCGGCTTGCAGTTGTTGCAGATACTGCACGATATTATAGGTAAAACTGTCGTAATTATCCAAAAGAAGTATCATAAAGGATGCGGCTATTGTAGATTGGCTATGAATTGATGACAGATAAATGAACTGACTTGCTGATTTTGATGGACTCATTTAAACGTAGCGAAACAAAGCGGCCTCGTCCAAAAATGACAGCGCATCATAAAGCAGATTGATGGCAGACTATATGACCCAATTGTGAACAGGGCGCAATCATTATAAAGAATAGACGGCTTTTTACTAGGCTTACTGATTTGGCTTACTAATTTGGTAACGTGAATTGCACTAAAATATAAAATATAAAAATTATTTTGCACAAAAATAGAGCGTATTTAAATGGCTTTATGCACCAATAAAGACTATAACCCCAATATCTCAGTAGTTTTAAATCGGGTAGAGGCTTATTTAGACGCTGTTATCTAATAGCTATCTAATAATTATCTAATATTAGGCCAATATTATATCCCTAAGCAAGACTGGCATAGCCGTTGCATTATTTATCCTATCAAAAGTATGACCCGCATAAGACTTGTTATCGTCTTGTTATTATCGTCTTAATAGAATTGCTCATAGCCTACATAGCACTAAATATATAGGGGTTTTACACCTTTTATACGTTAAGGCGGCTATTGATGCTATACGCTAAGAACGGTATATTTGCATCCTGATTGCGTTATGAGGCACAATACAACAGCGCCGAATAGATACGCTAATCTTTAATACTTTACCTATCAACCAACCACTTTTAAAACGACATATTAACGGAGAGATTTAATGTCAAATAAGCTACTAGACCTTATCAAAGAAACCAACGCTAAATGGGTGGATTGCCGTTTTACCGACACCCGTGGTAAAGAGCAGCATATTAGCTATCCTGCCTCAACAATTGATGAAGACGTGTTTGAAGATGGTAAAATGTTTGACGGCTCATCGGTAGCTGGCTGGAAAGGCATTGAAGCCTCTGATATGATTTTGCGCCCTGACCCTGAAACCGCCTTTCTTGACCCGTTTTTTGATGTGCCCACCGTTGTCGTCACCTGCGATATTATTGAACCCACAACGATGCAAGGCTATGACCGCGATCCACGCTCTATCGCGCGCCGTGCTGAAGAGTACTTAAAATCTACCGGTATCGGTGATACCGCCTATTTTGGCCCAGAGCCAGAGTTTTTTATTTTTGATGATGTCAAATGGTCTATAGACATGTCGGGCTCAAGCTCGAAAATCACCGCCGAAGAGGCCGCCTGGTCGACAGATAATGACTATGAATGGGGCAACATGGCGCATCGCCCTCGCGTGAAAGGCGGTTATTTCCCGGTACCTCCTGTGGATAGCTCGCAAGATTTGCGTTCAGTAATGTGTCAGCGTTTAGAAGACATCATGGGCGAAAATCGTGTTGAGGTTCATCACCATGAAGTGGCGTCTTGCCAATCTGAAATCGGCGTCTCGTTTAATACCTTGGTGCGTAAAGCAGATGAAGTACAGCAGTTTAAATATGTGGTGCATAACGTGGCGCATCAACATGGCAAAACGGCCACTTTTATGCCAAAGCCAATAGTAGGCGATAATGGCTCTGGGATGCATGTGCATATGTCCATCTCTAAAGACGGCGTCAATACTTTTGCCGGTGACGAATATGCAGGCTTATCAGAAACAGCATTGTATTATATTGGCGGCGTTATCAAGCATGCGCGCGCGTTAAATGCCATTGTTAACCCGTCTACCAATAGCTACAAGCGCCTTGTGCCCCATTACGAAGCGCCGATTATGCTAGCCTATTCTGCTCGTAACCGTTCGGCCTCTATCCGTATTCCTTATGTGTCTTCTCCTAAAGGTGTGCGCGTTGAAGCCCGTTTCCCTGATCCCACTTGTAACCCCTATTTAGCCTTTGCAGCGCTATTAATGGCCGGCCTTGACGGTATTCAAAACAAAATCCATCCCGGTGAAGCTGCTGATAAAAACTTGTACGACTTACCTCCTGAAGAAGAAGCGCTTATCCCAACAGTGGCTGAAAACTTGGAAGTAGCATTACAAGCGCTTAAGGATGATCACGAGTTTTTGCTAAAGGGCGATGTGTTTAGTCAAGATATGCTAGACGCTTATATTGAGCTAAAAATGGAAGAAGTCGAGCGTTTAAATACGACCGTTCATCCGATTGAATTTGATATGTATTATAGCTGCTAATATCCCCTTTGCTGCTGTGACCTATAGGACTGATGAGCATTGTCCCTTTTGCGGTAGTGCTACAGCCAATAGATATGCTTTAGTATGTGCGAAATAGTAGCCATCTTAGCCATACTAAATGATGTCTACAAAAATAATAGCAGCTAGTTTGTGCGTTATACAACCCAGCCACATTCAACCCAGCCACGTTGGTGCGCTGGGTTTTTTGGTGTTTATGGTTTATAGTGACTAGGTATCAGGATAAAAGCGACTGATAAAAAGACGTGGTTACAGTGCACTTAGCACTTAGCATTGAGTTGCTCAATGATAAGACACAGTGTGTTGTCGATGATGTGCAATGTATGCTGGGTATGCTGGTATTTTATGGCGGTTAACCTAAACTAAAGTTAAATTTGAGGCGAATCCGTATATAATAGGATAAAGTTTACTAGAGAAATGGGCTAATAAAGAGACCAACGATGACCACTCAAAGAGTTCAAACATGTGCGCTAAATAATCTATGCAAAAAATCACAGCCTTTACCGCATACCCTAATACTAGGTGGCCTATTGGGCTTAGCCATATTAGCCACAGGGCCCGCCTATGCCGATATCTACAAAATTACTCATGCAGATGGCAGTGTCGTTTATTCCGATAGAGCTTCTAACGATATGAACAGCAAAGTAGACATTGTCACTATTCCTCCTGCGCCAACAGCTTCCGCTCAAACCAGCCAATATAATGCCTATACCGCTGCCCCAATGCCAGCGACCTCAGTGAATACGCCTAATGCAGATGGTAGCAACAATGGCATCAATAGCAACAAAGACAGCAGTGTTGCTTATCATCTTACCATCCTATCGCCCATTAAAGAGCGGGCTTATCATCGCCCTATGCAAAATATTGAGGTAGAGGTGAGTGTGTCACCCAAATTAAGAGCGGGGGATAAAGTAACCATACTGATTGACAGCGCAGAAGTGGCCACAGGTTTAACCGCAAGCATACCTACCACGCAATTAAATCCGGGTAAACATATTTTAGAGGTTCATGTGCTCACTGGCAGCGGCGTTAGCACCTCTAAAGAGACCATGACCTTTTATGTGATACAAAATAGCCGCGTTCAGCAACAAAAAAGGCAACTTGTTGAGCAGCTCAATGCCTATAACCAATTGCCTTGGTATAAAAAATTGATGCTAAGACTAAGCAGTAAGTAGCTAATAAACAGTCGTGTTATAGACAGCAGCGTTATAAATGGCTACCTATCCCCGTTAATCCTTGTCGCACGCTAGGGCGCTAGTGCCCATTATTTTCGCCAAGGTAGCAACTCAATGGTGCCATTGGCCACCACTTTGACTTCAGAATCACCGCCTTCAAAATTTTGTGCTGGCACACCTGCTGCATCGTTCATCGTAGAGCGCATGGCCATCATAGGCTGTACCGTATAGCCCCCTTCGGTATTCAAGGTAACAGACACAATTTGATAGCCGCTGTTATCCCACGCCTTGGTCAAAACATTAGCTTGGTCTTTAAAGGCTTGACTGGCCTCAATCATCAGTTCTTGTTCAACGGCGGCACGTTTGTCTTTAGAGATGCCAAATTGAATGTTTTGTAGCACCAGGGTGTCTTGTAATGCCGCCACCAAGTCACTCATCGCCGTAAAATCGTTGCTTTTTAAGTCTAAAGAGGCAGACCCCGTCCAACCTAAAATCTTACCATCGTCGTTATTATGGCGCGGATAAGTGTTTTGTGAGCCCGTTGTGGCGGTCACCGAAGGATAACGCTTGGCAATTTGTAACGCCTGATTCATCGCGCTGTTGAGTTCAGTAGCCAACAGCTTAGGGCTATCTGCCTGTGCTTGCTTGGTCAAGGTAGCGGTCACTTGGTCATTTTTAACCTCCTTACTGGCATTGACGCTATAGCTAATTTGATTATAGCCGGTCGGCTCTGCCAATGCCGCTTGCGACAGCATGGTCGACATCAGGGCTATCGCTGCGCAACCTGCCAGTAGTCCTAGATGCGGTTGGCTAAATCGGTGTATATGACGTGTTTGCATACGGTTGTCCTTATTGTTATCGATGATTGACCTTTTAAGCTCATCTATAGTAGCAACAAGCCCATTACTAATAAAGTGCTATTGCTGTGACAAAAGTTGTGGCAATTGTTGCTACCACGCCCTAGGCGGCAATCATGAGGCGCCTGTATTGGCCTATTATATTTACCATTGACTTTGTCTGGCTAATTTTGCCTCGTTAGATTCGGGATACCTACTGATTAACATCTCCACATATTTTTTAGCTTGCGTCACCTGTCGGTCACTTTGGGCAAAGGTTGCCAATCGATACAGTGCTTTGCTTTGTTTATCATTACTAGGATAATCGTTGTAATGATTGATGACTTGTAAAAACTCGCTTTGTGCCTGTTTTATATTGGGTGGGCTGTCTTTTAAGTAAAACTCACCTAACCAATAATGGGCATTGGGCGCTAGGCTATGATTGGGGTAAGCAGCAATAAATGCTTGCATTTTCTCAATGCCCGCTTTTGCCCCTTCTTCTTTTAGCGCAGAGTAGGCTGCAAAATAGGCGTTTTGCGCTTGATTGCTGTCTGTAGTTTGGGTTAGCGGATTGGCATTGGGTGCCATCGGTTTACTATGAGAACCAGCGGTAGATGCTTCGGAACTCGCAACAGCTGCAATATCTACATTGCTTAGTAGCAAAGGTTGATTGCTGCCATCCACCGCGTCGCTACCGTTTCGCAAAGTGGGTATCAAATAGGGTCGACGGACGGCCTCATTATTATTGATTGCGGTAGATTTTAGATCAACCTGTTCGGCAACCTGTGCTTTAATAAGCGGGGCAAGCTCGCTGAGTAGTTCTGCTTTTAAGGCTTGTTTGCTGCTAGCAAAGACAGCGGCGCCGTTGCTCGCTTGGGCATTACTGCGCGTTAAGTCATTCACCTGTAATTGTAGTATCTCGACCTGTCCGGCCAATCGTGCCATTTCAAGTTGCTGGGTCTGTAATTGTTTGACTAATTCATAAGCATTCGGTAAGGCGGCATTGGGTAGTACGGCATTACTAGTGACGATAGCAATAGGGGAGGTGCGGTTGGTAGATGTAGAATCATCAATACCAGCGGCGTACCCGATGCCAGAACCTGCGTAAGTGCTAAAAGTAGCAGTCAGGATGCAGAGTTTAATGATAATAGAGCGTTGTTTGCGAATAACGACCATGATTGTCTCGACTAGGTTGGTGTTGCTGACAGGCATAAAAAGACATAAATAAGCGGGAGATTGTATTTAAAAAAAGAAGCCGTTTAGGAGATATCTTGCCTCGTACTGTGGTTGTAGCTTAGATTTAACTTGGTTTGGGCTTAAATGCTAAATTGTGCATAGGGCGCTTGTGAGCATTGGCAATCTTGGCAGTCCTAACCAGCCAAGTAGTATTCTAGATACTATCATCCATGACATACAGAAAGATAGCAACACTAGGCAATAATGTAACTTTTGCTCTGTTGGTCTGCAGCGGGCTGCTAACAGTCAACAGGACTACGCTAAACTACGCTAAGGTTAATATGAGGTTAATATGGCTACAATAGCTAAAAACACTTGAAAACAGATGCGTTTAAGGTATAATACTGCTTGGTAACTCCATTGGTGACCTCGCAATATTTTTCTATGAACCCCGCCAGGACCGGAAGGTAGCAACGGTAGTAGAAACAATGTGTGCCGAGATATCGCTGATGGGGTTGCTTTTTTTTGCCTAAAATTTGGTAACTTGTCCTTCTTTAAAATCAAGCGAGCATAAATATGAATAAAGCGGCCGTTGTTATTGCATGTTTATCATTGCTTGCTGGATGCGAACCTTTACAGCCGTCAGAAGAAGGAAAAGCGCAAGTTGCCAAGACGCAAGCAGCGGCCAAGGATGGAGCCAGCACCAAAGCGGACACTTCAATAGAGACGCTAGCAGCGCAAGGGGATGCGGATGCACAGGTTAAGCTGGCAAAAATGTATTTTGACGGCACTGGCGTTGCTCAAGACTATGTGAAGGCCGCTGATTTGTATGAAAAATCTGCCAAGCAGGGCAACGCCCAAGCGCAGTATCATCTGGGGCTGATGTATTATGAAGGTAATATCCACGGTATTGAACAGGATTATATTAAGGCGTATGAATGGTTGGTTAGAGCCGCACAGCAGCAGCACCCAGAGGCAAGCCACTATATGGCAGAGATGTTTCGCCAAGGCGAGGGGGTTATTCAGGACGAGGATAAGGCCAAAAAGTGGTTTGAACGGGCCTGCAAGGCGGGCTATCGGGTCGATTGTCAAGCTGTTGTGCCAGAAAATGCCAGCACCACCCCAAATGCCAGCACCACCCCGATAGCGGTTGCAAGCGCGCCGGCATTAGATAAGGCGCCTACCAGCGTGACTGCGCCAGCCTCTTAAATTGAGTCAAGTTCTTTGTCATGGCTTTAAATGTATAATTTATAGCGTCGTTGATTTGCACTGGTTTACACGACCTGACTTGCTGTTCTGTGAGTGCCATTTTTGCGTGTCCTGTGTCCAGTGCGGTGTCTTCAATGTGTCCATTTAATACGTGATAGACTATGATTGTCAATGATAGTGTATGACAGTTCATGACAGTTACAGAAAGCGCTAGACAAATAAAAACCCTTACAAAGCAAGGCTTGTAAGGGTTTATTTGATGCTAGATGACAGTTTATAACAGTTTAAGGTGGTGGAGATGGCGGGAGTTGAACCCGCGTCCGCCAGCATTACATCTGTGGATCTACATGCTTAGTTTCTGTCTATGGTTTTAACCCGCACCGATCCGACAGTCAGGATGGATTGGGCGATCCTTTGAGTTTAAACTTAGAGGACTAAGGCAGCCCCCTAAGCGAACCCATATGCGTGCGCTTCAACTCAACTAACCTACTATGGGTAAAAGGCAGTTGAGTAAGCAGGGATTTAGGCTGCTAGAGCGTAACTTTCGTCGTTTGCGATTATAACAATATATGTTGGATTTACGAGAGGACATATACTCTCGGCATGCACCATCAGGTTTCATCACCAGCGTCGAAGCCAGAACATCCCCAATAGAGCCATGTATTATAAAGCAATCGGGCGATAATGGCAAGTGTAGCAGGCATCTGACGCTATAAATAATATAGGTAATAATGATAGAAAGTGATGACAGACACTGATACAGATATAGCCAACAGTAGAGCGATTAATTATAGCCTATAGCTATAAATGAATTATGGCATTATAAAACCGCGCCCATAAAAAAAGCCAGCGGTAGCTGACTTTTTGCTAGAGCCTTACAGACACCTAAATCTGAAAACGCATCCTCAATCCTCAACAGGTATCAATTTATTCAGGTTATCAATGTATCAATACCTATATAGGACATAGAGCTAAAAACTAAGCGTCTTCTTGACCAGTTTGATTGCTTTGAGAATTGTTATTATTGGCGGCGGTCGCATCTGCTAAATCGCCATCTTCAGACAAAATAGTCACTAAAATAGTGGTAACCACATCATGATGCAATTGAATATCCACATTGTATTCGCCAACTTGACGCAAAGTACCTTCAGGTAATTTCACTTCAACACGGTCCACTTCTATACCTGATTTGGTTAGCGCATCAGCAATATCACGAGTACCAACTGAACCAAACAGCTTACCATCTTCGCCAGATTTTGCCCGCATGATAACATTCACATCGGTCAACGCATCGGCGCGTTGTTGGGCAGCGTTTAACTCTTCAGCTTCAGCCGCTTCAAGCTCAGCACGGCGGGCTTCAAACTTGCTTATATTGATAGCCGTTGCTGGCAATGCTTTACCTTGAGGGATAAGGTAGTTACGGCCGTAGCCAGCTTTAACACTTACAGTTTCGCCAAGTTTACCAAGGTTAATGATACGCTGTAATAAAATAACTTGCATGAGTCACTCCTTAGTGTGGCTTACTGATGGTTATCAGTATAGGGTAGCAATGACAAATAACGAGCTTGCTTAATAGCAGTCGCTAATTGGCGTTGATATTTGTTAGACGTACCGGTGATACGGCTAGGGACAATTTTACCATTGTCACTAATGTATTGCTTTAATAGCTCAACATCTTTGTAATCAATATGGGTAATGCCTTCAGCGGTAAAACGGCAAAACTTACGACGGCGATAAAAACGAGCCATGGGTTTTCTCCTTCATTGAGCTTAAATTAGTCTTCAGAATCGTCATTGTCTAAATCATCGTCGTCTTCGGCATGGTCATCGATATCATCGATATCGTCATGCGTGGTACGGCGAGCACGTTTTTCATCAGCAGATTTTGCCAATTGTGATGGCTCAGTAATGGCATCATCACGACGAACAATCAGACTACGAATAATGGCATCATTATAACGGAACAATTCTTCAAGCTCCGCCAAGGTGGCACCGTCACACTCTATGTTAAATAATACATAGTGGGCTTTGTGGATTTTATTGATAGGATAAGCCAATTGACGGCGGCCCCAATCTTCTAAACGATGCACTAGACCATTATTGTCTTGAACTAATTTAATATATCGCTCAACCATACCGACAACTTGGTCGCTTTGGTCAGGGTGGACGATAAGCACCACTTCGTAATGTCGCATTAAAGACTCCTTACGGATTAGTAGCCGCTGACCCCGTGTCAACAGCAAGGAGATTCATAACAATAACCTATTTATGATTACCTGACGATAGGTCAAGATAAACCTAAATATCACCTAAGCGGGTGGTTTGCTATAAAGCGGCGTAGTATAGCAGTTAATATGCTATACCTCAAGTTTTGTATCAAATTATGTCAATCACCATTAACTCGTTGAGGTGGTCACTAAAAGCGTTTACAGTAAGAGATTGTTGCCGTAGCCATGACATCCAGCAGCCGGTTATAGCAAAGCGAAAAGAAAGCCATAAAGCCATAAAAAGAAAGACATAAAGAAAGCGTTAAGTTAGCCTAGGCTAACAAATATAGATTAACTTGAGAGTCATATGAAGCGTAAAGCGATTGTTATTGGAGCAACAGGATTGGTCGGTACGCATCTGGTCAATCAACTGGGGTTAATGTATGAGCGTTTAATTATCATCGCCCGCCAGCCGCCAGCGACCATGTGCGCTAAAATGGAATTTTATCAAGTCGCAGACTTTGGTAATTTGGCACCGGTGATAACAGGAATGAACTTAGATAGCAATACCGATGCGTTTACGTGTTTGGGTTCAACCAAGCGTCAAGCTGGTAGCGACATGGCGTTTCGAAAGATTGATTATCACTATAATTTAAACTTTGCCACCTTGTGCCATACCCAAGGCGTGGGGCAGTTTTTTTTGTTGTCGGCGCATGGGGCCGATAAAGACAGTCGCTTTTTTTACAACCAAGTTAAGGGTGAGTTGGAGCAAGCAGTCGCAGCACTTAACTTTAAGCAGTTGCTTATTTTTCGCCCCTCATTGTTGCTCGGGCATCATAAAGGCCGACCGCTTGAAACCATCATCCAAACGGCGTATAAGGTGATTGCACCTTTGGTGCCTAAAAACCTTAGCACTCGGCCGATTGCTGCCGAGCGGGTAGCTGCAGCAATGGCGTTAACCGCCCAAAATTTATACGAGCGGCAAAAATTTGCAGCCCATGATTATGATATGGCAGGGCTCAAGCCGGGTGAACAACCGGCAGGGCAAGTTACCATTATCGATAACAAACAATTATTGGCGATGACGCGTTTAACCGCATAAGCTAACCTAAAAGGGCGTGCATCTATATTCTTGTTATAGGGCATTATTCGCTCTTTGCCCTATTAGGCAATCTGTGCCTATCTCCTAATGACGTCAATTAGATTAAAAGGACTCAAACTAGGGGTTGATAACATCTAACCCTACTAGACCAATAATCCAAGCAACAAATTTTATCAAAGGAAGACGAAATGACCACTAACATGACAAAAGACAACTTTGTAACCTGTGATTTGTTGGATGACAATCCTGACAGTCAAGTCTGCTTGCCCAATATTGAAGGTAAATCGTTTCATGACTTTGGCGGCAAGGATAAATTTTGCGGTGAAATTGTCACGGTAAAATGTTTTGAAGACAATAGCCACGTTAAGGCGTTGCTCAATAGCCCCGGCCTTGATAGCGGTGGCGAGGGCAAAGTTTTGGTGGTGGATGGCGGCGCCTCGATGCGTTGTGCGTTGCTTGGCGATATGATTGCGCAAGCAGCGGTGGATAACGGCTGGGCTGGGGTAATTATTTACGGCTGTGTGCGGGATGTGGATGATATGGCAAAAATGCCAATAGGCGTCAAAGCGCTTGGCTGCATTCCTCGCAAATCAAACCGCCGTAATGAGGGTCAAACCGATATCGAAATTTGTTTTGGCGATTTAACCCTCAACTCTGGCATGTATGTTTATGCCGATAACAATGGTATTATCGCCAGCTCTAACCCTTTACTAGGCGCTTAACTGGACGCTTGACTTAGATAATCGCTGCTATGCACTATACCTGGACTTTTTATTCAAGTTATTAAAGTTATCAAGGTTATCAGAGTCTTATCAAGGTTGTTAAAGTGTTATCAAGGTTATCAAGGTTATCAGGGTTACAGCAGTAATAAGATTAAAACACCAGCCTAGTGGTCGCACCGCTTTGCTGGTTTTGTGCTTTACTATGTACTATGTTATGCACTGCGTTTATTGTTACGTATTGCGGTTATTGAAACTGCTTATTTTAGTAGATTTGCTCTCTTTCTAACTTTTCGCTAAGGTGAATGTTACCCGTTATGCCCAAATCAACCCCATCAACGACCGATTCGCACCCTGCTATGCCCCTCACTCAGATGTTTACTGATGTCAACCATACCTTATTTCCGATTCCTACCTCGCAACGGCGTTGGTTGGCGCAGGCGCACGGCGCAGCAAGTAGCTTGTGGCTTGCAAGCTTGCTTGATTGTCCTATCGCCAATGTGGCCAATCGGCTCAAAGTGGTGGTAACGCGCGACCAAAACCAGCTGAATCAAATAGAAACCGAGTTGACCTTTTGCGGCGTGGATGCCTATGTGTTTCCCGATTGGGAAACCCTAACGTATGATGAGTTATCACCGCATCAAGACATTGTTAGCGAGCGTATCAACCTGTTAACCGACATGCCAAAAAGGGGCCTATTGCTAATTAGTGTACAAACGCTTATGCAGCGTATCGCCCCGCCAAGCTGGTTGATTGGCCAGCATTTTGACTTAAGCGTGGGTGATAGGTTTGATATCCAAGCACAGCGTTTGCTTTTGGCAACTGCTGGATATCGTGCAGTAGACAATGTATTTGAACCGGGGGAGTTTGCGGTACGGGGTAGCATTATTGATATTTTTGCTATGGGGCAGCCGTTTCCGCTACGTATTGACTTATTTGATGATGAGATAGAGAGTATTCGCTTTTTTAACCCGCAAACGCAGCGTACATTATCGCCAGAAGTGTTAAGTGAGCTGGTTGCCAGTAATCAAGATAAGACATTGGGCAGTAAAAGGGCAGTCAATGACACAGATATCGCAGTAGAATCGTTATCTTTATTGCACAAATTACCGGATGTCTCAAAACCGATTACCCAGTTTCAAATTTTGCCGGCCAAAGAGTTTCCTCTAGAAGAAGGCCGAGAAACGTTTCGCACCAATTTTGCCGCCATGTTTCCTGATGTGAGCAGTCGCAAGTTTGAACTGCATCAAGATGTGATGGCAGGGATGGCAGCAAGCGGACTGGAATACTACCAACCCTTGTTTTTTGAGTTAGACAATTGGACGCAAACCGGGCATCTTTTTTCTTATTTTGCCAAAGATGCGCTGTTTATTGTCGATGAGGGCATAACCGCTGCCCAAGCAGACTATTGGTTGCAAATTCAGCGACGCTATGAGGAGCGCCGGCATGACATCGATAAGCCAATTTTAGACCCCACTCTGCTGTATTTACCCAGTAACACTTTAAATGAACACCTTAATCACTACGCTCGTGTGGTACTCACCCAAGAAAAAATGGTGGTCGATGGCAATGGGCAGGCATTGGGCGGTTGGGTCAGTTTGCCAGCATTGCCACCGCCAGAGCTGCCAGTTAGCCACCAAAAAGCAGAGCCGTTAGGGGCATTGCTCGGTTATATGACTAGCCCCAAAACTAACCTTGCTATTTTGCTTGTGGCAGAAACCGCCGGCCGCCGTGAGATTTTATTGGAGCTGTTAAAAGATAAGTGTCAGGTCACCACCTTTGCAAGCTTACAGCAGTTTTTAAGTAGCGAGTTGTTCCAGCAGCGCAACCAGCCCTTAGCAGCGTTGTCAGACCAGCAAAAGCCCTCGGTTGGATTGACAGTAGCACCGATAGAGCGGGGCTTGGTGATTCAAGGCAAGCTCTCTATTATCAGTGAGACCCAACTGTTTGGACGTCAGGTGTTGCAAACCCGTCGCCGTCGTCAAAGTGATGTGTCCGAAGAGTTTTTGATTAAAAGTGTCACAGAGATGACTGAGGGTAGCCCAGTGGTACACATTGACCAGGGGATTGGCCGTTATCATGGCCTAATCACCTTGGACGTGGGCGAGGGTGAGCAAGAGTTTATCCACCTAAAATATGCCGAAGGTGCCAGTATTTATGTGCCTGTGGCCAATTTGCAACTGATTAGCCGTTATAGTGGAGGCGACCCCGCCTTAGCGCCCCTGCATAAAATTGGCAGTGGCAAATGGGATAAAGCCAAACAAAAAGCGCTGGAGCAAATTCACGACGTGGCGGCAGAGCTGCTCAACATTCAGGCACGCCGAGTGGTCAAAGAGGGCATCAACTTTAAGGTAGAGGCGGCGCAATACGAGCTGTTTGCCAGTCAATTTGCTTTTGAAGAAACCCCAGACCAAGCCAACACCATAGAGGCGGTTATCCAGGATATGAAGCAAAATAAGCCGATGGATAGGTTGATATGCGGCGATGTGGGGTTTGGCAAAACAGAAGTGGCAATGCGAGCGGCGTTTATTGCGGTCAATAGCGGCTATCAGGTGGCGGTTTTGGTGCCCACCACGTTGCTAGCAGGTCAACACGAAGACAATTTTAATGACCGTTTTGCCGATTGGCCCATTCGGGTCGAAACCTTGTCACGTTTTGGCGGTAAAAAATATCAAGATAAGGTGCTGGCAGACTTAGCAGAGGGTAAGGTCGATATCGTGATTGGCACCCACAAATTATTGCAACAAGACGTGAAGTTTGCCAACTTAGGCTTAATGATTGTGGATGAGGAGCATCGCTTTGGGGTGCGCCATAAGGAGCGTATCAAAGCCCTTCAAAGCAATGTCGATAGCCTATCGATGACTGCCACGCCCATTCCACGTACCCTAAACATGGCCTTATCGGGCATGCGCGATATGTCCATTATCGCCACACCGCCGGCACGCCGTTTGGCGATTAAAACCTTTGTGATGCAAAAAAGCGATGCATTACTAAAAGAGGCCATTTTACGAGAATTATTGCGTGGCGGGCAAGTGTATCTGTTGCACAACGATGTGGCGAGTATTGAGCGCATGGCAGAAAACATTCGTGACCTAGTGCCCGAGGCAAGGGTGGGGGTGGCACATGGTCAAATGAATGAGCGTGGGCTTGAGCAAGTGATGCAGCAGTTTTATCACAAAAAGTTTAATGTGCTGGTATGCACCACCATTATCGAAACTGGTATTGATGTGCCCAATGCCAATACCATTATTATAGAGCGGGCAGACAAATTTGGTTTGGCGCAGCTGCATCAATTGCGGGGGCGGGTTGGGCGCAGTCACCATCAAGCCTACTGCTATCTTTTGGTGCCCTCGGTTAAGGGCCTAAAAGGCGATGCTAAAAGACGCCTTAAAGCCGTTGAGCGTGCCAATACTTTAGGCGCAGGGTTTATGCTGGCCAGTGAGGATTTAGAGATTCGCGGCGCAGGGGAGCTACTAGGCAAGGAGCAAAGCGGTAGTATGCAGGCCATTGGTTTTGGCTTGTATATGGACATGCTAGAGCGGGCGACCAAAGCGATAAAGGCCGGTAAGACGCTTGATTTAAACACGCCATTGTCGTTAACCAGTGACATTAACCTGCACTGCTCCGCGTTGATACCAGAGAGCTATTTGGGCGATGTGCCGCAGCGGCTGTTATTTTACAAGCGCATTAGCGGCGCAAATGATAAAGCAACCTTACTGGATATCCGCACCGAAATGATTGACCGCTTTGGCAGTTTGCCGGAGCAAACCAAGCAGCTATTTGCGATTCATCAATTGCGCTTGCAGGCAGAGCCACTAGGTATCTATAAAATTGACGCCAGTGCCACCAGTGTCACCTTAGAGTTTGCCCCAGACACCCCTGTTGAGGCAATGGCAATTATCCAGCTGATTCAAACCGATGGGCAAAAATACCGTATGAACGGTGCCTCAGGCATTCGCTACACCAATCCGGATAAACTTGCCACCCCCATTCAACGGGTGGAGGTGATACGAGAGTTATTAAACCATTTTGCCAAACACGTGACGCCAGATGCCTCATAGGAAGACCAAACGGCAAACAGGTTAGATAACACGAAGACTAGGTGATAGGTTAGTGCAGTTATAGGGTATAGGGGCAGTGAGATTTGATGACTGGTAAAATGGTTGATAATCGATACCAAGTAGAACCTTTAAGAGGCGAGGCGGTTATTAAATAGCTTGAGTCAATAGTCAGCGCTACAGGACTTTTGCAATAGACCAAGGCAATGCAATGCTGTCACATAGACGTCACTATTTCTTCATCAACCTGTCATCTAGCCCGTGTATTCTTAGCTTATTCAATAAAGAGGATAAAGAATAAAGAGGATACCAAAATGAAAAATAACCAGACATATCAAGCCTTCAATCGAACCCATATCGCTACCAACTATAGGGGTATTCGCTTAGCCATTGATTTAGAAGAGTCACCCATGCCAGAGTGGATAGATGATGATGTGGAAGATGCGATGGAGATGTAATTTTACAAAAATGACGAACTTGTTAGCAATCTAGCTAGTACCTTCTAGCTGATAGTGCCGCCAAAGCAATAATAAAAAAATAACTAAAAATGCTCATAAAAAAATAAAAAATAATCAATAAATAACTAAAAAATGGTACGTATAATAATAACTAAACCTTGCATCATTGTTTAATTTTCTGAATATCGTTTGCAGCAACCTTGAGAAATCTTGGTTGCTGTTTTTATTTGGGTCTATATTGGCTAAAACCTGCTTAATCTCTATAATCTAGGAGCAATACCTGATAAAATGTGGCTTCGCCATATCAAGAAAACATGAATCAAGAAAATGTAAGAACAACAAGAGAGCTATTATGTTTCAACTGCATCCTACCCTTGCGCAAGATTCTTTTTTGGTCGGTGATTTTCCATTATCCACCTGCCGCCTAATTAACGATTGCCAGTTTCCGTGGTTGATACTGGTACCAAGAGTGGCGGGTGTGCAAGAGATTTATGAATTGTCGGCGCCGGATCAAGCCCAGTTTTTGCGAGAATCAAGCTGGTTATCAAGCCAACTCGCCAAAACCTTTAATGCCGATAAAATGAATGTGGCGGCGCTTGGCAATCAAGTACCGCAATTGCATTTCCATCATATTGCCCGCTATCGCAATGATATTGCATGGCCAAACCCTGTGTGGGGCACGCCTGCGGTAGCCTATACCCAAGAAGTGTATTTAGCCATGCAACAAACCCTGATGATGGCGCTAAGAGGCCATAACCAAATGCCATTTGACTGGCAGATGCAGTCCGCTTAGCGCTTTGCGAGTTTTATGCAAGTTTTAATCCGCAATTTGGCTATCTACACTTCATGCAGCGCCTAGTAGGGTGATACTATTTTAATCTGTCTGGTTATAGGTTATATAGGATAAGTAACAGAACAAATTTAAAATATAATCTGATTTTTGTGGGGTATGTTGTGCTAAACCACACTATAAGATTTCATATTATAAGAAAATTTCGTTTTGATACTTATTAGATATTAAATATTAAAAGATGCGCGGCCTTGTCAGTATTCAACACGACAAAAAGCACCGCACCCAAAGCAACACAACGCAAAATAAACAGCTCAAACCACTTTAGAGTGGGGTGCATAGCCTTTTACACTATAGTTGTAAGCTTGGCTAAAGTTTTTCGGTTAGCGCATTACTTATTCGCCTGTTGACTGGCTGTTAGCTGATTTTTGTCTGCCCTGCATCCGCTTTTTTGTCTTTAATGCCATTTCTTAAATGCCTATTGACGCTCATGGGCGACCGCTGGTGCTAAAAACTGCTACCATTGACCGCTTCTTGGTTGTTAAGCGTTATATATTGTCGTACTCTATCTAAGTATCTGCCAATTGCGTCGATTGATGCTATCTCGTCTGGTAACTATCTTGTCAGCTCGGCTGCTACGCCAAGTTTTATGCCTGTTTTCTTGTTTAATATCGCTCACATTTATGTTTGCCTTTATACGCTTAACTAAGATTACCCAATGCCTAAAATAGAGCAAAACCTTAAGGCAGGTCTTGATTATCCCGAGGTGTTTGCCGTCATCTGCGCTGCGGTGTTGATGATGTTTTGGTATGACAAATCCGCTTACATTTTAGGATTTTTTGCCCTCGTTACCATTGGTAGTTTAGTCATCATTTGGTTAAGCTATCAACGTATCAACAGCGTTAGAATAAGCTTGGTGGTGGTGGCATTGATGGCCATCGTGATGGGTATCATGCAGTTATGTGTGCCTATATTTTTGGGGTTTGTACTACTGATTGGTATTCGCTTTTTTCGCAGCAATCCCACCCATCGTTTTGCAGTGCTGACAACGGCGGTATTAACCACCACGGCTTTTTATTATATTAGTATAAGCCTTAAGATAGAGCATATTGCCTGTGCCAATGACAATGTCTATTTAGTGCTCATCCTAACTATCCTGATCACCTTATGGCAATTTAACCAAGTGCACACGAGCGCCGTAAAATATTATGAGCAAGCGACGTCTGAAAAAAACCGCATATCGACGCTGGTATCGGTCATTAATAAGTTAACCCGTTTTTTGCCACCCCAAGTTTGGCAGCCTATTATCAGAACAAACCAGCCAGTCGTGGTCACCAATAGACGCAGAAAAATCACCGTCATGTTTTCTGATATCGAAGGGTTTACCGAATTGTCAGAACGCCTAAGCCCTGATGAATTAGCCGATATTTTAAACACCTATATGCAGCGGATGACCGAGATTGCGTTACACCATGATGCCGTATTGGATAAGTTTATTGGTGATGGCATGGTGTGCTTTTTTGGCGCTCCCCATAGTCAGGGCATTCGTGAAGATGCGTTGGCGTGCGTGGCGATGGCAATTGATATGCGCCGCGAAATGCGCACCTTGCGCCATCAATGGCGCTTGCAAGGCTTTGAGGGCTTGTATATCCGTATCGGCATTACTACCGGATATTGCCATGTGGGTAACTTTGGTAGCGACCGGCGCATGAGTTATACGCTGATTGGCAGTGAGGCAAATCTAGCCTCGCGTTTGGAGTCAGCAGCCCCTAAAGGCGCTATCTTGGTGAGTAAGTCGACTTATGATTATATCCTTCATGAGTATCAATGTGAATTTCAAGGAAAAATTCGGCTCAAGGGGTTTGCAGAGAGTGTGAGCACCTATACCGTTCTCGATCCGGACGCGACTGAAGGTGGTGGCCCTAAATGGGTTGACCATGATTTATCAGGCTTTAATTTGCATCTTAATTTTAAAGACATCAAAAATTACGATTATGGGCGGATTAAGGAGCATTTGCAGCAAGCGCTAAAGCAAGTCGATGAAGAAACACGCCGTGATATTCACAAAGATAATTAATGACGCATTACCACTTAGTCAGCCGCTATAGTTTAAGGGTAACATAGCCACGCTTATTCACTCTTTTATTCACTTTATTAGTTACTCTATTAGCCACGCTCTTAATTAATCTATTCGTCACCTGTTGCTTGCCATGACAATAATCAGCGTCAATGGGAGTATGGGAAGTATGCTAAAGGCCTAAAGTACAGAACGGTGAGTTGAAGACACCATAAAAACTCCTTACTTTAATGGTTCTCTTTGGCATGATTTAGCGTATATTTAGGGATTTCGATGGTCAGGTCTTGCGCCTCTACCACTACTTGACATGATAGCCGCGAATCGGCTTCTAAGCCCCAAGCCCTATCCAATAAATCCGCCTCTACATCATCCATCTCTTCAAGGCTGTTAAACCCCTTACGTACCACAACGTGGCAGGTGGTGCAGGCTTTTGACATCTCGCAGGCGTGCTCGATTTTATAGCCTTTTAGCAGCAGCCCTTTACATAGGTTTTCGCCGCTTTGAAGCTCAACCTCAGCGCCTTCTGGGCAAATGTCGTGATGGGGTAATAAGGTAATTTTTGGCATAAGGGTTTCCAATAACGTATGGTCGGTAGTATTAGTTTAGGCTCAAAATAGGCTCAAAGGGTCAAAAAGATTTACAGCAAACGACTAATCGGCCCAATCTTGGGTGTTGGTACCTGCTAGCGACTGTTTGACGCTTTGGTTCATAATTCGGGCAGCGAACGCATCGCTGAGTGGTTTAAGTTCAAGCTGCTGAGTATCGAGTTTAGCTTTGGCCGCTTGTAATTCATCAAGCCTCATAGTGGGCAAAGCGGTTAGTTGTGAGAGCTGGTTGCCAACCTGCTGCATCGCTTGTTGCAATCTTTGCGCTTCATCGTCACTGAGCAGCGTCTTAAACTCTTGCAATGCCGACTGTAGGGCTAAAATTTCCCGCTTTGCCTCTACTTTAGCTTCAATCAAGCTACGCGCCGTCTTATCCTCTTCGGCGTGCTCAAACCCAGAGCGCAATAATTGCTCTTGCTGCTCATCACTCAAACCATAAGCAGGGGTGATTTTAATGTCACTTTTAACCTGAGTTGTCGTCTCTTGCGCACTCACAGCAAGCTGCCCATTGGCATCGATAGCAAAGGTCACCTCAATACGGGCAAGCCCTGCTTTCATAGGCGGAATGCCGTATAACTCAAAACGGCCTAGGGAGCGATTATGAGCCACCGTATCACGCTCGCCCTGAACCACATGAATCGCCATGCCCGTTTGCCCATCTTGATAGGTGGTAAACGTTTGCCGCTTGGCGACGGGAATAGGGGTGTTACGAGCAATTAACACCTCTACCAAACCGCCCATCGTCTCAAGTCCTAAGGATAATGGAGTCACATCCAGCAATAACACGTTGTCAGATTTATCTTTTTTAATGAGTTGTTCGGCGACTTGGGCGGCGCCGAGCGCTACCACTTCATCAGGGTTTAAATGCGACAAAGGCTTCTTGCCAAAAAATTTAGCCACCGCTTGTTGAATAAGCGGCATACGAGTTGAACCGCCTACCAAAATAACCTCATTGAGTTGCTGCTGGTCTATAGTAGCGTCACGCAATACTTGGCCACAAGTAGTCAGAGTGCGGCTGACAATAGGCGCAATAATGTCACTAAGTTGGTCACGGGTTAGCACCCCTTGCCAGTCAATTTGATGGCCAGTTACGGATAAAGATACGGCAACGGCAACCTGCGGGTGCTCGCTCAATGCTTTTTTATAGCCTTCTGCTTGTCGGGCGATTTGCGATTTTTGCTGGGGGCTGACGTCAGTAGGGCTAAGTTTGGCCTGTTTGAGCAACCAGCCCATAATCAATCGGTCGATATCGTCGCCACCAAGCGCGCTATTGCCGCCGGTTGCCAGCACTTCAAACACCCCCTCGTGCATGGTTAATATCGAGATATCAAAGGTGCCGCCGCCTAAATCATAAATCAAATAGGTTTTTGCAGGATTTCGCTTGACGTTTTGGTCAATGATGTCGGGGTTAGTATCAGTATCAGTGACAGTGTCAGTATCAGTATCAGTATCAGTATCAGTGTCTTGGCGAGACTCATGGTCTAAACCATAAGCCACCGCCGCTGCTGTGGGTTCATTCAATAACCGTAGCACCTTAAGCCCGGCGAGCTGCGCCGCATCTTTGGTGGCTTGCCGCTGCGCCTCATCAAAGTAGGCAGGCACCGTAATGACCGCCCCCTGAATGCTGCCATCTGGCAGTGCTTGCTGCGCTCTGTGCTTTAAGGTGCGTAAGATATTTGCAGACACTTGCACAGGAGAGATGTCGCCTTGCGCCGTCACAAATGAGGGCATGGTTTTTTGCGCCACTTGCGAAGGTGTCGCTGTTAAATCGCTGGTTGTTAACTTGTAAGGATGAGAGAACTTGATATCCTCAATACTGCGTCCCATAAAGCGTTTGGCAGAAATAATGGTGTTTTGAGGGTCGCTATCAAAATAGGCTAAGGCTCGATTGCCAACGATGGGAAAGAGGGCAGCCGCCGCGCTACTAGTCACTGGGGCAGACAATGCCTTATCGCTAAGTTTAGCCTCTATATCCGCTATTTCCTCTTTATCCTCTATATCCCCAGTAACATTGCCCACGTTGCCATAATAAACCACCGAAGGCAGTAAGGTGTCGTTACCAAGTGTGGCATCACTAAAATCCGCCACTTTGATAACGGACGCTTTACCCGAGCGCACCACCGCGACCATAGAGCGGGTCGTGCCTAGGTCTATGCCCAATGCATAAGCATGGTGATGGGGGTTGGCACTTTGGTTGGGTTCGGCAATTTGCAATAAAGACATAAAAACGCTCAATGTTAAACGGGTGGAAAGATAATCAGACAGGGGATAGGTTTGGCCAAAAGGTCATGATGAATAGCCCAAAATGCTTAAAGACTAAAGACTATAGACTAAACATTAAACATACAAGTCATCATCATCGTGAGTATCTAAACTGTCAATCGCTCTACTGATATCTTTATCAAGCTTGACTAGAAATTTAAGCTTTTGGGTGGTATCAATCGCCGCTGCCCAATCTTGCGCGCGATAAGCGGTTTGAAAGCGAGCAGAAAAGTCATTGAGACGGGCGGCAACGGTCGTTTTTAGGGTTTGTATCAACACCAAGTCTGCCGCTGCAGTAGCCTCTTCTAGACGGATACGCAAATCCATCGCATCATCTAAAAAGTCTAAGTCTGAAATCGTCGCATTGGTATCGAGTGCTTGCCCTGCAAGCTCTAACAAATAAGTCGCACGGCTATCAGGATTGCTTAATATATGATAAGCATGGTTAATAAGGGCGGAATTTGGCTGCGCTGCTGAGTGTTGCTGCAAATGAGTGCCATCAGCCGCAGTATCACCGTTTAACTTATCGGGATGAAAGTGTTGTTGTAGCTGCCTTAATCGAGTATGTAACAACGCCATATCCATATCAAAACCGATAGGCTGCTCGAAAAGTGCAAAGAAATTATCAAAACTGGGCGGTTTATAAGTCATAGGCTAGGGGTGTTACTATCAATGAATAAAGTGACAAGTAAGGCGAATCATCCACCTAAAAGAGGAAAGCTGACGAGGGTAAGTCGTCAGCTGGCTTGCAAAGGGAATTTAAATTGCAACAGTAAGAAAGTAGAAAAGTAAAGTAGTCATAGGGTTCTTTTTTACCAGCTTTACCAGCTCCATTCTCCACCTTTACCGACTATACCGTAAACGATTCACCGCAGCCGCATTCGCCCTTTTTATTAGGGTTGCTAAATTTAAAGCCCTCGTTCAAGCCTTCAACGGTATAGTCCATCAATAAGCCATCTAAATACACCATACTTTTTGGGTCAACATACACCTTAACCCCATTGCTGGTATACACCTTATCAACAGCATCCGGCACATCGACAAATTCTAACACATAGGCCAAGCCCGAACACCCAGCGGTGCGAATACCCACACGAATACCCTCGCCATGACCGCGGTTGTTTAAATAGTCTGTCACATGTTTGGCAGCACGTTCGGTTAATTCAATCATCAAGAGTGTCCTAATGTCAAAAAGTTAAAAAATAGGCAACGTTGTATAGCGTATATAGCGATAGTTGAGTTAAGGCGAGTTAACCTATGCCATTAAACCGTTGCTGACCCGCTTTTAGTGCGGTAATCATTAATGGCCGCTTTAATAGCATCTTCTGCCAATACCGAGCAATGCACTTTAACGGGGGGCAGGGCGAGCTCTTCTGCAATGTGCTTGTTTTTAATCTCACCCGCTTGGTCTAAGGTTTTGCCTTTTAGCCACTCAGTCACCAATGAGCTTGAAGCAATCGCCGAGCCACAGCCGTAGGTTTTAAAACGGGCGTCTTCGATAATGCCGTCGTCATTGACTTGAATTTGCAGGCGCATCACATCGCCACAAGCAGGTGCGCCCACCATACCCGTACCCACATTGGCGGCTTCTTTGTCTAAGTTACCAACATTGCGTGGGTTTTCATAATGGTCAATTACTTGATTGCTATAAGCCATGGTCGTTCTCCTGGGGTTTAACCTAGATGATAAATAATAATAAATAAATAGTTGCTAAATTTGTGTTTTAAAGGGGTCATGCTAACTTTAAATAGTCGCCAATCGCAACCGCTATATCAATAGCCATATCAATGCTCGGCCCATTCCACTGAGCTTAAATCGACGCCATCTTGATACATGTCCCAAAGTGGCGATAACGCTCTTAGTTTATCCACCGCTTCATGAATTTGTTTTAAAATGATATCGATATCCTCTTCAGTCGTATAGCGACCAAAACTAAAACGAATCGAGCTGTGCGCTAATTCGTCGGGACGTCCGATAGCCCGCAATACATAAGAGGGCTCAAGGGTGGCTGAGGTACAAGCCGACCCTGAAGACACCGCCATATCTTTGAGCGACATCATCAGCGACTCGCCCTCAACAAAGTTAAAGCTTATGTTGATAATATGCGGCACGCTATGCTCGGCATCGCCATTTAGATAAATCTCTTCAATATCTTGAATACCAGCCCATAGCTTGTCACGCAGCTTTTGCGCATGGGCGTAATCGACCTCTAAACGCTCAGTCACTAATGCAAAGGCGGCGCCCATGCCCACAATTTGATGCGTCGCTAAGGTGCCCGAGCGCATACCCCGTTCATGCCCGCCGCCATGTTGCTCGGCACGTAAGCGAATGCGCGGTTTGCGGCGCACAAATAGAGCGCCAATGCCTTTGGGGCCGTACACTTTATGGCCCGAAAAGCTCATCAAGTCAATCTTTAACTCGCTTAAATCAACTTTGGTTTTACCCACAGCTTGGGCACCATCCACATGAAAAACGACACCAGCTTCACGGGTCATTTCACCAATAGCTTTGACATCCGTTACCGTTCCAAGCTCATTATTGACCATCATGAGCGACACTAAAATCGTATCGTCACGCATCGCATCACGCACTTGCTCGGGCAAGATTAGGCCAGTACTTGGCTGCGGCTCGATATACGTAATCTCAAAACCTTCTTGCTCTAACTGCCGGCAGGTGTCTAATACCGCTTTATGCTCAATCTTACTGGTAATAATATGTTTGCCACGGCTTTGATAAAAGTGCGCTGCCCCTTTAATGGCTAGGTTATCGGATTCGGTGGCGCCAGAGGTAAACACGATTTCACGTGGGTCGGCATTTAATACATCGGCAATTTGCTGGCGAGCAGTTTCTACCGCTTCTTCTGCTTGCCAACCATAACCATGAGAGCGTGATGCTGGGTTGCCAAACATACCCTCAAAGGTCATATACTCGGTCATTTGTTTCGCCACCTGTGGGTCAACAGGGGTGGTTGCGGCGTAGTCAAGATAGATTGGACGGTTTAATGTACTCATGCTGGATTAACCTCATTGGCTAAGAAAATAAGATTGGATTTGGCGCTGGTATCAGCATTGCCAGAGGGTAGGGTCGATAACAGCTTTTGGCGATGGGCCACGTCTTCTACGTTTTCCATTTTTAATAATTGGGCTAACGAGATGTTTTGCAAGTAATGCTCAATATGATTGGATAGGGCACACCATAGGTCATGGGTTAGGCACATAGCACCGCCCTGACAGTCGCCACGGCCCTCACACTGCATGGCATTAATGGATTCGTCGACGGCAGTAATAATCATCATGACATCAATATCGGTTAAAGGCTTGGCCAAATGGTAACCGCCTGATGCGCCTCGTGTGCTAGTGACCAAACCCGCTTTTCGCAGCTTTGAAAACAGCTGCTCTAAATAAGAGATAGAAATAGATTGGCGCTTGGCAATATCGGATAAAGAGACGGCATTGGAGGCGCCACTGTCTTGAATCGCTAAATCTAGCAATGCTGTGACGGCATATCGGCCTCGAGTGGTCAAACGCATGGGGTCTCTCCATTGGCTAGGTTAATTGACTGGGTGACAATATCTGCTAGGGTATAGGGGTAGGGTGGCAGTCATATAGTTCTATTTCTATAAACTGCGAAAGTAGTTACGCCCTAGTAAGGTTTCTTATTTTAGATGTCTATTATAATTAAACCCGACTAAAATAGTCAAGATTAATACCAAGTGTTTTGTAACCTTTGTAACCTTTGTGACCTTTTTAAAACTTAGGACTTACGTCTTACACTTGAGTGGCCTATCATATACAGGTAGCTGTAAAACAATATTGCAGTAAAAAAAGCCTAGCTAAGAGACGAGGGCTCTTAGCTAGGCACTAGGTGTTGTTTAGATGCTATTGCAGGATTACGATGAGGGGTCAGGCGTGGAGATGCTCTTTATGTTTATATAATATAGGACTATTGGACTATTGGAGTACTCAGTTGCATGAATGCTGACTACCCACAAGAGAAGAGAATTGGCAAGGTTAATGGTGCTAGATTAACCAAGCAATGAGTGCCGCTATAGCAATTAGCACTGCCACGCCCAGGGCAATAAGCGTCATTTTTAGCTTGTTTTGCTGCTCTTTTATGCTGACTTCAAGTTCGCGATTGCGTATGGATAATGCATTAATTTGTTGTTGTTGCTCTTCTATTCTGGCTTTGTAATCGGCAAGTTCGGTAGGGTGTTTATCTTTACTATCCCCATCATCTTTTTTGCCCTTTACCGTTCTGATAATCCCTTGAAACAAGCTGACCAGTCCTAGCTGCATTAAAAATAGGCGTACTTCGGCAACTTTATCATCCGCCCCACGCATCGTAATTTTATTGATTTGTAGTATATCGTTACTCACCACAGCGTTTAGCAATTGGTGCGTATAGGTATTAATAATCACGTCGGCTTGCTGGTGGCTAGGGGGTAAATCGCTATCCAACAACACCCCTTTAGAGGAAAAAGTGGCATAAAACTGCAGATGCGGCAGATAGGTGCGGATACAAACCACCGTATTATTTTTAGCCAGTGGGTAGACTGTTTGCCGCAAATTGGCATCAAACCTTAACACTAAGGTTATGACAGATTCTGCAAAAATCAGGGCGACACTGAGTAAAGACTGCGATATTGAATGTTGATTCATACAAAACCTATTTAAATTTCAAAAATTTTCAAGTGCCACGATGGGTTCAGGCGCAGTTGGGTGGTTATTGATTGACACATTGACACATTGATACATTGACACATTGACACATTGACACCCTGTAACGTTAAAGTAACGTTAAAAGGTCACCAAAACTTAGGATTAGAACTTAGGATGTTTTTTAAGGTCTTGGCGCACGATATGACTGATATATGACTGGTAAACTTGGCGACAATACTTATTAACTTGGCATATTGGTATATTGGCATAGAGCAAACAAGGCTACAGAGGGTGCTCGTTACTACTTGTCATTATTTGTCATTATATTTGTCATTATATTTGTCATTATATTTGTCATTATTTGTCATTATTTGTCATGATGATGGCAAGATAGGTGCCAAACGCCTATGGTGCAAATAATATCACACTGTCGGGCTGACGCCATAGGTCGGCGTGTTATTCATGTAACCTTTTAGCGTTATTTTGACTAACTTATGTTTTCAGCGTTATTTAGACCAACAAATTTACCAGTTAGCCACGTACTGTTAAGTCATACGCTCATGCGCAGTATGGATAAACACGGTTGTAGCCTGCACAATAGTCACCCTTTTATAGATGGTTTGCAGACGGTTTGTAGAGGCATGGGCAACAAGACATATTACAACAGATTGACCATAAATAGCGGTTTTAGATGTTTTTAGCCGCTAAAAATGGCAAAAGTCGTGAATTTGGACAATAAAATGTAAATTTACTTGCACATTGCTGACGGCCTTGCTATAACTGCATTTACGTCTTAACACGTGAGTATACGTGGGTTGTTCTGATGGTCTGATTTTTAAGGCTATTGGTAGGCTCATTGTCTACTGGTTAGGTCATTGCTTATTGAGCAATACAATTTACCTTGAATTTAACTTGTTGGAAGATACCTGAATGAATAAATCAGAATTAGTCGATAGCATTGCAGAAAAAAGTGGTCTTAACAAGACTCAAGCCTCAGATGCGCTAAACGCAATGATGGAAAGCATTGGTGAAGCTCTAGAAGGCAATGATTCAATCTCATTGGTTGGCTTTGGTACGTTTAGCGTGAAAGATCGTAAAGCCCGTACGGGCCGTAATCCTAAAACCGGTGATGAGCTGCAAATCCCCGCCAGCCGTGTGCCACATTTTAAAGCAGGTAAAGGCTTAAAAGACCGTTTAAACACGGATAAATAAGTTTTATTGACCTAAAGTTATCGTTAGCAGATAAGAAAAGCGCACCTTAGGGTGCGTTTTTTTTGTGTCGTCAGCGGTTTTAACGTATCATATGGGCCTTATGTTAACTAACTTATAACTGATATGACCTATGGAATCGATACGTACTTTTTTAAAAAGCTGGCCGGGGCGGATATTTTTAATGTTGTGTTTATCGCCCCTAGTTATATTGGGGCTTGAGAGCTATTTTAGCGGGTCATCAAACCCTAATGAGTTGGTAAAAGTCGGCGATGAGTCTATTAGCCGTACGGCTTATCAAGAAATGCTAGATAGCCGCCGCCGTGAGTTGATAAAGAGCGGCATAGACCCAAGCCTTATCAATAACAGTGTGCTAAGCGATGAGGTTTTAGACTCACTCATAGCGCAGGCTTTGCTAAAAAATCAGGCGCAAACGTTAGGGTTCTATGTGTCCGATAAAGTTATCAACGATATCCTCTTAAAAGACCCTCAGTTTAAAGATGCCGCTGGTAATTTTTCCAATGAGCGCTTTGCTTTTGTTTTAAAGCAACAACGCATGACCAAGGATCAGCTGTTTAACGACTATCGCCATCAGCTCAATGTCAGTAAGTTATATGACAGTGTGGCACAAACGGCGGTTTATCCTAGCAATGGGGTGGACCAACTGCTAGCATGGCAACAAGAAACACGCAATGTTTGGTTGCATCGCTTGCCTTGGCAGGATTTTGCCAGTCAAGTGAGTGTATCAGAGAAGGATATTGCCGCCTATTATGATACCCATAAACATGATTTAAAAAGTTTGGCTATGGTGGATTTGGCCTATGTGGTGCTTGACCCGACAAAAATTGCAACCGAGGCCGTAAGCGAAGCTGATATCCGGGCGGAGTATGACGCGTTTAAAGCCAACTACTCAAGTCAGTATGCGCAAAAAGTCAGTCAAATTTTAATCACGGGTGATAAGGCGTTGGACACTGTCAATAGCGTGCAGCAGCGCTTAAAAAAGGGCGAGTCTTTTGCCGCTTTGGCCAAGGCGCTATCTGCTGACCCGGTAAGTCGTATGAATGGCGGCGATATTGGCACCTTTAATCCTGCAGCTTTTGGCATGGATGCCGATAAAGTAGCGCAAGCGCTTGATGGCTTAACGGTAGGTCAGGTGTCACAGCCTGTGAAAACCAGTTATGGTTATCAGATATTTAAAGTGACGGCAATTGAGGGAGAAGCTGTTCCAAGTTTTGCGGCGATGCATGCGCAGCTGAAAGAGCGTGCGGCGCAACAAAAGAAGGCGGCGCTGATTGGCGAGAAAATCACTCGCATTAATGAGATGGCGATAGATGGTATGAGTGCGGCGGATATCGCCGAACAAGAAGGCTTGCCCCTACAAAAAATTGCCAATTATCCTAAGCAAGATAATCACACCGCTTTGAATCAGCCCGCCGTGATTGACGCCGCTTTTGATGAGATGCGCTTACAAGATGAGTCGGTGAGTACGAGTATTACGGTGAATAACGATACCATTTGGTTGCAGCCGACGCATTATCGCCCCGTTGCACCCTTAAGTTTGCAGCAAGCATCGGCAGGTATTAAGAAGATTTTAACCAAGCAAGCGGCGATTGCCTTAGCAGCGACTAAAGCCAAAGAGATGGCGCAGCAAATTAATGCTAGCGGCGCCGGCATCCAAGCGCTTAATGTGGCGTTTACGCCTTTGGGTGAGGTGACGCGGCAAAGTACAGTCTTAATGCCCGAAGAAAAAACAGTGGTATTTGCACAAGAGGCGGCGATGAATAAAGAGGTAAAGCTCGCGAGTAAAACACGGGCCGTCGCCCAGTCCACGCCGCAAGGGGCATCAGTATTGGTAATCAATACAGTCAAAAACACCGCGCCGCAGCCGGTGACCGCGGCGCAGCGCCAACAAACGCTGAAAGAGGTCAGTTTAAGGCGTGGCCAAGAGGATTTTGCAGACTATTTAGAGTATTTAAAGATGGCCATCGATGTGACTAAAAATGACAGTATGCTGGCAGATATGGCGGGTTTATAGCATGGAATCCTTGATAAGCTTTATCGCTGCTTATTAATCGACTTAATCCACGCCGCCAATCACCCGTTTAAACAAAAAACCGCTGTTTGAAACAACAGCGGTTTTTTTATTTTAAAAACCAAGACCTAAGCGGCATCACCACCATGACGATATCATGACGACGATATCATAACGATGTTTAACGCGAATGGCTGAATGGCGAAAAGGTTGACTTAGTGACGGAAATGACGCATACCGGTAAACACCATCGCAATACCATGCTCATTGGCAGCGGCAATAATCTCGGCATCTCGAATGGAGCCACCCGGTTGAATAATCGCCGTAATACCCACTTCAGCAGCGTTATCGATACCGTCTCTAAAGGGGAAGAAGGCATCAGAGGCCATCACAGCGCCGGCAGTCGGCAGGCTGGCGTGCTGCGCCTTAATGGCGGCAATGCGAGCAGAATTGACCCGACTCATTTGCCCCGCCCCAATGCCAATGGTGCGTAAATTATGGCCATAAACAATCGCATTGGACTTAACATACTTGGCAACAATATTGGTAAACAGTAAATCCTCAAGCTGCTCGGCACTAGGCTGGGTCTCACTGACCACATGAATATCATCAAGCGTGACTACCGCCAAATCTTGGTTTTGTATCAGCAGGCCACCCGTTACCCGTTTATAATCCAACTGCGGTTGGCGGGCATTGGGCGCAGGTAGGGCACCGCAAGTCAGTACCCGCACATTTTTTTTACTCGCCGTAATCTCAAGCACCCCTGGCTCTAAGCTTGGGGCGATAATCACTTCGGCAAACTGGGTATCCACAATAGCTTGAGCCGTTTGCACCGTTAAGGGGCGGTTAAAGGCGATAATGCCGCCAAAAGAGGACTCTGCATCGGTGCTAAAAGCCGTTTTATAAGCCACAGTTTGATTGGCATCGATGGCAACGCCGCAAGGGTTGGCGTGTTTTACAATCACGCAAGCAGGCGCAACAAACGATTTGACGCATTCTAGCGCCGCATCGGTATCGGCAATATTGTTATAAGACAAGGCTTTACCCTGATGCTGCTTAGCAGTCGCAATGCTGGCTTGGCTCTTGTCTTGGCTATTGTCTTGGCTCCCGTCTTGGCTATTGTCATGGCCAGCCTCGATATAGAATGCAGCTTGCTGGTGCGGATTTTCGCCATAGCGTAAATCTTGCACTTTATGCAGCTGGGTATTAAAGGTGCGGGGAAAGGTGTCGGGGGTGTCAAACCCTTGCAAGCGATTGCCCAGAAAATTGGCAATCATCCCGTCATAGTGTGCCGTGTGTTCAAACGCTTTTACCGCCAAGTTAAAGCGGGTTTTTTGCGACAAGCTACCCGTTTCTTTGAGTTCCGCTAAGATGGCAGTATAGTCATTGGGGTTGGTGACAATCGCCACATGGTCGTGGTTTTTAGCCGCAGAGCGCACCATGGTAGGGCCACCAATATCTATGTTTTCAATAGCATCCACTTTGGTGACATCTGGATTGGCTACGGTTGTCGCAAAGGGATATAAATTGACCACCACCAAGTCGATAGGGCGGATGCCATGCTCACTCATGACGCTATCATCTTGCCCCCGCCGTCCTAAAATGCCCCCGTGTATCTTAGGGTGCAAGGTTTTGACCCGGCCGTCCATCATTTCTGGAAACCCAGTGTAGTCAGCCACTTCGGTGACCGCAATGCCTTTATCGGCCAGTAGACGGTATGTGCCGCCTGTGGACAATAGGTCATATCCGGCATCTATGAGACCTTGAGCGAAAGAATCAATTTGCGTTTTATCCGAAACAGAAAGAAGCGCATAGGGCTTGGCAGGCATAGTGTTTTCCATAGTAGGTGAATAGGTAACGTCAGAGCAATCTTTAAAGCCCTGTGCTCATTGCGCACTAGGATGAGTGCTTAAAAGAGTGTACTTTGAGTAAACAGCGCCTATAGTAGAGGAATTTTATAAAGATGACAAAGACTTCATGCCACTTGGCTTGTCATAGACGACGCAACCCGGCCTATAGCAACCCGTATAACTGCATTTTTTTTCTAAGGGTGCCACGATTGATGCCCAAAATAAGACAAGCTTTGGATTGATTGCCGTGCGTTTGTTCGAGCACGACTTCGAGTAGGGGCTTTTCTACCTCTTGTAAAAAAGTGGCATAAAGGTTGGTCGGCTGTTGCCCATCTAACTCTTTTAGATAGTGATAGACTGCGCTTTTGACATGGGTACGTAATGGGGTTTGATAGACCAAATTTTGATAAAGGGTCGTATCCATGGGCTGTGCGTTATTCTCTTTACTGGGCTGACTGTGTTTACAATCCTTATTATCCTCACCAGCCTCATTTTTAGTATCTGTATTATCTTGATTGCTTATCATAGCGGTAGGGCCAAGGTTGGTAGAAACAAAATCCGTCGTGACAAAATGATGAGGTAAGTGTGCAGAAGGTTGGATAGGGGTAAACGCTTAGCGCTATAAGTCATGGCAAAGGATGTTAACCCAGTGTACTGCACTAAGCAATAGCGCAATAGCGCAATAGCGGTTAAAGGTATAGCTATAAGGTAGACGTGATAGATATCAGCTCACCAGGTTAACTGGCGTACCACCTTCAATCGCCTTTATGTCATCAACTAATAAAAGGGCGTGATGTCTACTTTGGTGATGGTGCTTGGGGCGATATTCACCGTTAACATAACCAAGGTTACCTGCGAGCTACCCATCAAACGTTGCGGGGTTACCAAATACTCATCCGGCTTTGCAATAAACTCACCTTTGAGTTTATCACCCTGATAAAGACGCACTTTGATATTTGGAAAAAGCTGGGTATGACTACTTTGATTGCTAATGGCGGCCATAATGTCTGTTGCATTTGCGGCGCTAGTACTGGGCAGATGCTGCTGATTGGCGATAATCAGTTTAGAGATATCGGCATCGGGTAACGCACAGTTTACCATACTGCAAAATTCTTGTAAGCGCAGCCGCTGGGTGGGTTCTTTTATTAGCGCGTCTAAGTTAAAAACGATGTATTGGGCAAATAATAACAGCACTAAAGCTATGCAGCCCAATAACCAAAAAAACGGCGTCACTATGGCGGCGTTAAAAGCAGAAAAACTAGGCGCCTTTGCAGACGATGGGCCGTCGCGCTGTTGTAAGCGCTCATTAGGCAGTTTGATACTCGCCTCTGATTTAGGCGCTTCAGATTGGGTGGTTTGCACCCCAAGGTCATCAAGCAGGCTACTTAAGTTTGCATTGGTTTTAGGCGCGGTAAAAGACTCTGGCTTTTCAAAAAGGTTGGCGCTGCTGTCATCAAATGGGTCGTCGACATAGGTGTCGTTAAGCCCTTCCTCTGCTAGCAGATCCTCAATCCAAGAGTCATCAGATGGCAAATCATCCTCAATAGCCAATGTATCAAAAACGTTGGTTTTTCTTGCCTGAACTGCCCCGTCTAAATCATCGGTGAACAACCAATCATCACCAAAATCTGCAGCAAACGCATCGTCGTCACTTGACGCTAATGGTTCCTCACTGTCAACTAACATATCATCGTAAATCAGCTCATCGTCAGGGATAGCCTTGTTAATTTTAAACGCATCCGCTTTTCGACTTTTTTTGGTAGAGTCTTTGGCGACGGCGGTGCTCGTAGCCGGCTGGGTCTCTAGGGTATCTAGGGACTGGGGTCGGGACTGGGATCGGGACTGGGGTGACTGGGTGGCATTTTCTATGTCGCCATCTTTTTGTTTTTGGCTAGGGGCGTCGGCTAAATTGTCAGTAATTAAAAAAGAGGTATCACACGCACCGCAGCGGGCCTTGTTTTTCCCAGCGGCGAGCTGGGCTAGGCTAACCTTATACTGGGTATGGCAATGGGGACATTCACTACGGATAAACTCAGGCATATTCGTTTTCTGACTCATGGATATAAGACCTCATTTGCCTATAGAGTATAAGACAACTCGCTAGTGTGCCTGCTCAAGTTTTCTAGTCAGGCTTATAAAAATAAAGGTTGGGTTTGCTATCTATTAAGCAGCAAGCAGCAAGCAATCAACAGTCAGGTAAGTGAAGAGCCATATTAGGTCACGGCAAAAGCACTTCCTTGTGCTTGCAAGATTGGCAAACATTTTTTTACTATATTAGCAGATGTTATTAATTGTTGCTACCCTGTAAATCTGCCTGATAAGCGGTACCAATGCGCATCGGCTGTATTTTGGTAGGCAAACTGACCATCAATATTAAACCAAGGCGCATAAGCGGCGATGACCTCATCAAGTTGTTCCTCTATCAACCCTGCCAATGCAATGCCGCCATTAGGCTGAATTAAGGTCGCCAAATAAGGGGCAAGTGTCATGAGGGGCTTGGCTAAGATATTGGCAACCAGGATATCGGCTTTAAGCACAGTGCCTGCCAAAACGGCTTGGTTAAAGGCGTCAGGGAGATAGGCGTCTAGATGGGCAAGCACCCCATTGCAGTCGGCATTTTGCTTGGTGGCCAAAACCGCTTGTGGGTCAATATCCACACTGTAAACCTGTTTGGCGCCTAACAACAACGCAGCCACGCCTAGAATACCAGAGCCACAACCATAATCAATAATCACCTTATTGCTAAGGTCCTGCTCGGTTAACCAATCCAAACATAAGCGAGTCGTCGCATGATACCCCGTCCCAAAGGCCAAGCCAGGATCCATCATGATATTGATGGCGTTTGCATCGGGCGGGGTCATCCATTTGGGTACAATCCATAAATTGTTGCGGCATTCGATTGGCTTGTAGTGCGACATCCACTCGCGCTCCCAATCGGTATCGGCAAGCGCCGTCGTCCACACGCGGCGGGCGTGCACTTGGGTAGCAACCGTTTGACCAATGGCTTCAAGACTACCCATAGCGTCTGCGCCAAATAGGCCGGTCACAATGACCTCATCCCATAGCGGCGACTGACCCGGTAGAGGTTCAAATAAGGGCTGGTCGCCGGCGTCCACCAAGCTAATCGATAACGCACCTTCTTCTAACAGCAGACTTTCAGCAAGCTCAACGTCCGCTTTGGCACATTGTAAGTGTAATTGTTGCCAATCCATAATTATTCCTAATCAATATCGTGATGACGGTCGGTTGGCAATTGGGCAAACCGACGTAAAATAGGTTGCCGTGTTTGCCAAGCGTTTTACTGGGGCGCTTAGACGTATCTTACAGCGTAGCAGTGATAGCTTTGTAGCTTTAGTTCTATCAGTTGATATCTGTGAAAAAAAAGGGTACTAGTGCGCCAGCGCCGCTTGTGCCTCGGCAATAACCCGTTGATTGCCCTGATACTGCGCCGATATTAAAATAACCTGCCACAAGGATTTTTTGCTGGGCGCCGTTTGGGCAACCACTAGCCCGCGCCGTGCCATCGCTTCCGCTTTTAAATACTGGTTTTGCTTTAACGCCACTTGCGCCAAATAAAAATAAACGGCCGAGGATTGCGGTGCTAGTCGCTGGGCTCGGGTAAAGGTGCTTTGGGCGGCAGAGAGTTGCCCTTGGCGTAGTTGCTTGACGCCTGCATTCATCAGCTGCCTAAAGGCGGGGATATCATCGCCTGTCGCCATTGGGGCTGGGGTATTGGGCCGCGCCGTTGAATGTTGCCGGGCTTGATTTAATAGCGTTTGCTGCACCGTTTCAGGGTCAGGCTTGGGTATCTTGATGATAATGGCAGTGGGGGTGGCTGTCTCTAGGTTGTCAGTTTTGACTGGCTCTGCAACGGCCATTTCGCGATGATTTACTCGAGCATCAGCATCAGCATCAACATTAGCATCAACATCATTAGGCACATCCGTAGCAACTTGCTCTGTATGTTGCTTAGATTGGGGTGCCACTGCCCCCGCATTGACAGTGCTGTCAACCGTTGACTGCCCTAGTGGCTTGGTTTGGCTATTGGTTTCGCTATTGGTTTCGGTCACTGCTGGCGCAGGTGCGGCAGTGCTAGTAGGAGAGCGGGCCGTATCACTTGGAAAAAGCACGCCGTAATCTTCTGCAACCTTAATGTCACGAGACCGACCTAGCGCCTTATCGTCACCTTCATTATCTTGAGTCGCAACGCCGTTTTTAGAGATTACGGTGCCTTGTGCCGGGGCCAAAATAGGGTCACGATTGGGCGGTTTAGGTGCTGTTTCAGTGGCCAATTCAGGTGATGTTGGCAACACTTTGGCGGTAGCAGTTGCAGTTTTAGAGGGGTTAGAGGGGGTCGATGGGTTAGAGGGGATTGAGGGGATTGAGGGAAGTGTCGCTGTGCTTGAACGGGCAGGCGCGCTCTTAACTTGCCCATTCGCTGGGGTGCCATTTTGCATGCCGGTTGTGGTTTGACAACCCGTCAGCAGCGTAAGGCTCATGGCAGTGGCCATAACCACAGGATGGCGAAAACGCCAAAAAGCTAAAGGCCAATAAGCTAAAGATAGGCGCGTGTGACGTTTGGCAGCAATCATCTGGTTTGAAGACATTCATTAAACCCGTATAGTAATAAAAGAGACGAGACTTAAAATGCAAGCGAACAGCACTAAGCCTACATAAGCCTACAAGATAGATGCGAACTAGCGGGTTTTGATGCCGCTTTTTTCTTACCACGAGTGGCTGCTAGCGAGTATGTTTAGCGCCTAGCGCCTAGCGCCTATCACCTATCGTTTAGGGTAATTAGGCAGTCTATACTTATACTGAACATTTAAAACAACTCAAGCGCTTTATTATACCAAGTGTCGGCATTGGCGGGGGCTTGCTGTACAGGTGACTCGCTACCCCTTGATTCGTCTTCTCTTTGCTGGCGTTGCCGACGCAATACTTCTTGCTGATTGCTCAACCACTCAACTTGTTTGCGAGCTTGCTCTTGCTGATATACGGCTAAAGCGCACTCGCTGGCATCTTTGGGCGCAAATTTGGTAATGATTGGCAAGTAGACGGCGTTGTCGCAGCTTTCATGCGACAGCTTGCCAGAGCCATTTTCTAACCACACCCATTCAACCGTATCTGGCTGGGCCAACGCCACCGGACTTAAGCGCAGCCGCCCCATATAATCCTTCCAGACGGGTAAAGCCCCGCTACCGCCGCTGAGGCCAATAGGTTGATTATCATCACGCCCCACCCAGACCACACTCACATTGTTGCCGCTATAGCCAGCAAACCAAGCATCCCGATAATCGTTGGTAGTGCCGGTTTTTCCAGCTAGGTGCAAGTCGTCGCCAAGCGTATTGAGCGCTTTTGCCGTACCGGTTTTCACCACCTCTTGTAAGGCATGATTGATTAAAAAATTCACCTCTGGGGGAACGCTGCGTTTGGTGTCCAAGCCTGCCCGTTGTAGTATCTGCCCACGGTCATCCACCACCGAGCGGATACTGATAATCGGGGTGCGAAAACCACCCGCCGCCACTACCTGATACACTCCTAACATATCCATCGGGCTGAGTTCTACCGCGCCTAAAAACAAAGACGGATAATGAGGTATTTCTTGGTTGATACCCAAGCGCTGTAGTTGCTTGATAAAAGTATCAACCCCATACTCCATCCCAGTATTGACCACTGCTTGGTTATAAGAGTTGGCCAAAGCCGTAATAAGGGGTACATAGCCATGGTCACGTTGGTCATAATTTTGTGGCGACCAAGTGGTGCCATCGGCTAAGGTGATCACCACGGGATTATCGCTGACTTGACTGGCTAAGTTGTATTTGCCACTTTCTAACGCCATCATATACACAAAGGGTTTAAGAATAGAGCCGACCTGACGCTTGGCATCAACAGCGCGGTTAAATCCCGTAAAGGCACTGCCGCTTCCCACCACGGCCACAAGCTCTCCAGATGCAGGATTAGCACTGACCAAAGCGGCTTGTAGCGGTTTGGTTTTTGCGCTCTTTTTACGCAAGATGGCGAGCTGTTTATCCACGGCGGCATCGGCAGCAGTTTGGGCAATGGGGTCAAGGGTGGCAAAAATACGTAGCCCTTCATTTTTTAAGTCATCGGCATGATAGGTGGTATGAAGCTCACGCTTAACAATATCCAAAAAGTCAGGAAAGCGGCTTTTACCTGCACTGGGCTTTGCAACCACATCCAAAGGCTGGGCGATGGCCTTATCATAAGTCGCTTGGTCAATTTTACCGGTTACCAACATATTGCTAAGCACGGTATTGCGGCGCAGTAACGCCTGCTCCTTGCTACGTCTAGGGTTGTATTGCGTAGGACCTTTCGCCAATCCCACTAACAAGGCTTGCTGGTCAATACGCAGCTCTTTTAGAGGGCGGTTAAAATAAAACTGCGCGGCAAGGCCAAAGCCGTTGATAGAGCGGTTGCCATTTTGGCCAAGGTTAATCTCGTTAAGATAAGTTTGTAGTATCTCATTTTTACTGTAATGCAATTCAAGCAAGACGGCCATCACCGCCTCGTTGGCCTTACGCTTTAATGTCCGGTCGGAATTTAAATAAAAGTTTTTGATAAGCTGCTGGGTAATGGTCGAGCCGCCCTGCATCGAACCGCCTTGAAGATTGGCCAAAACCGCCCGTGCGATACCCCGTAGCGAAACCCCTTTATGTTGATAAAAGCTACGGTCTTCTGTGGCCACCAAAGCATCAATAAGCGGCTGCGGTATGTCCTCGATTGGCACCACAATGCGGTCTTCATTATTATCTGGATAAATACCGCCAATGATGACCGGCTCAATGCGCACAATGCCCGTTTCACTGGGCTGGGTGCTTTGAATACTGGCGACTTTGGCATCTTGAATACTAATTTTTATCACTTGCTCAGGATCAATGTCGCCGGCATTGTATTTAAAGCCACGGGTATGAATAATATATTGACCAGATTTTTTGCTATATGCCCCAGTGCGCTCATAACCAGTGCCGGCCTTATAGTTGAGCATATCTAGCCAAGTATCCAGATCTTCACTTTTTAACGGCGCACCTTGATACAGCTCTAGTGGTTGCGAGAAAACTTTAGCCGGTATGTTCCAGCGTTTGCCCTCAAATTTTGCAGTAATGACACGGTCTTGCTTGACCAGATACATCCCCAATAATAGCATTGCCGCAATAATAACGATTAGGATGATAAAACCCATAGCGCCGCCGCGTTGTTGCTCGGGATTAGGCGCTTTGGGCTGGATAATGGCCGATTTTAACTTAAGGTTTGATGGACGCACAACTTGCTTAGATTCTAGATTAGGATGCACAGTGTATTACCAACAAAAAAAGACGGGTTTATAATGACGCAAAACAACATTTTTTTCAATGTTGTGGAGCATAAATTGGCGGCTATTACTGGCTATTATGGTTTTTTCACTCGTTTTTCACCCGTTAGCGAGTTTTGCAACCTCTTATTAGGGCGTGTCCTCACTTTAAAAATGGTAATAAAAATGAGTTAACTTGCCGTTAAACAAGGAAAATAGTGCAGATAATATCTAGGACTTACGTAAAATATGATTGAACAGCGTCATAAAGTGACTGGTAATTATTTTTGCAGCGGCTTCGCTCTACCTTTAGACGATTCAAAAATAATTGCCAGTCGCCACATTTTTTTAATATGCGTAAGTCCTATATCATGATATTAGCCAACTATTTGACGATGTTTGGCAAAATTGAGCCATTTTTAGCCCATCTAGGTATTATCGTTTAGATGGAGGACACGCCCTAGCAAGTTTGCAATAAAATGATAACCTATTTATGGGCAATAAAGCAGCCGTGCATAAAGCTATTTAGGTTAACTGTTATAATGGGCGCTTATCTTTATTCTTATTTTTTCTAGCATCCTCACGACTATTTGATTGCTCGTTTATTTTAATGTGATATAGGCGTTATACAATACCATGATTCAGCCTAATGCCGATAAGAAACCCACCGCTACTGTCGCCGTATCCAGCCAAAACGCTGTTACTGCAGCCACCACTCATAAAGACGCTCATCTTAAAACAGCGCCATCTAAAACCGCCAGTCATTTAGCAAACCGGCAAACTACCTTAAATTTTGATAAGGCTGAGCTGATACTACCGCCTGATGGCTGCTGCTTTCACTGTGGCGATCCGGTGCCAACGCCGCCGTTCACCGCTGATATATTGGGCGAATCACGGCTGATGTGCTGTCTGGGCTGTCAGTTGGCGGCACAGAGTATCGTTGCGGCAGGGCTTGAGCAGTATTATCTTGACCGCTCGCAGATTAACCGCACCGCAAGCTTGCCCACCGAGCTTGAGCGGCTACAAGCCTACGACCATGAGGACATTAAAGCGCAGTTTGTGTATAGCGATAAGGACAAATCGGTTGCCGAATTATCGGTCAATAATTTGCGCTGTGCGGCCTGTACCTGGCTGATTGAAACCCGGCTGTATGAACTTGACGGTGTTGAGACGTGCCAAGTGAACCTGACCAGCCAGCGGATGCGAGTGGTTTGGGATGAGAGCAAGTTGCCCATTAGCCAAATATTAAAAACCATTAATGATATTGGCTATGCCGCTAAGCCCTATCGCCAAGACACCCATGAAGCGATGCTGGCACGCGCCAATAAAAAAATGCTAATACGCCTTGGTATTGCAGCACTTGGGGCGATGCAGGCCATGATGTATGCGGTGGGCATGTACTTTGGTGATTATAGCGGCATGGACATTGCGCAGCGTACCTTTTTGCGCTGGGTATCCTTATTTGTGAGTATTCCGGTATTTTTTTACTGCGCCGTGCCGTTTTTTACCTCGGCTTGGTCGGCCATCAAAGCCCCCCAAGTCAATATGGACGTGCCGGTCAGTATCGCCTTAATCGTCACCTTTTTTGCCAGTTTGTATGCCACGCTGACCGGCATTGGTGAAACCTATTATGACTCGGTGAGTATGTTTGTGTTTTTCTTGCTGGCAGGGCGCTATATCGAGCACAACGCTCGCCTTAAAGCGGCGAATATGGCCAATGACCTTGTGGTGGTCGAGCCAACCCTGGTGCAAAAAATCGCCCATGTGCCTGATTTAGTAACGGCAATAATGGCTAGCGAAACTGATGCATTAGCGCCAAACCCAGCGGTGGAAACCACGACAGCAACTGTCGATGAAACTAGTCTAAGCCAACTAAAGTCATTAGGCGACCAGATTCATCATGCACGCCAAAACAGAACCCACGCAGATAAAACATCGCAGTCAACGGTGACCGCAAACGCTTTGCAAGTGGGCGATGTTATTATTATCGAAGCGGGCAGTGACGTGGTGGCCGACGGTGTTTTATGTAGCGAGAGGGCAACCGTATCGCAAAGCTTGCTCACGGGCGAGGGCGATTTAATCGTTAAAGCACGTGGCGATACGGTGATTGGTGGCTCGCAAAATGACAGTCAGCCCTTTGTGATGCTGGTCACCGCCTTGCCCGAAAACAGCCAAATCGCCTTGATTGACCGATTAATGAATCGCGCCATGAGTGAAAAACCCAAAATAGCAGAGCAGGCCGACCGCTGGGCACGTTGGTTTGTCGCCCGTATCTTAGTGTTGTCGGTTGTGGTGTTTATCGGCTGGTATCTGGTTGACCCGTCGCAGGCGATTTGGGCGACGGTTGCGGTATTGGTGGCAACTTGTCCGTGCGCCTTGTCACTTGCCACGCCCATCGCCTTAACCGTTTCTACCAATCGGCTGGCAAGCTATGGTTTTTTGACCACGCGTGGGCATACCATTCAAACCTTGGCAGAGATTACCCATGTGGCTTTTGACAAAACGGGCACCTTGACCTATGGCAAGCCGAATCTATTATTTATTGAGGATTTGAGCGCTATATCGACACAGGCAATAGATAATCGTGTAAGCCCATCTAAAGACCCTCAGCAATATCCTAAGTCTAATAAAGATGACTTGCTTGCCATTGCTGCTGCCTTAGAAGTAGGGAGTCGCCATCCCATTGCCACTGCGTTACTCGATGCCGCCTATCAACAGCATTTGCCAGCCGTGCGCAATCTTATCCATCATCCTGCAGGCGGTATTGAGGGCGTTGTACACAGTCATCATGAACAGCATAGGCATAGAAATAGTGATGATAATGGTGATGAAGCCGTCTATCGTCTTGGCCATGTCGACTTTGCATTGGGTCACGATACGCTAGAGGCTAAGCCTATCACAGCAGGCCAAACCTACCAGCCTGATTTAGCCGTACATCATGCCAGTACCGCGGTTATGCTCACACAGTTGGTGGATAATACGGATAGTAGGGCATCGCAAACCCAAACGTGGCAGCCCCTCGCCATGTTTTATTTTAATGACAGTATTCGAGATGGCATGGGTGAGATGATAGCGCAGCTGCAAGCGCAAAACATCAAAACCCTGATGTTAACCGGCGACCCCAGCGACCATGCGCACAGCGTGGCCCATGAACTAGGCATCGACCAGATGGCCAACGGACTATCTCCCTCAGACAAAGTTGCGCATATCAAGCGACTACAAGCAGACGGCAACATCGTCATGATGGTGGGCGATGGCATCAATGATGCGCCCGTTTTGGCAGCCGCCAATGTGTCCACCGCCATAGCGGGTGCGGCAGACTTGGCGCAAGTATCGAGCGACAGCGTTATCTTAAATGGTGCAGTGACGGCAATTTATGACGCCAAACGCCTAGCGGACAAAGCGCAGCAGATTATTAAACAAAACCTGTACTGGGCATTGGGCTACAACGCCGTAGTGCTGTTACCTGCTGCTTTTGGCTATGTGCCGCCGTGGCTTGCCGCTATCGGCATGTCGCTCAGCTCGCTGCTGGTGGTGCTTAACGCTTTGCGATTAAAGCGGGCTTAGGTTTCAAAGTCGTAAACTCATAAACCTTGGATAAATCAGCTTATTGGCGATGAGGGTGGTTCTTGCAATTCTTCTGAAGAGTAGATTGGGGGTTATCTTGATGAAGGTGCTAGTCTTAGTAAGGTGGGTTCATCATTATTCATCATTCTATTATCTGCTTAAGAGTTTACTGTATCGCAAAACCCATAGCGAATGCTACATTAAATCGAGAAAAATACGATGGCTTGGCACCAAAGACCAGCCAAATAAACCACCGATAAAAACCACCCACAAAAAAACCGCCTACAAAATTAGCTAGGCGGTTTTTTAACTATTGCTAAGTTAGTGGTAACGAGGTTATCACTAATAGCATTAATCGTTAAAATAGCTTAATAAACGCATAAATTCTAGGTACATCCAAATGAGCGATGCCAATACACCAATACCAAATACCCATTCATACTCTTCTGAAATACCTAAAGCAACGCTACGCTCAATATTATCAAAGTCTAACAATAGACTAAATGAGGCAATAAGTACCACAAATAGGCTAAAACCGATAGAAACCATACCGCCATTAAACAAAAAGGGTAGACTTGAGCCGAACAACGACAGTCCAATTTGGACGATATATAACAGCGTGATGGCCAGAATAGCAGACATCATGATAGAGCGAAATTTCTCTGTGACTTTAATCACACCTGAGCTATATAAGCCCAGCATCACTGCAGCAGTAACAAAGGTTGCGGCTAGTGCGTTGGTGGGGATACTCGCATCAATGCCTACAAACATCATCGACACACCGCCCAAAAAAAGACCTTCTAAAATCGCGTAAGGGGCTGCCAATGCTTTAGCGTTTTGCGGTTTAAAGGTGATAAACATCGCTAAACCAAAACCAATAAGCATGCTAGCAAAGGTAACAACTTTTACCATGCCTGCGCTCATAGCGCCGCTTAAGATATAAAAGAAAAATCCTAAAGCGGCAACCGTGGTAAGACCAAGCAAAAAACTGGTTTTTTGTACGACGCCTTTTACCGTCATCGCCTTGCCACCAATAGCAAGTTCAGTACGACTGACAATAGGGTTTGCCATAATGTTAGTTCCTTAAAAATGTAAACAGGTGCTAGAAAGCAGCGAGTTTTTATATCACATACAACGATTATAGTAGCGGATTATATGAATAAAAGTAAGGGTTTATTAGTAAAGATTTGTTTTTATCTCTATGATAACGTCAGCTCTATCGTAGATATCGCCACTGAGTCAACAAGTCGTAGTACACTCTATGATAACGTCAGCTCTATCGTAGTTTGTAGCATGACATCAATACCCTAAAAAAACCTGATAACTTTAACCGATTATGCCATATAAACCCTATATGCCCTATAAAAGGCACAGCGCAATAAGCAAAAAAAATGCTATGATAGCCTTATGATGCTTTGCCCTAGGATTGCCTTTTTAATTTTTTGCCTCGTTACTATTGTATTTTATCGTGCACAAAACGTTACGGTTGTTAGAAGCGTCTCGTGATGTCACCTATTGTTAACTGGTACAGGCAACTATCTTAAGACAAGTTGCAACCAAACGATCTATCAACCAATCAATCAATTAGTTTGCAAGCAAATTGTCACCACATTACCTAAAGCCGAAGCCGACGCCTATGGAATGCTCCGCCCAATCTGATAAGTTGCCAAACTTGTCTGAACCCTTATTTCTTCAAGCGATAAAAAATCCAGCCTTTAAAGCCATTGGGCTAATGGGGCGTGCCAGAAAACGCAGTGTCATTGATACCATTCATGAAGTTGAGCGTTATATTCATGCGATGGGCTTGCAATTGTTTATGGACAATGAAACCGCCAGTCTACCCGGCTTGGACTTTGATAGCAGTAGCACCCTAAAAATAGTGAAGCGCAGCCTATTGGGAGAGATTTGTGATTTGGTGATTGTGGTGGGTGGTGATGGGTCTATCTTACACGCCGCCCAAGCTTTAGCTCGCTACCGTGTGCCGGTGCTTGGGGTTAATCGGGGGCGGCTTGGGTTTTTGACCGATGTGAACCCCGATGAGGTGGGACAAAAGCTGCGCCAAGTTTTAATGGGCGATTATCAGCTGGACCAGCGCTTTTTACTGACGATGGAGATTCAACAAAACAATAAGATTTTATTGCAAGATATGGCGCTTAACGATGTGGTGCTGCACGCGGGCAAGTCGGTGCATATGATAGATTTTGAGCTGACCATTGATGGTTTAGATGTCTACCGTTTGCACAGTGATGGCTTGATTGCGGCCACGCCCACCGGCTCAACCGCCTATGCCTTGTCCGGGGGCGGGCCTATTATCCATCCTAGCCTTGATGCCATTTGTTTGGTGCCAATGCATCCGCATACCCTGTCAAGCAGGCCCATCGTGGTCAGCGGCGGCAGTGAAATTGTGTTAGAAACCCATAAAGACAACCGCACCCAGCCGATGGTCAGTGCCGATGGCAAGCCTAGTGTGGCACTGGATAAAGATCAGACCTTACATATTCGTAAACATGCCGATAAATTAACCCTATTGCATCCGCCCGGTTTTGATTTTTATAAGGCGTGTCGTACCAAATTAAATTGGAATGCCCATGCCGAAGAGTTTGCCTCAGATAACGATTAGCGACGTAAAACGTTAAAAAGGGTAGGGCAGACGCGACGCTTATCTTAATCAGCAACAAAAATCAGCAACAAAAATAACTTTGCAACGGTAAAACCATCTATTAAGTAAGAGAGCAGTGTGATGAATAAACAAGAGATATTGGCCGCCATGACCCCAGAATTGGTGGATAAATTTCGTACCGCTATAGAGCTTGGCAAATGGCCAGATGGCAAAAAACTGACGCCCAACCAGCGTGAAACCTGCTTGCAAGCGGTGATGATTTGGGAACACGAGCATTTGCCGCCCGAGCAGCGTATCGGTTATATGCACAAACCCATTAAAGCAGATGGTAGCGTGGTGGGTGCAGAATGCGATGTGGAGCACGAACACCATTACCCCAACTTGCCAAACCCAAAAGGGGCGATTCAACCTATCAAGTTTAGCTAGGGGCTGATAAATCAATCATTCCTTAATAACCTAGGACTTGGGCATATTAAAAAAATGTGACAAATTGCAAGCATTGTTGAATCGGCTAAAGCGTGATCTAAGCCGCTCCAAAAATAGTTTCCAATCATTTTTAACATCGTTCAATCTTATTTTGCCTAAGTCCTATAACCATAACAAGGTAGGCATTATAAGCTAGTAAAACAGACACTCATAAAAAAGAGACCCAGTTTATAATAGGTCTCTTTTGCGCTTGATACTGCTGTTTTTTTAAATCAGAATGTCATTTAAATACTTTTAACATCCACATGTGGACGCGGCGTTAACGGGTTTTTCTCCATTAAAAACGCTTGCCAGCCCCAATGGATAAAGCTGCGAATATTCGGATGGTCTTGCCCGTTTGGCTTGGCTAACACTGCCGCATAATGTTCCCCAAATAGCGATAAGGTATCAAGCTGGTTTAAGTGATGCAGCTTAGCAAAGCCAAATATTTTTGCGCTGCCTTCATTTTCTCCAACATTGTTATGTACTTCACCATTGGTGAAACTGACGGGGGTATAGCGATAAAAGTCGTCAATAAAATTAATGACATCAGCAAACTGAATCGATTTTTTACTAATACCATTTAGTAATGCCGATACATCAGAATAGCGAATACTCATAATGACTCAATCCTAAGTTGTAAAGTGAGTGGGATGCTTGACTTAAAACAAACCCTAACCATAGCAGAAATATCCTTGATAAGGGTAACTAATAACCAAGGTCGCATCTAGCGATTAAAAAAATCATCATCATCAAAAGAGGTGGGATAATTGCCCTGCTCTAAGTGCTTCATTTGCGATTGCATATCCTTTTCGTGCTGAATACGCTGATAAATCTCTTCACGGTGCACCGCTATTTCTTTAGGCGCATTCACCCCAATACGCACCTGGTTGCCCTTAACGCCCAATACCGTTACACTAACCTCATCACCGACCATCAAGGTTTCGCCCACACGGCGAGTTAAAATTAACATGCGTCACACTCCTTATGTCGCAAGAAAAAAAGTGGCTTTTGCCCTAATATCACTCTGATCATAACGTTGCCTATCAATTTGACAATACCCTAAAAAGAAGTAACCTTCTGTACACTATACCTTGCCTATTCATAAGAAATCATAAGAAAAGATAGAATAAACCGCACCTTATTACATGACATTAAACCTTTATTGGTCACCAAAAAGATGACCTTGCCACACTATTTTGCCCTAAACGTTATCATGATTAATGGCTAGTAACATTAATGGCTAGTAACGCTTAAAATAGTGGAGTAGCAAGGCAATCTAAATCTAAGTCATCAGCGAACCGTTCCAACACCTATAAACTGCAGAGTATAAAACAGTGCAATGCCATAACAGTAGGTCACAACTAAACGAATTATTATAGGGGGTTATTGGTTGCCTGTCATTAGCATTTGCTAATCTTGACCGTTTTTATACAGTTTAGCGCTTTTAACACTTCTGCTTAGCCCTTGATTACAATCTTTAAGTCAACAAACTTTAACTCAACAAAAAAGCCCCTAAGGGCTTTTTGACACATATTGTTGTACTGTTTAATCCGTTAACACCCAAGCTTAGAAGATTAATCGTTACAGCCCAGCAATTTTGCTCTCGCCCTCAGTTCTATCCAGCCCAAACGCCGTATGCAGCGATTTAACCGCTTTATCCAAATACTGCTCTTTTATCAACACCGAGATTTTAATCTCACTGGTTGAAATCATTTGAATATTGATATTGTTTTCAGCCAATACTTGAAACATTTTGCTTGCGACGCCCGCGTGCGAGCGCATACCCACGCCCACCAAGGACACTTTAACCACATCATCATCGCCATGAATTTCTTTGGCTTCAATATCTGCTTTGATATTGGCTAAAATGGCCAGAGCTTTGTCAAAATCGGGGCGATTGACGGTGAAGCTAAAATCAGTATTGCCATCGGTAGACAGGTTTTGCAATATCATATCAATCTCGATATGGGCATCGCTAATGGGCGTTAAAATGGCAGACGCCACCCCAGGACGGTCTGGCACACCGCGTACCACAATTTTAGCCTCATCTCGATTAAATGCAATACCTGAAATAACGGGCTGTTCCATAGTGTCTCCTTCGTCTACGGTAATAAGGGTGCCAACGTTTTGGCGAAAATTATCATCAAAGCTGCCATCTTGATTGTCATCAAAGCTTGACAGCACCCGCAGCGGCACTTGATACTTGCCAGCAAACTCAACCGAGCGAATTTGTAGCACTTTTGAGCCCAAACTTGCCATCTCAAGCATTTCCTCAAACGTGATTTTGTCAAGCTTACGGGCTTTTGAGGTCACTCTGGGGTCGGTGGTATACACGCCATCCACATCGGTATAAATCTGGCATTCATCTGCCCCAAGCGCCGCCGCCAGCGCAACGCCGGTGGTATCCGAGCCACCGCGCCCAAGGGTAGTAATATTGCCCTCGCTAGTGATGCCCTGAAATCCTGCCACCACCACCACGCGCCCCGCTGCCAATTCTGCCCGAATCTTCGCATCATCAATGTCTTCGATACGGGCTTTGTTGTGGGTATCATCGGTTAAAATCGCCACTTGACCGCCGGTAAACGAGCGCGCCTCAATGCCTTGCTCAATAATCGCCATTGCCAATAACGACATTGCCACCTGCTCACCGGTCGAGACCATTTGGTCATATTCACGCGGGTTAGGCGTGCGGCTAATTTGCTGTGCTAAATCAATCAACCGGTTGGTTTCACCGCTCATGGCCGACACCACCACCACAATTTGATGGCCGTTATCGTGCCAGCGTTTTACTCGTTTTGCCACATTCTTGATACGATCGATAGTGCCCATCGACGTACCACCATATTTTTGTACAATTAACGCCATTTGAGTCCCTTTGCCCATGTTTATTAGGATAAGTATAATAAGATAAGTTTATTAAGATAAGCATTTTTTGTAGATACAAGGGTGCGCCCAGCGCACCAATTAGCTAATCCATAGCTAACCCAGCTTATCCGCCAACCAATTTGGTAGCGCATTAAGGACACCAGCCAGCTTATCGCTATTGGGTGCGCCGCCTTGGGCATAGTCTGGTTTACCGCCGCCATTGCCGCCAAGCTCGCCCGCTAAATGACGAATGATATCACCCGCTTTTATCTGACTGGTCAACGTTTTACTCACCGCCGCCGCCAGTGCCAATTGCTCGCCACCTTGAGCACTCTCGCCAATCAGCACAATAATCGCCTCAGGTAGCTTGGATTTCATATCGTCCATCAAACCCCGCAGGGCTTTGCCGTCAATGCCGGCGACTTTAGCAATTAATACTGGCTGCTCGGCTATCAGTTGCACCGCATTCACCAGGCTTGCCGCTTGCGAGCTGGCTAGTTTTTGATTTAAGCGTTCAATCTCTTTTTCAAGCTCCCGCTGTTTGCTCGCCATGGTTTGCACCCGCTCGACCACGTCGGGGCGTTTGGCTTTAAGCTGGGCAGCCAAGGTGCTCAGTTGTTGGTCGCTTTGCTGCACATAGCTAAGCGCGCCCATACCCGTCAAGGCTTCAATACGGCGCACCCCAGCGGCAATGCCCGACTCGGAGGTGATTTTAAACAATCCGATATCGCCCGTACGCTGCACATGCAGCCCGCCGCACAGCTCAATCGAAAAAGGCTTATCCTGACCGCCTTGATAATCGTGAGTACCCATGGTCAGCACCCGCACCGTGTCGCCATATTTTTCGCCAAACAAGGCGGCTGCGCCTTTTTCTAACGCCGCATCCACGCTCATAAATTCAATGGTGGCGGCCACATTTGCCACAATTTGCTCATTGACCAAACGCTCAATGGTCGCCAGCTCTTTTTGCGTCAACGGCGCGTCGTAGGAGAAGTCAAAACGCAAGACGTCACTGGTCACCAGCGAGCCTTTTTGATTGACTTTATCGCCCAATACTTGGCGCAAAGCGGCATGCAATAAATGGGTGGCAGAGTGATTGCGGGCGCTGGCAGCCCGAATGGCGGACTGCACTTGAGCGACCCCAGTTTGATTGACTTGCAACGCGCCCATAGTCACCACCCCATGGTGAATAACCGCTTGCCCAGATTTTTTGGTGTCTTGAACGCTAAACACGCCCATGCTGGTGCGAATCTCGCCCATCTCGCCCACTTGACCACCGCCCTCGGCATAAAACGGGGTGCGGTCTAACACAATCACGCCTTCTTCACCCTCACGCAGCGTATCCACCCGATTGCCGTTTTGATAGACGCCAATAATGGTGACTGCATCGGCTTCCAACGCCTCATAGCCCACAAATTCGGTTGGCGTGTCGACACTTATGGCAGCCGAATAATCAACATCAAATTTGCCAGCATCACGGGCACGCTGGCGCTGCAGACTCATTTGCTCATCAAAAGCGGCTTCATCAATACCAATGCCCCGCTCACGGGTGATATCGGCAGTTAAATCTATCGGAAAGCCATAGGTATCATACAGTTTAAAGGCGGCCTCACCCGACAACACATCGCCAGATTGTAAGCCCTCAAGCTCACTATCGAGCAAACGCAGCCCTTGCGCCAACGTTTTGGCAAACTGTACTTCTTCTTTTTCGATGGCAGCTTCGATAAAGGCTTGCTGCTCGATTAATTGCGGATAAGCGTCGCCCATCTCTAGCACCAGCGGCGCTACCATTTGATAAAAAAAGCTTGCCTCAGCGCCCAGTTTATTGCCATGACGCACGGCACGGCGGATAATGCGGCGCAAAACATAACCGCGCCCCTCATTACTTGGCAAGACACCATCGGCAATCAAAAAACTCACCGCACGAATGTGGTCGGCAATCACTTTTAACGAGGCTTGATTGTCGTTGTCTATCCCAATGATGGCGGCGGCGGCACGAATCAAGTTAACAAACAAGTCAATCTCATAGTTGCTATGCACCCCTTGGATAATGGCAGCAATGCGCTCAAGCCCCATGCCGGTATCGACACTAGGGGCGGGCAAGGGCTGCATAGTGCCATCGGGCAATCGGTTAAACTGCATAAACACGCAGTTCCATACTTCGATAAAGCGGTCGCCGTCTTCCTCTGGGGTGCCCGGTAAACCGCCAGCAATATCGGCGCCGTGGTCATAAAATACCTCGGTGCAAGGCCCACAAGGGCCGGTATCACCCATGGCCCAAAAGTTATCGGACGCGTACGGCGCGCCTTTGTTATCACCAATACGGATAATACGCTCGGCTGCCAGCCCAATCGTGTTGTGCCAAATCGCAAAAGCATCATCATCGGTGTGATAGATGGTGACGTATAATTTATCGGCATCAAGCCCCAGCCAATTTGGCGAGGTTAAAAATTCCCACGCAAACTCAATCGCCGCTTGTTTGAAATAGTCGCCAAACGAGAAGTTACCGAGCATCTCAAAAAAGGTGTGATGGCGTGCGGTATAGCCGACATTGTCTAAGTCATTGTGCTTGCCACCTGCCCGCACACATTTTTGCGCCGACACCGCCCGAGTGTAATCGCGTTTATCAATCCCCAAAAAGCAGTCTTTAAACTGGTTCATCCCGGCATTGGTAAACAACAAGGTCGGGTCGTTAACCGGTACCAAACTTGAAGATGCTACCGGGGTATGTTGTTTACTGACAAAAAAATCAATAAAGGCTTGGCGCAGCTCGCTTGAGCGTAATATTTTTTGCGTATTTGGTGCAGTGGCGGTTGGCTGAGTCACAAGAACTCCTTAAAAACGTTGGGCAGATATAAAGACGATAGGTAAATAATAAATTGGGCAGATACCCATAACAACAGTCAATAGCCAGACCCTAAGGCAGCTGGACAAAAATAATAACGTCAAAGTTTAGCATAGTTATTGCTAAAACCCTATATCCTATCGAGACCATCGGATATACAACTTTGTTAGCTATTTAGCTGAGTGCAAACAACAATCACCTCGGCAACGACCTCGGCAAAAATATAGGCAACGGCAACGGCTATGACAAAGAATCGGTAACGACTCGGTGAGTTGGTGTAGAACAGCCGTTAAAAGTGTCGTGTGGCTATTAGAGCTATTGAAACTGTTTCCATCATTGAGATGAGTCATTGATGCTGCGGGAGCGATAACGCTGTATTTGCACGTGTTGGACAATCAGTAAGAGGATAAAAAAGGTGACCCACAGTATTGCCAAATGGGTCAAATAGCCGCTCACTTGCGACAAGGAGGCACCCATCTGGTTGAGTTGTACTGAGGCGTTCATGCCCGCTGTAGAGGGAAATACAGCGCTCAAATAATACAGCGGTAACGGCAATTGTGAGGTGGGCCAAGGAATGCCGCTGACAAAAAACACCGGTAGCGAGCTAAAAATAAGGAGTTGCATACTACGCTCTCGCTCTCGAAACCACATGCCAAGCACACAGCCGAGCGTGGCAACCGTCAGCGCATACAGCCCAAAAAACAGCAAGGTGCCCGGTAGATTATGACCGCGCGCATAACCCTGAATGGTAAACACCCAGCCATAATAAAAACAGCCGACCAAAAAGGAGATGGACGCAAGGGCTAAAATACGCCCAAGCCAACCAAAAGCGGTGGCATTTTGCTGCTTTTTTTCGTGCCAAGTGCCAATGAGTAAGGCGGTGCCCATCAGTAGGGTTTGCTGCAATATTAATAGGGCAACCGCGGGCACCACATACGCGCCATAGCCTTCGGTGCGGTTAAACAATGGGTCAATACGTAGCGGTATGGCTTGGGTGCTGGTTTTGGCAGTGTTGATGTAGGCACCTTGAGCCACGCTTCGTTTGATTTCAACCCCTGCCGACACGGTTGCCACCGCTTGGGTAAACCCGGTCTGGACATATTTATTAATCAAAAAATAGCTGTTATTGCCTAAAACAGACACATGGGTCGCTTTACCAGCGTATACCTTTTTTTCAAGCCCTGCAGGGATGACCATAAAGCCTGCGATATCGTTTTGATACATGGCTTGCATGGCCTCGGCTTGGTTTTGATAATAGTGAATTTTAAGGCGTGGGCTGGCGTCGCTATAACGGCCAATGGTTTTTGATAAGCGACTATGGTCATTATCCACAATGCCGACCGGCACGTTAAACACCACCTCGCTATGATACGGCCAAGGGTAAAAAAAGCCATAGATAATGGGCGCAATCACCAGCATCAACACCACCCCTTTGTCTTTAAAGGCGGCGCCAAGCGTGCTCAAAAAGGCGTGCATAAAGGTGCGGTGCAACAGGGGCGGCTGGTTATCTAATGGGTTTGGCATTAGCGAGAACCCCAGCGCTGTGGATTTTTAAAAGCGCGAATGCACAATAAAGCGGTGAGCACCAATAGTACCAACACAGCCACGATTAAGCCAAACAGGGTATGATAGGCGGTGCTAAGCGGTGCGAGCATTTGCAGTTGGCCGATATGGATTTTGAGATAGTGGGTTAACGGTAGGGTATGCGCCCAGCGCTGTGCGCCCTCACTCATCGACAGTAGCGGAAACGCTACCCCAGCAAAGGCATAGGATGGCGCCGATATAAAGGCGGCACTCGACAACCCCATACGTAAGGAGTAACTTAGCAAACAAAAAATAGCCCCAAGCCATAGCGAAATCATGGTGAGGGCAACAAAGGCCACAAATACGATAGCCAAGGCCGGTAAACTAGACGCATGCACCCCGTTGGCTAACGTCAGCATTAAAGCACCCCATAAGGCATAAAACAGCAATGCCCAGATAAGCTTGCCATTTAAACCCACTACCAAAGCCGCAAGCGAAACATGAGGCGGGATGTGCGGTTTGGCCAGTGGCTCATTGTGCAGATAGTCCAGTTTTTGTTCGGGCGGCACTTTTTTTAATGCCGCAAAGTTAGGGTAGGGCGCAGTGGGGTCGGTTATCGTGGTGTACCAAACGGCAAGGGTTCTATCACGCAGTTCACGGCCGATGGTGGTGGCACCAATAATCATCATCAAAATATGCAGTAACGCGGGCATGACGGTCGAGGCCAAAAATTGTTGATAATTGCCGCCGGCGTTAAATAAGCTAATGCGTTCAATCGCGATGGGCGAATAGGTGATGGTGGCTTGCTGGCGCTGACTACCCTGTTTGACGCTGCGCCCAATTTCTACCCCTGCTGATAAGGTGCCGACTGCCGTTTGCACCCCACGCTGCGCAATACCAGAATGGCTGCCATACTGGGCATTGACTTTAAACACCACAGGGGCAGGTTTGCCTTGGCTAATATTGTCCGCAAAGTCGCTTGGGATAATCACCACGCCATAAATGTTATAATCAACAATGGCCGTTTTTGCTGCGGTTAAGCTTGGGTAGAGGCCAGTGACCTGCACATCGGGGCTGGCGTCCAAATAGCGAACCAATAGGCGTGAATAGCTGCTATGGCTTTGGTCAATCACCCCAATGGGCAAATCGGTGATATAGGGTTTAGAGAAGGTCCACCACACGCCTAAAATGGTGAGTAGTGGCAACCACAGTAGCATCACATAATCCCACGAATGATGCAGTAAAAAACGCCCCTCATAACCCGCACTGCGTTTAAACACCTGCCATAGCGAGGCGGTTGCACGGTTACTTATGGCAGCACTTGTTGCCTCACTTGTCGCCACCTTGTTAGAATCGGGCAGGTCAGGTAACGGTTGCTTGTTGTCATTTACCCTGTGCGACATACATGACCTTATAAAACATGAGTTATCCCATAAAACGGCTAAGCGACCTATTAAGCGAGTTAGTGACTGACCTTACGCATGATTAGCTATTTTAGCAATCGTCTTTTTGCCTAAGTTCGGTTAATGATCATGCACTACTGCGCAGCGTGAGCCGTTTGCAGGTCGGGGTCTTGCAGCGAGGCACTGGTATCAATGTTGACCAACACACTCATGCCCGAACGGATTTTTGGATTAACTGCCGAGGGGCGAGCTTTAACCTCAAAGGTGCGCACATCAAAGTCATCTTCGCTATTGGTCGCACGCCAAGTGGCAAAATCGGACAATGCCGCTGTATTGTAGACTTTAAATTGAGTGGTATAGGGTGCGCCGGGCGTGGATAACGCCGGAATTTCGGCTGTAAAGGTTTTGCCAATACTAAATTGGTTTAGGTAATTTTCGGTGACATTGAGCGTCACCCATTGATCGTTTGGATTTACCAAGGTCATCAGCGGCACCCCTTGACCAATCACCTCGCCAGGGTTGACGATAACATCGTCCACCACGCCCGATATGGGGCTTTTAAGGTTCGCCTCATCTTGTGCCACTTGTGCCTCTGCAATTTTGGCATCCACTTGCGCCACTTGCGCCTGCGCTGCTGCGATGTCCTCTTGACGTGCCCCTTCAACCGCCACCTCATATTGCAAGCGTGCGGCTTCGGCTTTATCTTGGTTGGCAAGATATTGAGTGTATGCTTCGTCCCGTTTTTGCCGTGCCATTAACCCCTCTTGATACAAGCGGTTGACTCTATCATAGGTGCTTTTGGCCAAATCGGCAGCGGCTTGATTGGCTTGCCAAGCGGCTTTGGCTTGACCGATTTCCTGTGGTCTTGCGCCGTTGTTGGCTTTATCCAGTTGGCTTTGCGCCATATCTCGACCCGCTAAGGCTTGGTTCATTTTGGCAGTGATTTCGGGCGAGTCCATCTCAATCAGCGGTTGCCCCACTTGTACGGTATCGCCCTCGGTGACCAATATTTTAGCGATACGTCCGGGCACTTTGGCACCGATGGAGGTGGACTGAACTTCCATTTGCCCCTGAAAAGTCAGCGTAGTGTTGTCCTCGCTTTGGGTACTTTTGGATAAGCCATAGACAATAGCACCCATCACACAAAGTACCACAACGGTAATGATGATGTTTCTAAGCATAGTGGGGCTGGGCTTTTTAGTGGCACTCATACAGCTATCCATCCTAAAACAGGGTTTACCTATACACAGGTTATCCTAATCCGTATAGGGCTTATCAATACAAACGCTTAATATCTTAATATAAAGTCGGCAACCTCACATCGGCATTGGCCATATACTCATTAAATGCTTGCGGGGTGCCGCAGCTTTGCATCAAGGCGGCTAGGGCTTGCACATAATCATTAGCAGCGGCGGCTTGCTCGGTGCGGGCTTGCAAAAAACGGGTTTGTGCGGTGGTCACATCCAGTGCTGTATTCATCCCTTCTTGTAGCCCTAGCTGCTTATAGCGCAGCAGCTCTTCTGCCAATAAAACAGTGCTGTTTAACGAATAATAGCGAACTCGGGCATTCTCTACCGATTGCCAGTTTTTTTCGACCAACAATAAAATGTTGTCGCTGGCATCCACTTTTGCCAGTAACGCTTGGCGCATTTTGGCTTTGCCAGAGGCTGCTTGCGATTGGCTATCAAGCCCGCCCCATAATTTCCAACTGGCCGACACGCCCGCAATCCAACTGGGGTCTTTTTCTAACTGCTGATAACCAAAAACCATGACGTTGGGCTTAAGCCCTGTGTTGGAAAACTGACTGAGCGACTGTGCCTGCGCATATTTGGCATCAATTTTTTTTAAACCTGGGTGATGCTGTAGGGCTATGTCTTGAAAATGGGCCAAAGGGGGTAAGGGCTTAGAGGAGACAAACAAGGGTGTGGTGGGCTTAACAGGGGTGGGCGTGCGCAGCAAGCGTTGCAGTGCCGTCATCGCCAATTGGGCGTTATTATTGGCTTTTATCGCTTCTGATTCGGCCTCTGCTAAGGCAACTTTCGCCTCAAGCCGTTCAACTTTTGAGATAAAGCCTTCTTCAAGCAAACGCTGCGCCATATAGTCGGTCTCTTTCACCGTGTTTAGGGCATCATCACGCAAATAAGCGGCAATTACCGCAAGCTGGGCGCTAAAATAACGCTGTACTAGCGTGGTTTGCAGGTCATCATTGTCCATCAACGCATCGGCCACGCTCTCATCGGTGCGCGCATCGGTAAGACTTTTAAGCGCTTTAGTGCGTCCAGCGGTATACACCGGCCATATCACCGCCACGCCAGCACTGACGTTATCATTTTGGCGTTTAATGCGATAACTATCTGGCAGCTGACCGCTGATTAACGGCGGTATGTTGGGGATTATGCTTGGGTCTAGCGGCAGCGGTAAACCCGCGCCAATACCCGTCAGCGCCTCATTAAGGCTGTCATTAATCCCCGATTTTAACCGGGTTAAATCCACCTCGGCGTCTACATCGGAATGGGTGGCACCAGCACGCAAAAACACCCAAGGCTGGTCCAAGGTTTGGGTCGCCTGTGCTTGCAACTGATTGGCGGCAATGGCGGCATTGTTGCTGGCAAGCTTGGGCGATACTTGGGTGAGCACATGCTGCGCCTGCAATAAGCTAAGCCTATCGGGCACATTGATGGCATACGTATCATCAAGCACCACGCCGGTACTGGCATCTACCACCGTTTGCAGCGGCACGACTTGATAGTCGCCCTTATGCAGATTGGCGGCAATGGTGTCTATACTGGGGGTATCGAATACTAATTGGGTGTCAGCGGTAGAGGTAGAGGTAGAAGTAGAAGTGTCTGTATTATCATTAGGATTAGGATTAGGACGGTCATCAGGATGAACATGGTCATTTAGAGCAGGCTGGTCGTTAGTAAGCGTGTCAGTAGCCGAGTTATTAAGGCTTGCACTATTATTGGTTATATTGTCTATAACGTGGGCCGTATTGCTTATCGCTATATCATTGGCAGTATCTAGGGTGTCACGGTCATCGGGTATAGAATCATTGGTTGCTGGTAGAGAGTAAGGATTAACAAAAGGACGAGCATAACCAGTGCTAGCGGTACAAAGTAGTAACATAGGCACAAGAGTGAGTGAGCAGGATGCAGATAGGCGATGGTTGCTAACCGCCGTTTTGTTTTGAAAACGGGAACAACCAAAGAGCTGTGACAACAAAGGTAACGCAGGCAACATAGGCAACATAACGGCAACTGTTAGCAAGGGAGGTTAGCGATAAAGGCAGGCAAGTATAATAGTTTTTAAACTAGTGAGAAGTGAGTTTTATCAACTATAGCAGACTGCTAACGATTAAGCGACACTGTAGCGTCTTATAGCGTGCTATAGATAAGGTAGCGGCACCATTAGCTAGGCGGTATCAGGTACAACCACGCCAAACATAACAAACAAAAATAGTATAACGCATATTAAGGGCGCTGACGTATAAAACGTGCTGACAAACTTAATGACCTAATAACCTTAGCCACCAAACATAAGGCATTGGCCTATTCACCAGCCACCATTACCAACCACCTTGACCAACCACTTGACCAATGTTTTATTATCCTCCACTGCGTTAAACTCAATCGACACTGGCAAAAACTGCACAATCAGCCATGCTTGCGTTTTACTGTGCTCGCTAATGGTTCGGGCAGGAAGTTCACCGCCCGATAGCAGCAGAAAGCGGAAGCTATCAATATTAGTTAGTGGCAAGTTGAGGGTGAGGGTGAGGGTGAGAGTGAGAGTGAGAGTACATGCATCACTTTGTATGCGCATCTACTACTACCGAATAAACCCAATTTTCGCTGTCTTTTTGCTATGTTCTCGATACGACTTATCGCCTAAATTCACCAATTCAGCCAGTGAGATAGGCGCATCTACGGTTGTCTCTGCCTCCTCAATCTGACTCACCTCTTTATTGTCATTAAATTCGTCCGCCGCTTCGTTATTGCCATAAGCTGCCAAATAGGCATTGGCTTTGGCCGTTTCCAGCTCACGGAATTTATATTCCGCAATCAAACGGCCTTTACGCAGTAGGGCAGGGTCAATCTCGGATAAATCGGAGTTAAAGGTACAAATGAGCTGACATTCGAGCACATCAGATAACATACCGTCGGCAATGTTCAAGATAGAGGCGACCATATCGGTATTGCGGTTTTCTGGGGTGCGCTCACCAATATAGTTCTCACAATCCTCCAGCACCAATACCGAGTTTTTATTATCAATAAGCAACGTAATAAAACTGGGGTCTGCCAACATATGAATCATAGTGCTGGGAACAAAGATAAACTTTTTATCGGCTACTTGGCTGGTCAACCATTTAATATAATTGGACTTGCCCGAGCCGGCAATGCCGTGCAGCAGCACAATACCCTTACTGCTAGTGCTTAGCGATTTTTCGATATGGCGATGCACCGCAGCGAAATCATCGTTATACATCAAATCCAAATCAATCGGATACGGGGTGATTTTATGGGTTTTAAGCTCAAAGCCCTCTCGGGTTTTAATCAAAATCGATACCTTGGCTTCATCTGGTTGGTACTTTTCGACAAACGCCTTATAAAACGTTTCGACATTTGCTTTGACGCCGTCACGGCCTTTATCAAAGTACAAATTCTCGAGCTTTAGTAGCCCACTTTCAAACAATTCATTTTCGTAATCGTTGGATAAATTGGTATTGAGCACCACAAATATTTCAAGCTCTGGGTGGAAGTAGCACAACTCTTTTTCAAAAAATTCATTGGTCTTTTTGGAGAAATCTAAATTAGTGAAATCCGTACACTTGACCAAATCGTCCAGTTTGTCCTGCGCAATCACCAAATCGGCACCAGCGATATACACGCCGCCCAGCAAATGATCTAGCAAATCGCTATAGGGCTGATATCGTGTCGCCCAAAAGCGATTGTCCACTACCACTCGGTTATTATCATCGTTGTCCGCCATTAAATAACGACGATCCACATAAAACTTTGATTCTAAAATCTTCATAACTCACCATCGGCACTTTGGATAAAATAATAATCATTATGACAAACATTATAAATTGAAAAAGCTTAAAAGATGGCGTCTATCACCTGTCTTTTAAGCCTTTTGGGTCGAACAATGCGTACGGATGGCTACTTGCTGGCAAGCAAACCTTTTAAATAATTAATCACCGTCTCGCTGTGTTCAGAGTTTTTAATTTCTTCCAAAATCTCCATTTTTGACATAGTTTTATACTTCTCTAACGTCTCCATGTCAAAGTCTTTTGCGATGTCCATCAGCCCCGATAAGCCATTGCCTTCAGCATTGCTATTAGCATTGTCGTTGTCATTGTCGTTGCTATTAGCATTGCCATCGTTGCCGCCAGTGATGTCTTTCGCTGCGCCTAATAAATCATTCATATTCATCATGGTATATCCTTAAGTGTTGAGTGTTGATTGGAGTATTGGTTTGAGTGTTGGCTTAAGGGTTACGTTGGAGCATTAAATTATAAACATAAAATTGAAACCGACTGTCAGTGCCTGGTAGTGAGTGTTAACAAGTGAAAAGTATCGAGTAACCAGTACGGGGCATAAAGTGTAAAAAAATACGCCTGCCCACGACGTGAGGCTTAAGGCCGCTACAGTTTATTTTCAACCCCCTGCTGCGGCAGTACGGGTCTGACACTCGCCCAATCGGTTCCAAACTGGTGTTCTATAGGGCATAACCCCATAAAAATTCTTTAAGCTGTGCAAATAGGTGCTTACTCTAGTAAATCAATTTGCCAGTTATTGGCTTGTATGACTAGATTGACTTGGCGCAACTTTACGGCAAGGTCATCCGCTTGTTTCTGTAAGCTTGATACCGACACAATGACCTGCCATTTAATTTCACGCAGACTGTATCTGTCTTCTTCGGTATGGGTGGCTTCTATCATATCCGTCAACAGCTTATGCCGCATTTTTAAGGTATCACGCTCGCCAAGTAAGCTTAGCATAGATTGCTCTTTATCCCTAGTCGTAATCATCGCAATGCTATTGGTGCGATGGATGCATTCAATGAAGCGGGATAATTCGCTAATAATTTGGCTCGACTCCAGCATCAAGGTGTTTGGGTCTTCTGAGGGGGTATCACCTTCTTGCACCTTAACATTGTTGTGGATGCGCCTTTTTAATTGCGCCAGCTTTATTTGCATATCGCTACGGATGAGTAGGGCTTCGGCAAGTTTCATGGTGTTCTCCAATAATAGTCTTTAAGGCTTTGAGTGAGTATAGCCTAATTTAGGCTAAAGTCACTTGCTGCAAATCGCGTATTTTATTATATTTGGATGACGACGATATCCCCTATTTACGGTGATAATGAATCACTTTTAGCACTGTTTGGGCAAATGATGGGAAGCGTCTGCTATTTATGAGTCATTAAGCCAGCTCTTATGGCACACGATGGCGGCAACAACTTGACAGATTACTCTCAATGACAAACCACTCTCAATTAGCAATAAGCGATAATAACTAGTGACAAGAGGGTAACTATTTGCTAAATTAAGTTACATTGTAGAATTAAATGATGACCAACGCTCTAAATAACCAATCAACTTCGTCGCAGTGGATGCGGCTAATCTAATCGCAAATGGAGATTGTAACATGTCAAAAAACTTTACCCTAACCAAACTAACAGGTGCCTTAGCCCTCATTTCTATGGCGTCTATCGCCGGCGCAGCAGGATTAGACCGCACTGCACAACCTAGCGATGCCTTTAGCGACAGTGGTACCACTGCCTATATTAGTGCCTATCAAATCAAGCCAGATACCTCTGGTGTCGACACAAGTAAAAATTACACTTTTACTGAAGTGGCGCAGGATTATAGTGGTTATGGTTTTGGCGCAAAAACAGATGTTAATGACTGGATGAGCGTGGGTGTCTTTTACGATCAGCCTTTTGGTGCCGAAATTGAAGTCAAAGGGAATAACCCCCTCGTCAACGGCGATAAACATACAAAAGCCACTGTAGAGTCAGATACCTTTACCGGGCTTCTTGGTATCAACATGGGAGATAACTTTAAACTCTATGGTGGGCCGGTGCTGAGTAAAGTAGATGGCACGTTAGAACTACATAGCAGTTCCCCAGTATCTCCAAGCAATGGTTATCAATTATCGTTTCCAAAGAGTACAGACTATGGTTATATGGTGGGTGCTGCATTTGTTAAACCCGAAATCGGCCTGAAAGCGGCAGTGACCTACCGATCAGAGATTGAGCATGATATCAATTTTGGCGAATCTATGCCTTTTATAAACTATGTCAATAGTAAAACGCCACTTGCCGCTCTTGGTTTAAAAGCTAATCAAACCCAAGAGTCACAAATAGCGTTTCCCCAATCCGTCAATATTGACTTTCAAACTGGGTTAAATAAAACCACGTTACTGACTGCGACGGCACGCTGGGTGCCTTGGAGTGATTTTAAAATTAATCCTCCTCTGTTTGAAAAAAATGTTAAAGCGCTTTCTGCTAATACACCGCCTAATACAGTTTTGAAAGAAGCCCCATTGTTAGCCTATTCCGATGACAACTATCGCTTAGAAGTGGGGATTGGCAAACGTCTATCGCCGCAACTGGCGGTATCGGGCAATGTGGGTTGGGATAGCGGTGCCGGCAACCCGGTAACAGTACTTGGCCCAACCGAAGGGTATTATAGTGTTGGCCTGGGTGCTAAATACAATGTGACCCCAGAGTGGGCGGTATCGCTTGGTGGCAAATACTTGATGCTGGGCGATGCTGACGGTCAGGTATCAGCCACCAAAACGCCGATGGGGAAATTTGAAAACAACGATGCTTATATTTTAGGAATGAAATTGTCCTATGCTGCTAAGTAAGCGCTGCAAAGCATAGGCATTGAGTATAAAAAAAGTGCAGCAAAGTGATACATCTAAAAATTAGGTAAAACAGGGATTTAGGATTTATTAGACCTGTTTTATGAGTAAGGCCTCTGGCAACTGCTCTATAATCAACTTTGATTGTAGTCAAATCGCTAGAGGCTTTTTTATGGGCGTTGATAATCGAAATTGAAGTTCAGACTTTAGGTAAATAGGTAACGTTGTCATCTAGCATAACGTTAATATGCCCAATATGGATAGCCTAAGCGAAATTACTTATTCAATACCTGGTATCTAGAAACCCGTAGTGATGCACTATTGCAAACGCTATTAAGGGCAAACAGGGTCGCCACTATCGACCCTTTTGAGAGGGTGCAACTTGCTTATGTGATTACGGTATGTCGGCAGCATAAAAGTCAACCAGCAGCAGGGCGTTATTTATATGCCAATTCGCAAAACAAGCTGAAAAACCCTAACGATAGCGATAGGCTACGTAAATATTTAATGAAATTCGGAATACCGTTTACCGAGCTATTAGCACATATAGACAAATAGGCGAAGTTAACACATATATTTTGAATATTGCTCGACAATATTCTATGAAATATTAAAGTTAAAAAAAGGTCTAGTTAAATAACAGTAATTTTATCACATTTAATGATAATTCTAACTATTTACCTAAAGATAACCTAAATAATATGTATAGAGTATGTTGTTTAGCAGATAAGGTGCGTTGCTTTAAGTAAACAGTTGCTCTAGGCTATAATAAAAAAGTATCATTAAAAATATACGTAAACAAATATCGATAAAAAATATATCAAAAACGTATAAAAAATTATGATACTGATAACATGTAGTTTAAGAAAAGCGATACAATTTATATTAATGACGCTATAAGGCTTATAAGGTGTAATTATTTGTGAACCCTTGTCAGTCACATTGATTGGTCATTTTTTCTGATAACTGGTAATCATAAACGTTAGTCATTAAAAGATGAGTTTGCTAAGATACAGCATGACCCTGTGATAATAAGAAGTAGAAAATAGTGTTATATAGTCTGCACAATGAGTCACTTTAAGGCCAGTTGTCATAAAAGTAGAGTAAGCTTGGGATAGTAGAGGTTAAAAATACGCTTATTTAGGTGCTTGATACCAATATGCTTAATACCAATATGCTTAATACCAATGAATGAACCACTAAAGCACTGATATTAATCGATAAATCTAGGCGAATCTAAACTATAAGGTCTAGATATAGTCAATTCAAGATAAAATCACCACACCCCATATTTTTAAATAGATTCGGCAAATCATCCTCAAGCCATCCTTGCCTTAAAAACTTAGCATGAGCCCATTTTTTCTCAATAGGGTTTAAATCAGGACTATAGGGCGGTAGGAATAAAAGACGATGACCATGACGATTTAACAGCTTTCGAATGTCTTTGCGTTTATGAAAGCTTGCATTGTCCATAACGATGATGCATTTACGCTTAAGACTAGGTATGAGTGAATGCTTGCACCAATCGTAGACAGTTTGACCATTTATATTGTCTGTCACGTAGTCAAGCGCAAATAAGGTTTTGTCGTGCAAAGCACCTAATACATTCGTACGTCTTTTTGTTTGCCAGTTGTGGCTATCTATACAGGGTTCACCTATTGGAGCATAGCCATGAGGCCGAATCGTTTCAAGCTCAAAACCGCTCTCGTCCATGTACACTATAGGAAAGCTTTTAGCTATGTACTCATTAAGCTTTTTTAGGTATTTTGCTATCTTTACCTTGCAGGCTTTTGGGTGGGTTAGGGTCTTTTTTTTTACTAATGCCCAGTCGTTTTAAGGCATGGTTAATCCCTGAGGTGCTGCATCCAAGACGTCTTGCTCTTTCATACTGATAGTCGCTAGGATTATTTTGGACATCTTTTATGAGCACTTCATCTGGTATTTTATAAGGCGGCTTATTTCTAGTTCGTTTAGCTTCTAGGTTAGCTTCCCAATTTTGGATAGTTCTGGTGCTAACGCTATA
>JAGLBE010000090.1 GCA_018260445.1 Psychrobacter sp.
TCATTGTTATTTAAGTTTTGATTATTTTATTTTGTTACTTTATTTATTTGTTATTTTCATTTTGTTTATTTTATTTTCTGTTTATTTATTTATTTTTTAATTTTGCTTTATTTTCGTTTCGTTATTATTTAAATTTTGGTCATTTTATTTTGTTACTCTACTTATTTGTTACTTTCATTTTGTGTATTTTATTTAGTTATTTAGTTATTTTTTTATTTTATTTTGCCTCAAAAGTTAACTTGATTATAAGTCTTCTAACAAAGGAATACTTAAATGATATAACAATTGCATTTTATTGAATACTATAAACTTTTTAAAAAATAAATTAACAAGGACGCGTGAAATATTTTAATCAAAATCAAATAAAAAAATCTGTTGACTCAGTCAACAAAAAAAACGCCTTACGTAACCTGTTTAGATTTTTCATGTTCACAGTTCATTTAGTTTTCATTTGACCGCTCGCCATAGAAGGGCAGGTAACAGATTTTTCTCAATATCAAAAAAAAATAAAAATAAAAATAAAAATAAAATAAAATAAATAAATAAATGAAACGTGAGGCAAATACTGAAATACAACTTGGCATATTATAATATTATTAAAATGCTTTACCCATATTTTATGGAAAGCAAAAAAAATTTTATTCTAGATTACTCTGGAGTCTTAAAGCACTCTATGTTTCGTTCGATTTCCCCCAGTAATCACTTGCTCTAAAATTATTAGCGAATTTCGTAAAGGTAATTTTGGGTAGTAGTAGAAGTTAGTTTAGACCCAATACTGTAACTCCATAAATTAGATTATTTATGATCATTTTCCCATCATTTTGAACGGGAATGGGTTTAAGCTTAACCTATTATTTAGGGTTAAATATCTTTAGTAGTTTAGTAAAAATTCTAATTTTCAAATTAGAGAAATACTACGTCTCTAAAGTAATTAGTAATTTATTTTTATTAAAATCTACTTAATTTTGTCTAATAATTAAATTTATCGATTATGAAA
>JAGLBE010000093.1:0-316 GCA_018260445.1 Psychrobacter sp.
CATCATTAATATTGTTATTATTATGTTATTATTGTTATTACTATTACTATTATGATGATGATCATCATCATCAATATTATTGTCATTGTTATTATTATTGTTATTATTGGTATTGCTATTTTTGTTATTATTGTTATTGTTATTGTTATTATTATTGTTATTATTATTGCTGTTGTTGTTATTCAATTTATAATAGAATTCCGGTTCACTTCCGGTTCAATAACACTCTGGGACTTCCCTACCTCGTCCCTGGCCCCCCGAATAAAGTGAAAATCTATTTGGTCGGGGGGGGAGGAGGGGGGGGGAGCAAAGAACG
>JAGLBE010000093.1:326-970 GCA_018260445.1 Psychrobacter sp.
TTAAAATTGATTTGGGGTACACTGCCGTTAAAAAAAAAATGTGGGAATCCCCAACCGCGCCCCGGGCCCCCCTAAAAATTTCAAAATCTTTTGGGGGGGGGGGGGGGGGTGGGGGGGAGCAAAGAACGTGGAAGCAGGCCAGAATTGAGTTCGTGCACGTTCCACGTGCTTCAATTTAATTAACATTGTTGTTCCAAAATTCGTGCGGAAAAATCGTTTTCTCCATTTTTGCATCCTCCTGCCCCGAATGAAATTTTATTTTTTTTTTTTTTTTTATTCATTTATTTTTGTAGTAGAAATTTTACATTTTTCGCAAACTACTATTTGCATATTAATTTATGTACATATGTATTTGCGCGGATTTAATTTTATTGGAAGGGTAGAGGGGAGTAATAGAACCAGATCAGCGAGTAGAAAATCGATCTAGAATGTTTGTTTTTCGTCCAAGACAAGTCTCTAACGATTCACTGTCAATTTTACACTTAAATTTTGGGCGATTACGTCGCACGTAGAAAAACTGTAAACATCTTTACCAGACGTTTCGTGCCAGCTTTAACAGCTGCTGGCATCGTCGGTGGAAAACTAACCAAAGTTTGGTTAACTTATAACCCAAAAAAGTAAGTGTAAAAGTGATGTGCATTTAC
>JAGLBE010000094.1 GCA_018260445.1 Psychrobacter sp.
ATCGTGGTGCTCGACAATGGGCGTGTGGTCGAGATGGGGTCTCACCAAGAGTTAATGGCGCAAGCGGGTCAGTATGCTCAAATGTACGATAGAGACTTTGAAGACAATTTTTAAAAGACACTATATAAAAAATAGTTTTCCAAGACACTGCTTAGAAAATAGTTTTTAGTAAAAATGCTTAAAATGTAGATTTTATAAAATGCGCCCTAATCTATCACCAGTTACCTTTAACCAGTCACCCGACCTATTGCTATGTTGCCAAACGCTAAAGCACAAGATACCAAGCAGCAGTCGGCGCAAAAAAAACGCAGCGCCGGTTTAGAGCTTATTCTAGTCACTGCTTGGCAACATCAGGCATGGTGGTTATGGGCGTTGTTGCCGTTAAGCTTCTTATATAGCACCATTGCTTTTATCAGGCGCCAGTTATACCAACAGCACATTCTCACCAGCTACCGTGCCCCTGTGCCGGTGATGGTTGTTGGTAATATTACTGTAGGGGGTAGTGGCAAAACGCCTTTAATTATCGAGTTGCTGCAGTATTTACAGGCGCAAGGTATCAAGGTGGCGGTTATTAGCAGAGGATATGGCGGCGATGAATCGCTCATGCCCTGTTTGGTGACAGCGGCCAGTCGCCCAAGTGAGGTGGGCGATGAGCCTTGTTTGATAGTGCAGGAAACAGGCGCCCCTGTGAGCGTATGCCCCAATCGGCAACGGGCGATTGAGTGTTTGTTACACGATGTGCCCGACCTGCAATTGATTATCGCTGATGATGGTTTACAGCACTATAAACTGGCACGTGACATTGAATGGATAGTGGTGGACAGTGCGCGTGGTTTTGGCAACAAACAACGTTTACCAACTGGATTTTTGCGTGAGCCATTAAGCCGATTGAATGAGGCGACGGTGGTGTATCACCAATCTGTGCATCAATATAATTTGAATGATGCTAATACCAATACTCACGCCAAT
>JAGLBE010000095.1 GCA_018260445.1 Psychrobacter sp.
ATACGCCATCCAGTCGCATACTCGCATGATTCAGCGCATAACGACCACTCACAGTGACGGTGATAGGTTCTAATGTCGGTAGTGTCTAAGTAGTAAGTTTTTCATATTCTTTAGCTTTTTGGGCATTATACTTATTGATAAAAACATGAATAGCAGAAATGTGCATAGCTTGTTGCTTAGAAAAACTTAAACTCTTACGAACCAATCTACCCATTCTGGCACGAACTGTAGCATTACAACGCTCAATATGGCTTGTTTCACCTCGATACTCGCTACATTCATGCAGACATGGGTCAAAGGTTTTGCTATAGGCTTTCCACATATCGCTTTTGGTAATGAGATTTTGATAACTTGGGGCAATATTTACTTTAAACTGCTTACAAGCTTTAATACCTCTATCACCAATGTAATAACCAACTATTTGCTTTGTTCTACGGCATAAGGCAAGCCAAAGCCATTGTTTGTTGTCTCGTTTTTTTACGAATGTCCACATTTCGTCAAGTTCAAGAATGTCATTGGGTTTAGCAGGGAGTAGATGTCGTATTATCGGTATTTGGGCTTTTTTTTAACCAATTGCTTAAAGTGGCTGGGGCTGTGCCAAATATCCGTTGTATGCCTCTCATGCTTGCTCTTTCATGATAAGTGTTTATGATTTCTTCTTTCTTTTCTTCGGTGTATTTTACTTTTGGGTACATTACGCCATAAAAGTTGCAATCGTGGCAATGGTATAATTCGCTTTTTGCTTTGTTATAGCCATTCTTTCTTACGTTTGTAGATTGGCATTTTCGGCAGTGGTAGGTCTGTTGTTCGGTTATCATAAATTTAATATCTTTGTTCGTGATAAAATGAGTTTATTTTAGTCTAAAACTTACTTTTTAGACACTACCCTTATTTTTAGTGTTTGGGCTTATGGTTACTATCTTGGCCTCTGCCATTAAAAGCGTGTATCAAATTTATTTTGCTG
>JAGLBE010000096.1 GCA_018260445.1 Psychrobacter sp.
GCTGTCAATCAGGTTAGGCTAATATGAACAGACTGCAAATTAGAACGGAAGTCGGAAAACTAAGTCAGCCTACATGGGAAGCCGTGCAACAATTAATTGTCGATTTACCGTATTCAGATGCAGGTTTTATCGTCATGAGTCATCTCGATACTGGCAATTATGTGCATACGGTGATTAATCTTCCTGCTTATCTTGAGCGAGGGCTCTATTGTATTGAAACTCGAGTACTGAAAGAGGGTCAGTTTAAACACAACCGCAACCATACGAATGATGTGGTAGATATTGTTAATGATTTCAAATTTTTTTATATGGGTGCGGCTATTGATATTGCTGAGTATGAGGATATCACCGAAGAATATTCCCATGGGTAAGGAGAACTTTATTTTGCTCTGGGCGGTATGACATGCTCGACATCACTAGGCATATAAGGCAACAAACGCTCATTCATGTTACCAACATGATGTATAACATTAGATAGTTGACAATGGGAGAGGGGTTCTGTAGGTAAATCTGAAGCGGCTTTGGCATGAGCGTATTTAGCGTTTGAATACTGTTTGACTCGTAAGCCCCCCAGCGGAACTTTTAACCCTAATCACTAGGTCAATACGATTCAAAACTACTGATATCCATAACGCAACTTTTATTTTGAAAGCCAGCACCTAGATCGTCAGCACCTAGATAGGCAGCAATGCTTAACCCTTACTGCCTATCAACAACTGAATAACAACAGCAAAGTGTCAACGGACGATATCAAGTTAAATCAGAAGAAGAGGCAAGTCAGCTGTCGTACAGTCGAATAACTTCATGTTAGAATATCGGCACTTTTAAACATAATACGCAAATTGTCTCATTCATACGCTTCAATAAAACCTCTAGGATTTTTTATGTCAACACCCATCTCTGAGCGCAAACTTGCCAATGCCATTCGTGTGCTGTCATTTGATGCCGTC
>JAGLBE010000097.1 GCA_018260445.1 Psychrobacter sp.
GAATGGGGACGGCCGTTCTTTTTCCGCGGGTATCGAACCAACCCAAACTTCATTACCAACAGGAATGTGAAGCAGTCATGATTGGTATACCAGTAAAAATAATACATAAAAGCGGAATAGAAAGCGTTAAATAAATAAATAAATAAATAATATGTATCTATGTATATGTATATATACTAGAATACAGGGCATACCACGAACATATAGAGTAGGGAAGCCCTATCATATAGAGTATATCCATACTATATATATAGATAGATATAGAATATATTATATCGGGAAGATGTCGTCGTCGTCGTTCATCAACGCGTTTGGATCAACAACCCGTGAGTGTTGAACAGTGCGGACGTGGTGGTGAATTCTTCGGGGGCTGAGAAACATCGTCTTCGGTCCAGTTCCGCGAGCAAAAAGCAGTTGAAAGCGGATCTTCCGCTGGGGCGGTCCACAACAACGCGGTTTCAAAACCGCAAAAACTCACGAAAGAAAAGGACGGAGTTGAAACGGAAATTGTTTTTCAATCCCGGGGCCAATCCGTCCAATAAGAATTCATCGATTTTTAAGATCGTTCGTTAATTTACCGGAAGTCTTCGACTTCGTAGTTCTTTTTTATTTTTATTTTTATTTTTATTTTTTCACTTTTGGCTTTACCGTTTTCGACAGTACAACATAGATTTAAGGGGGATAAGCGTCGGGAGCAGAGGCGGCGGAGGAGGAATTTCCGGCGGAGACGACGAAGGAGGTTGCGGAGGATCGGCCGGAGGAGATGGTAAACTGGGAACGGTCGGCCCGGCCGATCCGAGCATATGACAGCTGGGAATGGCCAGGAGGCAGAAGGGTGACGCAAGAAGAACTCGAGTTTCATTCCTTCTCTTTTAAGGCCGCGAATTTAGAAATCGGTCGACTCGATTCGGGGGTCGAATATAAAAGAAAGAAATTCACTAACACTTTTG
>JAGLBE010000098.1 GCA_018260445.1 Psychrobacter sp.
CCCTCACTCCATGCCACCAGTTTGCGCAGCTCAACAACTTTGGGATGGGTGGGGTCTTCGGCATCGGGTAGTGGTAACCCTGTTGGGTCATATATCATAACCTGCGCCCCCATCGCGGTTAATATTCTGGCGCACTCCTCGATAACCAGACGGCTGTAAGATATTGGGCGCAATGAGCCATAGAGTAAAACAAACTTTGGCGCATGGTGTGAGTGTTCGTTTTTAAAGTCGGTTAGTTTGGGTAAGCGAAACTGGTCATTATCAATATTGGGCAGAGGCGCTTCAATATTTATCATATCGTTATGGTCATCCACATCACTTGGGCTATCTAATAGGCTATCTAATAAAGAGGTCGCATCTGCGGTTACAGGCATTGGTATCTTTGTAATCCATTGAGTTACTTCAGTCGCTTCAGTCAATGTAGTCATGGTATAAAACCTGTGTTAATGGTAGTGCTTGACAATAGTGTGTTGATGGCACTCATCAAAACACTAGCCTAAAAAATTCGCTTAGGCTATTTATTAAATCTTGATAATTTTAAATAAGGCTTGTGTTTAAAGGCTTGTGTTTAAAGGCTTGTCTCTAAATGTAATAAAGCTATTTTACGCTCACTAATAGGCAACTCTGCAATGCTCAGTAACTGCTGTACCCGTTGCTCAATAATCGCTATAGCGGTCGTAAAGTTTTGCTGGGTTTGTGACTCGTTTGCAGTGTCTTTAGAGGGGTCTGCCAAGCCCCAATGCAATTTGACCAAATTGGGTAAACTGCCTAACCATATCGGGCAACTTTCGCCTGCTGCGTTATCACATACCGTAATTAGCAAGTCGGGTTCAAAATCACCCATATAGGTCTTATCATCCCACGAATTACTAGATAACCCTGTTATCGAATACCCTGCTTGCTGCAAATACTTTAAGGTCAAAGGATGCACCTCGCCCGCTGG
>JAGLBE010000099.1 GCA_018260445.1 Psychrobacter sp.
TAATTGAATCAAATTCAATACGTATCGTATCAATACATTACATTACATTCACCAGTCAAACGTTATTTTCGTGCCTGTTTTGGTACTTGCACTTGTACTTGTATCTTTGTTTTTTGGTACTAATTCATTACTGTTTATCGGTAATCGAGAATTTCTCTTGGTAACTCTCTTGGTAATTCTCTTGGTAACTAAACTGTTTTCGCTAACAATTTGACTGAGGAGGCCTTTTTTTTCTCCCACCCGAATCTGCCACCTTTTCAAACTTGGCAGAGAGTGCCATTTTTTTTTTTTTTTTTTTTTTTTTAGACCAAAAAATTTAAATTTTTGCGGCTTTCCGGAGAAGGTAAATGGGGTGAATTGGATGAGGGTGGCACAAAAACCAACCCTTCTCTCTCTTTCTCTACATCTCTCTCCGTCCCCCCCTCTCTCTCTCTCTCTCTCTCTCTCTCTCTAACGTGAAAAGTAATCGCGAAAAATCTTTGATTTTATTTTTATTTTTATTTTTATTTTTTTTTCCGAGAACCCTACCCTGACCCTGATTTCCCTGAATTCTCACCCTCTCTCCTACCCTTATAAATCAACCCTTAACCTTAAAGTCGGTCACATCAGTGGGAGATCGATGATTCCTCTAATTGATGTTCGTCCCGCAAGCTTCTTCGGAATTGCGATTCGTTGCCCCTAGGGTCGATCCTAGGGTCGATTCAAGGGTCGATTTCAGGTTGGGGTGGGGATGGACCCACCTAAATCGGTGGGGAGACACTCAAGACACACACACTGATCTTGGAAGGATCGAATCGGAGGGCATGTACAGATTGAAGGGGCATGCCGGATCGTGTAAAGGGATGTGTTTCCCTCAGAAGTCCAGTAAAATTTCAATGCGAGCGGTGAGGAAAGAAAAGACGTCGGTTTAGGGGTCGATGATGGTCTGAGGCGTAAGGCAGA
>JAGLBE010000009.1:0-25076 GCA_018260445.1 Psychrobacter sp.
TTCTGCTGCACCATGCTCATAAGGCCCGGTAACGCAGCACTACCCCCGCATAAGGCAATGTGATCGACGTTGGTATATTGACTAGACGAAAAATAAAATTGCAACGAGCGGGTAATTTGCTGAATAAGGTTTTCCATAAACGGCAATAAAACCTCACTGCGATAATCATCGGGTAAGGTCTGGTCGCGCTTGTTGATGGTCGCCTCTTCAAAGGTTAGCCCATATCTGGTCTGGATGGCCTCGGTGAGCTGCGCCCCGCCAAAAAGCTGTTCACGGTTGTAAACAAACTCGCCATCTTTAACGACATAGAGCGTGGTTTGGGTGTGCCCCACATCTACTAAGGCAATAACTTCTGGCTGATTGGGCAAACTATCAACTATAAGCTGAAACGCACGCTCAATGGCGTGCGACTCGATATCCATCACTTTGGTTTCAAAGCCACCAAAAGTTAACGTATCGACTCGAGTTTCCACGTTTTCTGAGCGCGAGGCAGCTAGCATCACCTGCACCATAGTGTCATCGACGGTCGAGGGGCCTAGCACCTCAAAATCTAAATTCACCTCGGAGAGGGGGTATGGGATGTATTGATCCGCATCGAGACGAATTTGCGCTTCTCGTTCGGTTTCGGTGAGATTGGCATTCATATCAATTAGTTTGGTGATAACCGCCGAGCCGGATACGGCTGTTGCTGCTAATTTGGAGCTTACCTTGATTTGCTTAGCCAGATGTGCGACAACCTTCCCTACTGCCTCACTATCCACAATCGATTTGTCCACCACTTGGCCCTGCTCTAACCGTTCAATACCGTAAGCTTTAAGATGATACACACCTTGCTGACGCTGCACTTCCACCATTTTGACTGACGTAGCACTTAGGTCTATGCCGACCAATTGACGTCCTTTAGGGGTAAATAGGCTCACAGAACAAAATCCTTGTAAAATAAATAATACTTTTAATAAATAGATACAATACGTTACTTACCTGAGAGATTCAAGCATACTCAACAAATTTTGTTTAATTTACTATATCTATTCACTCATTAATTAGGGTAAAAAAGCTATTAGCACCGCTACATACCTTATGAAATATAGCTTTATGAGAGGGACAACCTTAAAAAATTATTACATCAAAAACCCTTGTCATGGCTAATATAACCATCTATAACGCCGATTGTCATCTCTTTTGTGACCTATCTTCTTGGTTGCCTTCTTAATTGCCTACGCAAGCTTAAACAGTCGCTAGAGGTACGCCACAAGTCGCTAATGCCCAAACAGGTATATCTGTCGCTGTTTAAGCTATAGGTAACCCTTGTTAATGACGAGAAGCTAGGTAGCTGCCTTATCAAGGTCACTGTCATATCAAGGTCACTGGCTTATGAATAGACAGACACTATTGATTACGACTTTTAAACCTAAGCTTAACCCTAAAGTAACTTCAGTACAAACATCTTAGCGCAACTTTAGGGTAAAGCCTTTATAGCCTGCTTTGAGCCCCTATAAAGTACCTATAAAAACTGCCCATAAATTTTGTTACAACTTATGTGAGTGACGAGCAGTGTATAGCAATGTCTTGGCTATCGCACCTAGCATCTACTATTTAAATTGGTCCTTTTAAATTGGTCATTAATGGTGTTATAAGCGATTTCATTGGTCCATAAACCGCTATTATTTGGCGCACTGCACATTTTAGGGTAAACTTATTCACCGCTTTTACGACGACAATGCGGCATTGACACTGATAAAATCGTTTTTTGCTTCACACACAGGCCCAGTACTTTGATATTTAAACCTATTAGATAGCGTCAGTTTACTTTATAATTCTATAACCTTCCTTAAATGCAAATTGTTGCCGTGATTATGCAAGATAGATTATTCCATCTATGCTATTGGCTGCTGCGAGTGAGATATTTGCCAGTGTAATCCCTACAATAGTAATCAATAAATAGAGTCACTATGTCTCAAAATTCGTCTCAAAATTCGTCTCAAAATTCTATGTCTCAGCCTATCCCTCAAAAAACGAAGTCCATGGGTCTTGCCTATTATTTTTTCAAGGTACTGCTGGCCATACTTGCTTTCATGATGATTCTTTTGTTGGCTATTCCTATCGGCTTTTATGGTATGGCAATGTATCTATCGCCAAGCCTGCCCAGTGTCTCAGAAATTAAGATGGCGCCGGTAGAAATGCCCTTACAGATTTATAGTAAAGACAATAAGCTGATTGGTCAGTATGGCAATCGTATGTCCTTGCCGGTAACTTATGCGCAGGTGCCTAAGAATCTAATTAATGCTTTTTTGGCCGCTGAGGACGCCAATTTTTATGAGCATAGTGGTATTAGCATTAAAGGTTTGGGTCGGGCATTAACCGAAATCATTACGCATGATGAGGGGCAAACAGGCGGCTCTACTATTACGATGCAGGTGGCAAAAAATTACTTTTTAACCCCAGAGCGCACGTTTAGTCGTAAGCTGACTGAGCTTTACTTAGCGCGTCGTATCGAAGATAAGCTCACCAAGAATGAAATTTTAACCCTGTATGTCAACAAAATATATATGGGCGAAGGCGCTTATGGTATCAAAGCGGCAGCGAAAAAATATTATAGCAAGTCGCTAGAGGATTTAACCATTGCTGAGATGGCAACGCTAGCAGGTCTGCCCAAAGCACCGTCACAAAATAACCCCGTATCCAACCCCGACGAGGCATTGGTGCGGCGCAATTGGATTTTGGGGCGTATGCACGATTTGGGCTCTATCACCCAAGCTGAGTATGATAAAGCATTGCATGAAGCGCTCAACGTTCATGTGTATCAAGAAAAACTCGACGTTAACATGCCTTATCTTGCTGAGATGACCCGCCATGCTTTGGTAACGCGTTATGGTGAAGGGGTCATTGACGCAGGGTGGCGAATCAAATTGACCGTCGATAGCGAATCGCAAGTGGCGGCTGAATCTGCGCTGAAAAAAGGGCTACTTGGCTATGATGTTCGTCACGGTTGGCGAGGGGTTGAGGCCAGTGCTAAAGATAAACCCCTGTCAAGCTTTTCCACTTACTCCAATATGTTGCCCGCCAAAGTCACTAAAGTCGATTATCAAAGCTTTGAGGCACAGCTTAAAAATGGGCAAGTGGTTAGTGTGCCGTGGTCGGGGATGAGCTGGGCAAAAAAATACCGTAACGCCGATAGTATTTCAGGCTATCCCAGTCGTGCGGCTGATATTGTCGCCAAAGGCGATATTGTCAGATTGATTGCCAATGAGGATAAAACCCAGTGGCGTCTCACCCAACTTCCACAAATACAGGGTAGTATTGTGTCGTTAGACCCAGAAACAGGGGCGCTAAAATCATTGGTTGGTGGTTTTGATTATCGACACAGTAAATTTAATCGCGCCGTTCAAGGCTGGCGTCAACCCGGCTCTACCATTAAACCCCTTATTTATGCAGCGGCTTTAGAAAAAGGTTATCGTCCTGATAGTATCATTGCAGATAGCCCGCTTAGAGTTGGTGATTGGAAACCGCAAAACTCTGATGGCCGTTTTTATGGCCCCATAACCTTGCGCCGCGGCTTATATCTGTCGCGCAACTTGGTGTCTATCCGCTTATTACAATCAATAGGCACTGCAGATGCGCGTCATTTATTGGATCAATTTGGTCTGGATGAAGAAAAACTGCCGACGACCCTATCGCTTGCGTTAGGTGCTGGTCAAGCCACGCCGCTACAGATGGCAACGGCGTATGCTACCTTTGCCAATGGCGGTCATCGTATCCAGCCCTATTTTATTGACCAAGTGTATAACTATGACAACCAACTGTTATATCTAGCCAATCCGCAACACGCTTGTGCTATCTGTTTTAATAAAGACATCAAGAACATCAATACCAAACTGCATGAAGAGTATACCGAGCAGATTGCAACCAGCAGCGAGCAAAAAGAAGCCGCAGTACAGGCGCTACAGCAATACCCCAATATTTTATCTATCTTAGACAACAAGGGCGGCATTAAAGCCGCTGCAGAAGAGACCAGCTCGGATGCTGAGCTGATAACAGGGGCAGATGAGCCGGTTGACCCTGTCGTCAGCGACAAAGACGCTAAAGATGACAAAGAAGGCGACGATAAAGAGCGTAACGACAAAGAAAGCAAAGCCAAAAAAGAGGGTGAGGACGCCGCAACTGACGCCGCAGACGGTAAGCTGTCCAATGCGGCGCTGATAGAGAAATATGCAAGCTTGCGCGATGATATTGTGGCTTTGGCATTTAGCGGCTCGCCAAGCAGTGACCGCTTAAAACCTGCACTCATACAGTACACCGCCACCTCGCAAGCGCCACGCATCTTAACCGCGGGCGTGGCTTATGAGATGGCCGGTATTTTACGGGATGTGGTGCAAAAGGGTACGGCGCGGCGTGCCCTAGCACTTGGCCGCAGCGACATTGGCGGCAAAACAGGTACCACCAATGAGATGAAGGATGCATGGTTTGCTGGGTTCCAGCCTTCGATAGTGACCATTGTGTGGGTCGGTTTTGATCAACCCGCTACCTTAGGTCGTAGCGAGTTTGGTGGCGTGACAGCCTTGCCGATTTGGATTGATTATATGGATAAGCAGTTAGACGGGGTGCCAGTACAATGGGTGAGCCTCAACAATAAATCAAAAGCCGAAAAGCAACAGCAAGATGTTATCAATTTGACGGATGATAAAGGCGTTAAAGGCGACAAGAACAGCAAGACGAAAACGTCAAGTACTAAAAAGAGTGATGGCAAAACGGCAACAGCGACAAAAACGGCGACGGCAAAGCCGACCACCGCATCACCTACTAAACCCAAAGTCATCAAAAGAGAGCCACCGCCAGAGCCTGAATTAGACGTTGTACCCACGCAGCCCGTTGCTAAAGAGCAGGCAGAGGCAACCAGTAAAAAAGCCAACCCACTTACCACGAAAAAAGTAGATGAACTGCCCGCTCTGTAGACGGGTAGACGGCGCGATAGTGCAGGCGAGCTATGCCTAGGTAGGCTAGGCTAAGTGGTTGTGGTTGTGGTTGTAAACGGCAGCTGCGTTGCACTGGCAGCGAGTTATTCGCCAAGCGCCCTTTTTTTAATTTAATGCACTAGGTTTACGTCCTAGGCCGCAGGAGACCCTTTATGTCCATATCGACGTTAACGTCCAATCTTCCTCACGACAACCCAGCCGGTGCTATTGTGGTTACCGCCTTGTACAAATTCACCCGCTTTAGCGACTATCAGGCCTATCGCCAGCCGTTGCAGCAAATCATGCTCGACAATGAAGTGCGCGGCACATTGCTGATAGCCGCTGAAGGTATTAACGGCACCATATCTGGGAGTCAAGCTGGCAGCGATGCCGTATTAACCTATATTCAGCAGATACCAGCTATTGGCGACTTGGTGTATAAACAATCCTACACCGAAACCCAACCCTTTTATCGCACCAAGGTCAAACTAAAAAAAGAGATTGTGACGATGGGGGTTGAGGATATTGACCCCTTACAGTCGGTTGGGCGCTATGTTAAACCAAGCGAGTGGAACGCTTTGATTAGTGATCCTGACGTGGTGGTGATTGACACCCGTAACGACTATGAAGTACAAATCGGCACCTTTAAAAATGCTCTAAACCCGCATACCGAGACGTTTCGAGAGTTTCCAGAATATGTTAAGCAGACGCTTGACCCAAGCCGGCATAAAAAAGTGGCCATGTTTTGCACCGGTGGTATCCGCTGTGAGAAATCCACGGCATATTTACGCCAGCAAGGGTTTGATGAGGTGTATCATTTAGAAGGCGGTATTTTAAAGTATTTAGAAGACATCCCGGTGGCGGACTCGCTTTGGGAGGGCGATTGTTTTGTATTTGACAATCGGGTCGCCGTCAACCACAATTTACAGCAAAGCGATTATGACCAGTGCTATGCTTGCCGTATGCCGATTACCGAAGCGGACAAACAACACCCTGCCTATATTAATGGCGAATCGTGTCACCACTGCATCGATAAAGCAGACGCCGAGCAACGGCAGCGCTTTCGGGAACGAGAGCGGCAAATACAGCTGGCTAAACTACGCGGCGAAACCCATATCGGCACCCAAGCCAAAATCGATATGCAAGCCCGCAAACAACAAAAGCAAGCGGACAAACTCGAGCAACTTGAGCAACTTAAGCAACTTAAGCAACTTGAGCAACTTGAGCAACTTGAGCAACTTGAGAAAAAAGACTAGGCCGTATTTGGGAATATCCGGTGCTTTTGGTGCTTTTAATGAAATAGAACGCCTGCTTATGATAAGCAGGCGTTCTATTTTAGGCTTTATTTAGCTTTAAGCTTTTTGTAGTATTTTATTCCTCTACCCACTTCCCTTGACGCCAATACAGCCCCCAGCGGGTGGCTTTGCCCGTTTTTAGACTCTCTGATCCAATGTACTGCTCTTTTTGTTTGCGTGACCAGCGCAATATGGTGGGGTTGCCATCGTCGTCTGCATCTGGGCCATCAAACAAGTACTGAAACTTGGCGTCCATTTGGTCTTTGATAGCTCGCAGCTCTGCCAGCTTGGGCGCACGGGTTTCACGCACTTTAGGAAATTTGGACGCCGCTAAAAACAGACCTGCCGCCCCTTCACGCAAAATAAAGTAATCCTCATGCTTAAGCGATTTTAAATCGGGCATAGGAATAGGGTCCATCCGTGGCGGCGCCGGCTCGCCATTTTTAAGCACTTTGCGGGTATTGTCACAGTTATCGCACGCAAAGTAAGGGCCAAATCGGCCGGTTTTTAAAGCCATCTGCCCATCACATTTATTACAATCAATCGTTGGCGCATCCGACCCGGGCACTTCAAACTTGCCCTCTTCTAATATATAGCCATCGCAATCGGGGCTATTGCCGCAGATATGTAGCTTTAGGCCCCCATCGACGATATAGCCATCCATAGCGGTGCTACACTTAGGACAGCGTTTTTTCTCCATCAACTCTTTAACTTCGACCGCCCCATCCGCGTCGTCAATTTCGCTATCCTCTAAGTTAGCAAACGCCTCAACCGGCATTAAATTTTTGGTGCCTTTACAGCGCTCTTTGGGCGGCAAGTTATAGCCTGTACAGCCTAAAAAAACGCCCGTTGAGCCATTACGCAATTGCATAGACCGCTCGCACAAGTCGCAATGTATATCTGGCACATCGGTTGGGTCGTTGGGACGCATCCCCTCTGCTTGTTTGGCGTGTTCAAGCTTGCCTTTAAAATCGCCATAAAAATTATCCAGCACATTACGCCAATCTTGTTCGCCTTTAGCCACATAGTCGAGCTTGTCTTCAAGGGCAGCGGTAAAGGTGTAATCCATCAAATCAGGAAAGCTTTCGGTGAGGCGATTGGTCACAATATCGCCCATTTTTTCGGCATACAGGCGTTTGTTCTCAAGGCGCACATAGCCCCTATCTTGAATGGTAGAGATAATAGAGGCATAGGTTGAGGGGCGCCCAATACCTTTTTTCTCAAGCTCCTTGACCAAGCTGGCTTCGGTAAAACGAGGCGGCGGCTTGGTAAAATGTTGGCTGGGGTCGAGTTTAACCAAATTAAGCACATCGCCTTGTTTCACATCGGGCAATAGGGTATCGTCTGTTTTTGCAGGCGGCAGTACTTTGGTATAGCCATCAAATATCAGGGTGCGGCCCCGGGCTTTTAACTCAATATTTCCCGCCTCGACCAATAAATTCACCGATTTATATTGAGCAGGCAGCATCTGTGAGGCCACAAACTGACGCCAGATTAACTCATAGAGACGGATAGCGTCTCGCTCTACCCCTTTTAACTGCAATGCTTGCAGATTGGCATTGGTAGGGCGTATCGCTTCATGCGCCTCTTGAGCGTTTTGCTTATTGCCATAAAAATTGGGTTTTTCGGGCAGGTATTTAGCGCCATAACTGGTCTCGATAAAACCCCGTACCGTTGCTAACGCATCGCCCGATATAAAGGTCGAATCAGTACGCATATAAGTGATATGACCCGCTTCATACAAACGCTGCGCCAAAATCATGGTCTTTTTTACCGAAAACCCCAAACGCGTACTAGCAGCTTGTTGCAGCGTCGAGGTAATAAAGGGGGCACTAGGGCGAGACTGGGTAGGTTTTTCTTCACGCTCTTTGACCACAAAATCGGCAGGCTTCAAAATGGCTAACACCGCATCCGTTTGTGCTTTATTAATAAGCTTTAACGGTTTTCCTGCTTGTTTCACCGCCTCTAAGCGAATGGGCGTATCTTTAGCCACCTTAGCATTGGCGTCGCCTTGCATGGTGGTATCGGCAAATATTTGCCAATATTCTTCGGGGATAAAGGCTCGAATCTCCCGCTCCCGCTCCACCACCAGCCTTGTGGCAACCGATTGCACCCGTCCTGCCGACAACCCACGTGCTACTTTTTGCCACAATAACGGCGACACCATGAAGCCCACGACTCTATCTAAAAAACGCCGGGCTTGCTGGGCATTGACTCTATCAATATCGAGCTTGCCCGGTTCTTTAAAGGCCTCTTGAATGGCCGATTTGGTAATTTGGTTGAATACCACTCGCTGATATTTATCGTTCTCGCCGCCAATAACCTCACGCAAATGCCAGGCAATCGCCTCGCCCTCTCTGTCCATATCCGTTGCCAGATATATCTTGTCGGCCTGTTTCGCCAGCGACTTGAGCTCTTTAATCACCTTAGTTTTACTTGGCAGCACCTCATACACCGCCGCCCAGCCGTGCTCTGGGTCAATCCCCATACGCCGTACCAACGCTTGCTGCGCTTTTTCCTCTTTACTCAAATTGCTGTCTACAGGGGCGGCATTTTTTTTAAGGCCGCTACTGGTCGGTAAATCGCGCACATGACCAATGCTTGAGCGGACAATAAATTTGTCGCCCAAATACTTATTAATTGTTTTTGCCTTTGCGGGCGATTCCACAATGACGAGAGACTTGCCTTTGGCATCGGCCGCTGGGGTGGTGGTCGCTTTTTTACGAGTGGTTTTTACCATTGATATGACTATCCTAGTGTTTGATGCTTTAGGGTCTGTTGCACGCTTTGCATGCGCTACTGATAACGTATCGGTGCGCGCAGCCAGCTGCTATTTGTCTGTTTATTCGCTTATCTGTTTATTCGCTTATCCGCTTATCCGTTTATCTTAATCGTCTTTAGGTTTAATTGTAGCGGCAACAGACAATAGCGCATCGGCATATTGACCGACAATAGGGTGCAAAGTGATTAGACGTTACACTGCTAACAGTTGCGCTGTCAATAGAGTTTTTCAAGGGAGGGGGGTGAAAAAGCGGTCAATAGGCGCTTAAATAAGGGTCAAGCCGCCACAATGGACTAGGTTATGTTACGCGCCGGTTGCCAATTTATTTGCCCAAAACTGCATTTTTGCTTTTAGGGCAAGTAAATCCGGTTCAATATTGTTGGCAGCGTAATACAGGTTGTGATTGGGTTTAACATAGCTGCTATCTTCCCAAAACACCACCAAACTATTGGCCTTACTATAGACACCCTTAACCAAAGGCACCATAACCTCGGGTAAATCAAGCGGTTCACGATCTAGGGTATAGTTGACTACGGCAGACGGACGACTAGGGTCTGTTACAGCGCCATGATTATTTTTTGTCGTATCAGACGATACGGGCGCTTGTGGGCGCAGCTCGCCATCAATCACTTGATAGTAGGTCTCTGGCAGTTTGACGTCTTCTAACATCAGGGTGTATTGACCCATCATCCCCCGCCCAAATTCATGATCACGACCCCGTATCCAATCTGGGCAGGCAATAAGTTTGGGATGCAACGCTAGGCGTCGCGCTGTTAGGCGTAGTTTATCTAAGCGCATCTCAACGCCCGAAGGTTTTAGCGCCATGATACTGCCCAGCACAAATAAGCCAATGGCGATGGCAATCCAAACACCCATAGTGTGAGCCTGTGGTTAGGTTTTGATTAAAAAAAGTGTTAATGCACCGTTAGGTAGGGTTTGGCATCCCATCGCATTTTGTGCTGCAGTCAAAGCTCAACAACCCTTGCAATGCCGCCATATGCGCCAAACATACCAGCGATTACTATCCCATATATTACGGTTAGCAGAGCAACACTCATGGTGTTAACTCCACTAGCCATACCTTTCTCGTTTGTGGAACGCACCTTACGCCTAAAACGAAATGATTACTACTTAATTTTTGCATAGCAAGTTATTGGTAGCAGGTCATTCATACCAAGTCGAGGGTTTATCCGGTTGCTCTGCTACGTCACTGGCATTGGTTAATTGACTTAAGGTGGCTGGAATTGTCGCATCGGCCAACACCTCTTCATAACGACTGGCTACCTTGGGCATCAAAGCATCGAGCACCGGCTGCCACTGCGCCTGTATATCACGGTACGGTTTTTGAGTGCGATCAAATATGGCCAGCCCTTCCATCGCCAACTGCGGATATAGGCTTCTTTCGCTCAACCATGCCAATGGCAGTTGACCAATATCGGCAAAAAAGTCTTTGAGCGTTTGGCTATTATTGGTCTGGACCCGGATGCGATTGGCCAACAAATGGATATCGACCTTGCCCTTACGAATGCGCTTGATATCTTGAATAGACTTTAAAAACTGTTTGGTGCTATCGGCGTCAAAGACAGACGGCAACACGGGGATTAGTATGGCCTGCGCCTCACTAATGAGGGTTTGCGCCCGCTCCCCTCTCAATGAGCCTGGCGCATCAATAATCAACCAATCTTTTTTGCCTAAGGCTTTGGCGGCCTTTTTAGGCAAATCGCCGATATCGTCATCGTCTCCCCAATCGACAGCGTAAATAGCCGCCGCCGAATCAGGACGCCGCTTTAACCAGCGCAGGCTCGATTGCTGAAGGTCGGCATCCGCTAATGCGACGGTTTGACCTTGATTGGCCAAGGCGGCGGCTAAGGTGATGGCAACCGACGACTTACCACAACCGCCCTTTTGATTTGCTACCAATACTGTTTTCATTGTCTGTCTTCCATTGTCATTCCCTCCATTTACCTCAAAATGCCACTTGACCAACCGGGTAACGGTATTGCTGTTAGTAGGGTGGTCTGTGCTGTGCCTAACCAATCATAAAGCAAATGAGCGCTTTCATCCACATAAGCCCGACCGTTTGTTAGTCTATATCCGCTAGCGGTGGTCAATGGATGCCTATGATACCGCTACTAACAAATATACCTGTGTTTTGCCCCTTTAAGCACTTTAATCGACACTTTATGCTGAATTCTCAATGTAGGCGCTAAGGAAGATTCTTGCTTACTCCATATTGTCTAAATTTAGGTTTCTATCAACTTTAAAGACTAAGAAGGTACCCATGCACATCAGGATAGACATGGTGATACCCAATTGCAGCACCAGATTAACAGGCAGTAAATTGAGCAATACCCCACCAAAGATGCCCACAAAAAACATCAGCGACCCTTGTAGCGCACTTGCCATGCCAGCACGATGGCGTTGAAAGGTGAGCGCGATGGCAGAGGCGTTGGGCTGGGTTAACCCCAAGGCCGCAATGCAAAAAAAGATACACACGAGGACAAGCGGTAACTGCGCATCCAAGCCATAAACAAGACCAAGAACTAACAGTCCAATAGCAGCAACGGTTTGCAGCATTGCCCCAAAGCGCAATAGGCTAATTAAGCGAAAGCGGTTGGTTAAAAATTGATTCACCTGTGATAAAGCGATAAACCCCGCCGCATTCATCCCAAAAATGAGGCTAAACTGGCTCTCGCTTAACCCATAACCATCCATGAGTAGCTGCGGCGCGGCACTGATATACACAAACATCGCGCCCATTAATAAACCGGCACCAATGGCGGGATAGCCAAAGGTCGGGTCTTTTAATAGGTCAAAATACTGACTAAATACGGTATTAAAATGGCGGGTACTACGGTTTTGCTCCGTTAAGGTTTCCTTAAAGAAAAACTTGGTCAATATTAAGCTTAATATACCAAAACTTGCCAAAAACCAAAAAATCACATGCCAGTCAAAAAACTTTAAAAAGAGGGCACCAAGCGAGGGTGCCAATATCGGCGCTAACCCCATGACCAGCATGATAATGGAAAAAGCCTTGGCCATTTGCTTAGGCGGCAAGGTATCACGAATCGCCGCTCGGGTGACGACAGCGCCCACACACGCCCCCAAGGCCTGTAAGGTACGACCGGCGAACAACACATATTCGTTACTAGTGGTCGCACACAAGATGGAGGCCAAAACATAGAGGCTCATACCAAAGTGTAACGGTTTTAAGCGGCCGATACGATCGCTTAGCGGGCCATAAATCAGCTGCCCTACCACCAATCCGGCAAAATAGGCAGGCACCGAATAGGAGATGGTCGCCGTACTGACGCCAAAGTCTTTGGCCATACTGGGCAAAGCGGGCAAATACATATCAATGGATAATGGGCCAATTGCGACGATAAGCCCCAATACCATTAGCCAAAACAGGGGCAACTTTTGCTGATGCGGAGGCTGGCCATGGCGCTGTGGCGGCTGTTTTGTGGTTTGTGGTGATAGCATAGTCGTCGTCTTGCTATTGGAGCCAGAAGGCGCAGAAGGCTTTGATATAGGGGTCATAAGGATACCTTCGAGGTGTCAAAACATGAAGCAATGATGCGCATTAAAGCGTGTGGTTTATAAAGAGGTTTCTTTTTTAAAGGCTAGGGATGATATAAGGCCAATGACCAAAGCAGATAAGTCGCTAGCATGATAACCAATTTGCTAAATAACGCCTAGCCTTAAGCACCTAATCGATAAGTACCGTTACGCTTCTTGTACTAAAGCGGCACTGGATTACCCACTTCTGTGGCAGCGACCGGATTGCTATGTTGCCATGTTGCTATGTTGCTATGTTGCTATGTTGCTATGTTACAACCAAATCCATCGCTGCGATAACCGCTAATGAAATTGGCGCTGCAAAAAAGTGACGCTACTGTCTTTGGCCTTTTTAAGTGCCAATTTGCGGTTGCGCCCTAATAATAGCTTAATCTGCCATAGTTTTTCCCGATACAGCACGTGGCGGCGCTGCTGGGTCATGGTATTAATCAAGCGCTTACTCGCTAGCACCGCATCAGGCGAGCGTGTGGCAAACGTTTCGGCCAAGGCCTGCGCCCGGCCAACCATATCGGCATCAATGTGGCTAATGAGCCCTAAACGCTGCGCCTCATTAGCATCAAGTAGACGCGCACTCATCGCAAGCTCTTTGAGCACGTCGGCACGCACCACATGCAGCGCCGATTGGGTGAGCCCCATATCTGGCACTAGCCCCCATTTCGCCTCCATAATCGCCAACTGACAATCGGGCGTGGCAATGCGAATGTCGGCCGCCAGTGCCAGTTGTAACCCCGCCCCGATGCAATAGCCGTGCATGGCAGCGATAACCGGAACAGGCAGCTCGCGCCAAATTAAACACACCCGCTGAAACAGGCTTTGGGTGGGTTTCACCAGCTCCCATAGTGCCATATTACGGTTGTTAGGGTTGCCTAAATCGTTTAAATCAATGCCAGAGCAAAACATATCGCCATTGCCCTTTAAGATAACCGCACGGATACGGCGCTCTTTTTTTAGCGCATTCGCTAGCGCCAGTAATTCGTGCATCATCGCAAAACTTAGCGCATTTTTTTTATTGGGGCGATTTAAGGCAATCGTCAAAATGGCATTGCTTTCGCTTAACTGCAAAAACTGGTAGGTTTTAAGGGTTAACGCTGAGCTAGGTTGGGCTTGGGCTTGGGCTTGAAATTGCGACGGCGACGCTGACATATATGAACTTCCTGTTTAGACATGGCGTTTTTAGGTTGGGCGGGCTTGCATTGCTTAAATCATTTTCCAGTTCATATCGTTTTCACTGAGGGTCTTATCGTTTTTTGGCTGTTTGGCAAGTTGCTCTTTGATATAGACCGCTAAATCGATGGCTTTTAAGGCCTTTAAACTGTCGATGAGCTGGTCATAGTAAGGCGCTAACATGCTAAATTGGGTTGGTATTGTATGCTGCACATTGAGCAGCGACTTATCTTCAAGATGTTGACTGGCGAGACGGATTTGCGGCACCCCCGTATAACGGCTCGCCCCTAAGATACGGTGCGCAAGCTGGGCTAAGTGTTCACGGTCACGCTGTTGCCATGCTTGCTGCAAATCTTGGATATCGTCATCCACCGCATTTTGCATCATCGTCAATAATTGCATGGCCAAGTCAGGCTTATTGGCCGAGCGGGTCAAGGCATCTTGCCAATCGACAATCAGCGTCTGCCCGTCAGCGTCGGTCGCCTCGCCTGTTGGCGCTGCCTGTTGTCCTAGGGGCGCATTGTGGCGGTTTGATACCTCTGTGTCGGCATGAAGTTCAAGTGCGGTTGTGGCCGCAGCCTCGCTACCTCGGCCCAACCAATGCTGTAATATTTGCAGCAATTGCGGGCGGCTGATGGGTTTGCCGACGTAATCATCAAACCCGGCGGCTATCAATTTTTCTTTTTCATCGGACAAGCTATGCGCCGTTAAGGCGATAATAGGCACCCGCCTTTTGGCAGGCTGTGCGCTTTGCGGATTCGTTTGCTTTTTTGCTGACGGGTTAAGGGGTGACGACTGTGCGATTAGATTGGCATTGGTTTCTAACTCACGGATTTGCTGGGTGGCCTCCTCACCGGACATGCGCGGCATTTGGATATCCATAAACACCAAATCAATGCTATCCGCCGTTTGCAAGTGCTGACTCATTTTAGCAATAGCATCATGGCCACTGTTTGCCGTCACTACTTGAATGCCAAGCTCGCTTAATAGGGCATCTAGCACCAATAGATTGGGCAAATGATCATCCACCGCCAGCACAGTGACGCCTTGCCACATGGGCGTAGCGGTGCTGGTTTTTTTAAGATTTACCCGAGTATCGAGCAGGTTATACAATTGGCGTTTGTCCAGTGGTTGGTATAACCCTGCTGCCTGATAGCGCTCAAGCAAAGTGGCATCCAATACCACTTGATAGCCATAAATGGCAAGTTTGCCCTGATAGTGTAACCGAATTTGCTTAAGTAGCGCCGCACTGTCTTCAAAGCCGCTACTGCCGTCGCCATCGATAATGACCCAGTCCCAATGGCCGCCCGCTTCTTTTAAATGCTCCAGCGCCCCTGCCAAAGAGGTGGCCATAATAAGAGTGATATTAAGCGGACGTATCGCTGCCATAAATACTTGCAGACTTGCGCCGTGGTCAATCCACACCAGCATATTAAGCGGCGCGTGATTTAGACTATTGGCGCTAGCCCCACTTTTTTTATGGTTGCCGGGGCTTGGGTTGGTGTTGCCACTATTCTGACTACTGCGACTGCCGCTTTGATGCAATGCCGAGCTGGATGTTGCATAAGGGTGCAAGACGGGTAAGGGGATTTGCCCAAAAATCATAGCCTCTTGGGTTGATGCGCTAAAGGTTGACGACGCCTCAGTATCAGGTGTATCAAGCTTGGTATGCGCCGGTATATTAAACCAAAATGTGGTGCCTGTTTTTGCCATATTGTTTGAGATAAGGGCAGGCGACTGCGTGATATCCCCTACCCTATTCGGCTCGGCGTCGTTTGGCTGCGGGTTACCGGTACTGGCATAATGAGTAGAATGATTGGCCGAATTGGCATAAAAGCCAATATTGCCGCCCATCAAGCGGGTTAACTGTTTGGAGATGATTAACCCAAGCCCAGTACCGCCGTATTGGCGAGTAATCGAGGGGTCTGCTTGACTAAAACTTTTGAACAACCTGGCGTGGGCGGCCTCGCTGATGCCGCGTCCGGTGTCTTGCACCGCAATATGAATCATCTCATTGCCTGCACCGCTCTGCTGCGCCGCCCTCTCGTCACCTATAAGTGCGGCGGTCTCGTCACCCTCTACCCCCGCTTCTTCATCAATACTCACCCGCACCACCACCTCACCCACATCGGTAAACTTGATGGCATTACCGACCAAATTGGTCAATACCTGTTTGACGCGTAACGCATCGCCGATAAGGGTATTGGGGACATCGTTATAGTACATGACCGTCATGCGCAGCCCTTTTTGCGCTGCCAGTGGAGATAACATATCCATCACATCGTAGATAGCCGCATACAAGCTAAATTCGTGCTTATCGAGCACCAATTTTCCGGCCTCTATTTTTGAGAAATCCAGCACATCGTTGACTAAGGCTAGCAAATGGGCAGACGATTTGCGGATGGTTTGTACATATAAATCTTGCTCGGCCGTGAGGTTGCCGTGCCGAGCTAGCAGGTTAATAAAGCCATCGATACTGTTTAACGGGGTGCGCAGTTCGTGGCTGATATTGGCCAAAAAGGCAGATTTGGCTTGACTACTGGATACGGCCTGATCCCTTGCCTCACGAATGCGGATGTTTTGCATCTCCATGGCATCAAACGCATCGCGCAAGTCCGCTTCGGTCTGTTCGGCGTGGTCTTTTAACTCCTGAAAATCAGCATACAAACGGCGCAAGGTTTTGATTAAATCTTGTTGCAGCTGATTTAGCTCGCCGCTGGCACTGGTATTGACCGCTTGATACATATTATCCGGCCTAATACCTTGTAAATGCAGCCGCAACTCATAAACGGGGGCTATCCAGCGTTTGGCGTAAATGTTTAAACTTAATAACAGCATCAGTAAGGTAAACAGCCCGGTTGAGCCAAGCCCCAACCACATGCGCATTCTGGCAATGGTTAACGGTTCGTTGTCCATATCCACAAATAACCAATATTGTTGCTGCTGGTACCCACCAAGAAGATGGCCGTAAGCGGTGCCATCTTCGGTCGGTATACCGGCTATAAATTGCGACTGTAAGGGCAAGCCATTCGTTAGAGCCAAGCTATTTATCCAGCCGTTAGATGGCTTTAGTTGAGTAAGCGAGGAGGCCACCACCTTGCCCTGTTCGTTTACGATAACGATGCGCTGAATGTGTTGCTCGTTACCCATGGAGGTCAAAATAAGATGGATACGTTGTTGCACATCTTCAAGGTTAGTGATTGGCACGGGCGCAGGCAGGCTGTCTTCTTTAACCATCTGCCCCGCATTTAAGCCTTTAGCGTCTAAGCCTTTAGTGTTTAAGCCTTTAGTGTTTAAGCCTTTAGCGTCTAAGTCCTTATCGCTTAAGCCTTCAAGCCTCGCATGTGCAACAATGGACGGTAACAACTGCTTGACGATGGGCTCATAACGAAACAGGGCTGCGGTTGCTAAAGTGCGCTGTTCTGACTCTATCGCTTTAGTGGCTTCTTTTTCTACCAAATAGGCGCCCACGGCTGCCAATACTGTGATGGGTAAAAACACCAATAACACCAGTTGGCCATAAGCACTACTAAAGTCGAATATTGCGATGCGCTTCATAAGTTTTGGCTTTATCGTAAAAGGGTGAACGGTTAGGTCTATCGTGCACAGCGGTAAATCATGATTCCTGCTATACCAGCTCACATGAGTTAAGTTTAACAGGTTTTTGGCCTATTGCAGATAACGCCCATGGCTGCAAAATGCTATAATTGGCACTATATACGCATTAAAACCTGTTTTCGCATTATTTTGCTTTGAGATTTGTTATGTCAGATACCCCAAACCCGCTAGCCTCAAAACCTAACTTAGTCACCTTAAGCTTAGACTTGCCAAGCCAAGCAGCCACCAGCGCAGCCACCAGCATTGTGCAATTGGTCGATTGTATTGGCAACACGCCTTTAGTGGCCCTACAGCGCTTGCCCGCCCTCGAAAATATCGCTCAAAACGTGCAAATACTGGCAAAGCTTGAAGGCAATAACCCTGCCAGCTCGGTAAAAGACCGTGCCGTGTTTAACATGGTGCTGCAAGCCGAACAACGTGGCGATATTCAACCTGGCGACACTTTAATCGAAGCCACCAGTGGCAACACCGGCATTGCCTTGGCCATGGTAGCGGCAATGCGGGGCTATCAGATGCTGCTATTAATGCCCACCAATTCGACCCAAGAGCGTAAAGACGCTATGGCGGCTTATGGTGCCACCTTAATTGAGGTTGACGAGGGCATAGAGGCGGCGCGTGACCAAGCCTTAGCACTCGAGCGTGCTGGGCGCGGCATTGTGCTCAATCAGTTTGCCAATCCTGATAACAGTGCCGCCCATTATCAAACCACCGGCCCCGAATTATGGCAACAAACCGGTGGGCGTATTACCCATTTTATCAGCTCGATGGGCACCACGGGCACCATATCAGGAACCGGTCAATACCTAAAAGAGCAAAACCCCAACATTCAAGTTATCGGCCTACAACCTGATAGCGAGGCGTCGATAGCAGGCATCCGGCGTTGGCCGCCCGAATATCGCCCCGAAATATATAATCCCGCTGTGGTTGACCGAGTGATGGATATCCACCAAGCCACCGCAGAGCGCTATATGCGTAAGCTTGCCCGCACCGAGGGTATTTTGGCTGGCGTCTCCTCGGGTGCAGCCGCATGGGCAGCGCTACAAATAGGACTTGAGATACAAGAGCAACAGCCCGATGCGATGATTGCGTTTATTGTATGTGATAGAGGCGACAGATACCTATCGACTGGTCTGTATACCGTACAGGATGATTAAGCCATGAGTGTCTTTCCTAATGTCCCGGTGTTTGTGTTTGATATCGAAACGATTGCAGATCTTGACGGCGCACGGCGTATTTACCCTGAGCTTAAAAACCTCAATGATGCCGATACTAAAGCGGCCTTAGTGAGCCTGCGCGAACAAGAGGCAGGGCACGATTTTATGCGCTTACCTTTGCAGCGTATTGTTTGCATCTCTGGGCTGTATATCCATGAGGCAGATAATAAGTTCTCTCTGTTTTCACTCACAGCAGAAACCTTGAGCGAAAAAGATATTTTGGCAAAATTTTTTCGGGCGTTTAATGCGGTCAATTCGCTACCGCAACTGGTGAGTTGGAATGGCTCCGGCTTTGATATCCCCGTACTCATTTATCGTGCGATGCAATATGATTTAAGTGTGCCGTTACTATTTGAAGAGGGTAATCAGGTCAACACGATGCGCTATAACAATTATGTCAATCGTTTCCAAACCCGCCACCTTGATTTAATGGACAGGTTCAGTCAATACGGGGCCAGTCACCGTGAAGCGATGGATGTCGTCGCCAGTTTATATGACTTACCGGGCAAAAGGGATATGGACGGCAGCATGGTGGGTGAGTTGGTGGCGGCAGCAGACTGGCCTGCCTTGGCCTTGTACTGTGAGTCGGATGTGCTCAATACCTGGTTGATTTATTTGCGCTGGCTGCGTTTAACCGGCAACATCACCAGCGGGGACTTTGACAACTGGCAAAACCAAACCCGTGCTTATCTAACCACCAAGGTCAGTACCAACGCTGCGGGCGAGACGACTGCCTGCCATGCGGCATTTTTAAGCCATTGGACTTAGTATTGGACTTAGTATTGCACTTAGAATTGGACTTAGAGCCTGTTGCAAATTTAGCTATTGCCAGACCTTAGTTTGGGATATGATACTACGTTTTTATCTGCATGGATGCGATAATTTTGCTGCACCACTCTATTAAATACGTCAATACCCCCCATATCTTTAGACATCATTGTCATAGCCCTATTGTTTATCGTATTCATCGCATTATGTTTAATAGCACCATGTTTACTAGTGCAATGTTTAATAGCACTATGTTTAATAGTGCAGTGTTTAATAGCACTATCTTGACTAACTTATGCTTCCCCTATGCTTTATTGTGACTAGACGTCATAGCACTATTGCAATATAACCAATTTTAATATAACAGATAGGCAGGTTTATGCAGCCCACCCAAGCACCAAAGAGCCAAGCACCAAAAGCCCAAGCGCCAGATACGCCAATCCATAATGCGATAAAGGTTAGTCAGTCAAACCCGTTAGCGACGCCCGAGCACCGCTCAACGTTGGCGACCACACCGAGTAAAAAACTCTCAAAACCCAGCTCCAAAGTGCGCCGGCGCTTAAAAGATGCTGAGCCGCTACCATTTAAAATACAGGGGTTGTCGCATGATGGGCGCGGGGTTGCGGTTTATGGCAATGGCTTTGATGCGCAAGCGGGGCATCACCTCGACAAACATGGCAAAAAAGTGTTTGTCAGTTTTGGGTTACCGGATGAAACGCTTAAGGTGCGCATCACCAATAGCCGCAAAAGCTTTGAAGAAGGCGATGCCACCGAGCTGCTTGCCAATGCACATCCGCAGCGTCAAACCCCGCCTTGCCCGCATTTTGGCGTTTGTGGCGGTTGTAGCTTGCAGCACTGGCAACCCGAGGGGCAAATTGCCTTTAAACAAACGGTATTGGCCGAGTTACTTGAGCATCAGGCAAACGTGCAACCTGATAACTGGCTCGCGCCTATTGTCGGTGAGCGTTTAGGTTATCGCACTAAAGCCCGTATGGGCGTGCGCTATGTCGCAAAAAAACAGACGGCGCTGGTCGGTTTTCGCGAGCGCAACAGTAATTTTTTAGCCGAATTAACGGAATGTCATATTTTAGATGAGCGTATTGGGTTTGAGCTTGACAACCTAAAACAGCTGATTAGCGCATTGGATAGTAGAAGCCAAATTGCCCAAATTGAGCTAGCCATGGGCGAGGCGATGCCCGATTTGCCCGATGGCAATCAACCCGTTGCCCTTATTGTGCGCAACCTTGAGCCGTTATCAGATAGTGATATTGCCAAGCTCAAAGAATTTTTTGCCGCAAGACACTGGCAGCTGTATTTACAGCCCAAAGGGCCGGACAGCATTCAGCGCATTGCCTTGCATGACAGTGATGACACCCGCCAGCAGTTTGGGCGTCTCTACTACGCACTGCCGGATTTTAATCTCATATATGCGTTTATTCCGACTGACTTTACCCAAGTGAACTTATCGGTAAATCGTAAAATGACCAAATTGGCTTGCGATTTGCTGGATTTAAAAGCCGGTGAGCGGGTGTTAGACTTATTTAGCGGTTTGGGCAACTTTAGCTTGCCGCTAGCGCGCTTGGTCGGCGGTGAGGATGGCAGCCAAGGGGTTTGTATTGGGGTTGAAGGCTCGGATGCGATGACCGCCCGCGCCGAAGATAACGCCAAGCGCAACAATATCACCAACACCGAATTTTATCAGCAAGACTTAACCCAAGATTTTAGTGAGCAGCCTTGGGCGCAGCAAGGCTTTGATGCCATTTTAATCGACCCGCCCCGCTCTGGGGCTTGGGAGGTGATGCAATACCTGCCTCGCTTTAATGCGGCTCGCATTGTGTATGTCTCTTGCAACCCTGCTACCTTGGCTCGAGATACCAAAGCGCTTATCGAGCAAGGCTATCGCCTCACCGACGCTGGGGTGATGGATATGTTTTGTCACACTGGGCATGTGGAATCTATCGCTCGGTTTGAAAAATAATGCCTTATTAAACAAATAAGCGGGTTTGGCGTCACTGCTGTTAGGTTTATGGCTGGTATACTATTGACAATATTGACAATGCCGCCAAATGCCGCCAATTGCTGTCAATGACGCTAAGCGGCGTGCTTAGGGGCAATTAGGATATAGGTTTTGCAGTTCGGTATTATGATATATTGGTACATTGCTATATTGCTATATTGATATAGTGGTACTGCTCAAACACCCGCTGACAGGTTGGGTCAGTCATCAACCAACACACCCTAAAAATTGCCACAAGATATGGATGACTGTGGCGCTCATTATCGGGAGAAACTTGTGGTCAAGGTTCGTGAAGGGTTACCATTAATCGATGGTCAAACGACAACGGTGGATAGCGCCTCTCTTGCCGCGCAAATGGTCGCCCAACATCAGCATGGCTACTATCAACCAGAGCGACCCACGGCGGCGGCGCTCACTGCGCAGTTAGAAAAACAACTGGTGACCGTAAAGCGGCCCACTCTGTTAGGGCGCGCCGCGCACCTGCCGCTTTTGCCAAATGTACATGGCAACTATCACCACCTTGAGCGCCTAACCTACCACTTCATCGCTCAAGCATCGCAGTTAACCGACAACCTCAACGCCGCACCGGCTTATCCTATGGCCGCGCCCGTGCCCGCGCAACAACCAAACGGTGCCGCCTCTAATACAGGGCAGGCCAAAGACGTCGAGCTTACCGATATTACTCGCACCAAACACTATGCCACTAAGCTAGATGCCGTAGCCGACTGCGAGAAAAACCTGTTAGCCGATAACACCACAATCGACCTGCCCGCTTGGATTAAAGCAGTCACCCAACGGGTGAACATTGACCAGCTACCCAATTTGGTTAAAGCTTGCGAATTGATTGGTCATGAGTCTATTTTAAGTGAAAACAAACGTTCTAGTGCCTATATGACCGGCATTGGCATGACCGATATTTTAACCTATTTGTATCATGATGAGGAGGCGCTCACCGCCGCTATGCTGTACCGTGCCGCGCGAACTAAACTGCTGTCGCAAGAGCAAATACGGCAACATTTTGGCGATAGCATTGCCAAGCTGGTGCTGGACACATTGGCCATCGGGCAACTGTCTGAAACCATTGAAAGTAGTCAGCGTTTAGAAGACCATCTCGCCAATAACCAGCGCGAACAGCTATCGAATATTTATAACATGCTTATCTCGATGACCAATGATGTGCGGGTGGTGCTCATTAAACTTGCCGAGCGTACCTTTGCCATGCGCGAGCTCTCTTATGCCTCTGAGGAGCGGCAGCAGCGGGTTGCACGCGAAGTGATGAGTATTTATGCGCCCTTAGCGCACCGCCTAGGCATTGCGCAAATCAAGTGGGAGCTTGAGGACTTAGCATTTCGTTATCTTGCCCCCGAGCGCTACAAAGAAATTGCCAAATTGCTGTCCGAAAAGCGCAGCGAGCGCGAGGTATATATCCATCGTGTACAGCAGCAACTTGTTGCCGCCTTGGCCGACGCCAACATTGTGGCCGATGTGTCAGGACGCGTCAAGCATATCTATTCTATCTATCGCAAGATGAAGCTAAAAGGCTTATCCTTTGATCAGCTCTATGACATTCGAGCCCTAAGAGTACTGGTGACGACGCAAGCGGAGTGTTACCACACCCTAGGATTGGTGCATGGCTTATGGCACCATATTCCAGAGCAATTTGATGATTATATCACCAACCCAAAATCAAATGGCTACCGCTCGCTACACACCGCCGTTATTGCCGACAATAAATCGTTAGAGATTCAAATTCGTACCCATCAAATGCACTTTGAGGCAGAGCTTGGCATGTGTGCGCACGTGACCTATAAAGAAGGCGGCGCCCATAAACCAGATGCTTATCTGACGAAACGCATCAGCTCCTTGCGCCAAATTTTACTGGCAGGTAGTGAGCCAAAACTAAAGCCGGCACTGCATAGCAGCGTAGACGACCTTAATCCTCACGACGAGGGGCTAAGCGAGCTTGATGAAGAAGAACAACTGGTTGATTTTGGCGAATTTGAGCGTATTTATGTCTTTAGCCGGGATGGCGACATCACCGAGCTGCCCAAAGGGGCAACTGTCCTAGATTTTGCCTATTATGTGCATACCCAAGTGGGCAATCGGGCGCAGGCGGCTCGGGTGAATCAGCGTTATGTGCCTCTCACCTATCCGCTTAAAACCGGGGAGCAAGTTGAAATTGTGACCAAAGCCTCGCGCGAGCCAAACCGCGATTGGCTGGTGCCGTCCTTGGGCTATATCCATACCAGTCGGGCTCGAGCGAAGCTGCGGCAATGGTTTAACAAACAAGACCGTGATAAAAATTTAGAGATTGGCAAGCAGATGTTAGCCAAAGAGCTAAGCCGACTCTCATTGCACCCCAATAGTATTAATTTAAAAGACTATGTCAGTCATTTTAATGTCAACCATGCCGATGACATTTTGGTAGGTCTGGTAACCGGCGACATTGGGCTGCATCAGTTGACGGGGCATATTGCCCGCGAGCTGGATTTAACCCCCGAAAAAGAAGAACAAGACTTAGTGCCAAGCGTTCATCCTCGGGCAACGGGTAAATTAGATGCTTATAAAATCAGCATCGATGGGCTAGATAATATCGAAATGCGCTTTGCCAATTGCTGCCATCCCATTTATGGCGAGCCTATTGCCGGTTTTATCACCCAAAGTAGCGGCGTCTCCATCCACAACCGCGGCTGCGCTGAGTATGCTCGGCTTATCGAGCGTGAACCTGAACGCGAAATATCAGCGACTTGGGTGGCGCAGGCTTCTCGCTATCAGCCTATGGAGATTTTTATTGAAGCCTATGATAGACGCGGCTTGCTGCGCGATTTAACCCAAGTGATTGACAAAGAAGATGTCAATATACGCGGCGTTGGCACCCATAGTGATGACGACAATATCGCCCATCTTAAATTTAATATTGAGGTCACAGGTTTAGCGCAGCTCTCCAAACTACTAGCCAAGCTTGAGCAACAGCCTGGTGTACTGCATGCCAGACGCGGAGTCTAATTCATGCCAGAATTGCCTGAGGTTGAAACCACAAAAAACAGCCTAGAGCCCTTATTAAACAAACCGATTGCCGCCATTACTGTTTATCAGCCGACATTACGCTGGCCGATGCCCGATAATCTTAGCGACTTAACCGGGTATTACCTGCATCAAGTACAGCGCCGTGCCAAATATTTGCTACTGACGTTTACCTTAAAGGCTGACTATAACAACGACCGCGCCCCCACCCGGACGTTACTCATTCATTTGGGCATGTCCGGTAGCCTGCAACAATATCCTGCAGGTAGTGCAAAGCGCAAACATGATCATCTTATTTTTCATTTTGCTGCAGAGGGGAAGCAACAAGGCACTGACCAGCAGAATTTAGGCATTCAGCTGCATTACCATGATCCACGCCGTTTTGGCGCCGTGTTATGGCATGATGAGTATGGCGATAAGTTGTTGACCCACTTGGGCGTCGAGCCATTGCAAGCTGACTTCAATGGCGAGTATCTGTACCAAAAAATCCATAGGCTTGCGGGCAATACGACAAAAGCGCCATCGGCCGGCACGACAAATAAAGCCCCCTCAAGCAAACCCATTACCCGGCCTATTAAAGCGGTGATTATGGATCAAGCTTTTGTGGTCGGCGTGGGCAATATTTATGCCACTGAAAGCCTGTTTTTGGCCGGCATTCATCCG
>JAGLBE010000009.1:25174-111573 GCA_018260445.1 Psychrobacter sp.
GGGTTAACTTGTTTTAATAGTAGATATTGATACCGCCACCTAGACCTATTGAGGGACCACCGTATGACATTACCATATATCCGCATCATCACCACTTTGGGGCTGACTATTGCCATGATAACCCCAAGTTTTGCTGCTATCGAAATTGATGAAGGTGACTTTGGTCCCTCTTATGATACGATGCTGGTCGATACCATTGCTGGCAAACCCCTGCAATTGATAGCGGCTGTTGCTGGTACCGCCGCTTATATCGTCAGTTTGCCGTTTTCTATGGCAGGTGATAACGCGGCTGAAGCGCAGCAAAAATTGGTTGAGCAGCCTTGGCAGGCCTTAAACCGCTGCTTGGGCTGTACGGTAGCTGAAGACAACTTCTATAAATCTCGAGTGGTGAATAACAATCAAGTGCGCATCGTCATAGACCAGCCCTCTGAAATCTTAATTAACACCGATGAAAACGTGGTGGTTATTCCACGCTAGCTTATCAAGACTAGACTGTGTTGTATTCAGCGTTACGCATTTTTATGACCCTATCGTCGCCGTCAAAACACCGCTAAAACTAAAAAACGCAGCTAGTATTAAACTCTAGCTAGCATAAAAAAGGCCAATCAAAGTGATTGGCCTTTTTTATGAGTGACACCAGTATAAGGTAAATGAAGTTATTTACTCAGTTTGCTACTAATTTCGCGTAGCAATACAATTTCTTCTGATATCCCTTCAACCACTTCTTCGACGGCATCTTTACGGCGCATCTTATTCATCGCTTTGACCATCAAGAAAATGATAAAGGCTAAGATAAGAAAATTAATCAGCACAGTGATAAAACTACCATAGGCCAATAGCGGCACCCCAGCTGCTTTTAAAGCATCATAAGTTCTTGGTACATTGGCCGGCGCATCACCCAACATAAAAAACATATTTTTAAAATTAATCTCGCCGCCAAACAAAAAAGCAACGATTGGCATGATAATGTCTTCAACCAAAGAGGTGGTAATCGTACTAAAAGCAGCCCCAATAATCACACCAATGGCTAAATCTATGACGTTGCCTTTAAGCGCAAACTCTTTAAACTCTGATACCATACTCATAACATTAATCTCCTTAAACAAGTTATTATTTTTACGGTTTATTAGGATACAACTTGACTCGCTAAACTCTTATTACAATCTACATAACAACGTTTGCTACACTTATAGTGACTATCTCCTGGCGACAATCAGCCTTGTAGCAAATAATTTTGCCCTAAAAACTAATTTTTTGCCAGTACTCTCATCACAAAAAAAGCTAATGCAGTATGCCTGCATTAGCTTTTTAAAACCAGTACTTAATTAGGTCATTTGTCTGAATAGTGCCATCTAAGGTATAAACGACTCGTTATCAAAATAAGCACCCTAAGATTTATTTTTCTTTCTTACGACCATAGCGCTTACGTTCACTTTCAGTTAAATAACGCTTACGCAATCGAATAGACTTTGGCGTTACTTCTACCAATTCGTCATCTTCAATAAACTCGAGGGCTTGTTCTAGGGTAAATTTAACCGCCGGCGTTAGAGTTAATGCTTCATCTGTCCCACTAGCACGCACGTTGGTCAACTGTTTTGCCGTTGTTGGGTTCACCACCATGTCCTCGCTACGTGAGTTTAAGCCCACAATCATCCCTTCATAAACTTCAAGCTGCGGCTCAGCAAATAACTTGCCCCGCTTTTGTAAGTTAAATAGGGCATAACCCAAGCACACACCGTTCGCCATGGACACTAAAACACCATTGGTACGCCCGCCCACTTCACCAATTTTTTGTGGGCCATAGTGTGAAAAGCTAGAGGTTAAAATGCCTGAGCCTGATGTTAAGGTTAAAAACTCTGAGCGAAAACCAATTAAGCCACGCGCTGGCATGGTCGCCTCGATACGAATACGGCCTTTGCCGTCCACTTGCATATCGGTCATCTCGCCTTTACGTAGCCCAATCTGCTCCATAATAGACCCCTGATGCTGCTCTTCAACATCAAAAATCACATTTTCATACGGCTCTTGTAGCTTGCCGTCCACTTCTTTAACAATAACTTCGGGACGAGATACACCCATCTCAAAACCTTCACGGCGCATGTTTTCAATAAGTACCGACAGATGCAGCTCACCACGGCCAGATACTTTAAACTTTTCAGGAGAGTCCGTATCGGCCACGCGCAGCGCAACGTTATGAATCAATTCACGCTCTAGACGTTCACGCAAATTACGTGAGGTCACAAACTTACCTTCACGTCCTGCAAACGGAGAATTATTCACCTGAAAGGTCATAGATACCGTAGGTTCATCAACAGTCAACGGCGGCAGTGCTTCTACATTACTCGGGTCACAAATGGTATCCGAAATATGCAACGCATCAATACCGGTAATACAGACAATATCCCCCGCTTGCGCCTCTTCTACTTCTATGCGATCTAAGCCATGATAGCCCATAATCTTTAGAATACGGCCATTTCGAGTCTCGCCTTTTTGATCAATCACTGTCACCGGCGTATTAACTTTAATGCGACCACGCTCAATTCTACCGATGCCGATAACACCAACAAAACTATTGTAATCTAAACTTGAGATTTGCATCCGAAACGGGGCATCAGGGTCCACTTGCGGCGCTTCTACCACATCAACGATGGTTTCAAATAAAGGCAGCATGTCATCTGCGAGTTGGTCTGCTTCTAGACCGGCAACCCCATTTAGGGCCGAGGCATAAACAATTGGAAAGTCTAGCTGCTCATCGGTTGCGCCTAAATTATCAAATAAATCAAAAATTTGATCCATCACCCAATCTGGGCGTGCACCCGGGCGATCCACTTTGTTAATGACTAAAATTGGTTTAAGACCTTGCTCAAACGCTTTTTGGGTCACGAATCGGGTTTGCGGCATGGGGCCATCGACGGCATCCACCACCAACAGTACGCAATCCACCATCGACATCACCCGCTCAACTTCACCGCCAAAATCGGCGTGACCTGGCGTATCCACGATATTAATGCGATATTCGATATCGCGGTCTGGATGTTTCCATCTTATGGCAGTGTTTTTTGCAAGAATCGTAATACCACGTTCTTGCTCAAGATCATTTGAATCCATCGCCCGTTCTGCAATATTAGCGCGCTCACCAAACGTACCTGATTGATGTAATAGCTTATCCACTAAGGTTGTTTTACCGTGATCGACGTGGGCAATGATGGCGATATTGCGTAAATTTTCAATTTCGTTAGACATATTAAAAGACTCAAAATTTTGTAATGATAGATAATTTATTTTACCGCCGTAGTATAGCATTATTGTATGACAGTTTAATACCACATTGCTATGCACAGCGAGGGCAATGCATAACAGCCAAAGTTATGCCTTTGAACCGCGTTAACCCTAATATAAGACCAACCATTATAGATTCGCTATATACGACCGCAAGCAATCAGCCTGACAACAATCAAATGACATAGAATAAAAAAAAGCTACCCAGTGGTAGCTTTTTTTGCAAATGAGTAAACCAGTAACGCTAGCTATTATTTAACAACCATATCTTTAGTACGCTCTACCGTCGTTGACTTATTACCGCTGATAACTGCATAAACGCGACGGTTCATGGCTTGACCTTCAGGGGTAGTGTTTGGTGCGATAGGACGAGTAAAGCCATAACCCACTGTGCTTAAACGGTTTGGTTCAACACCAAACTGATTGGTCAACATGCTCTTCACAGCAATAGCCCGCGCTTCTGACAAGCGTTGGTTATATTTAGCCGAGCTACGCTTAGTTTGTGACGCATGGCCTTCGATTTGAGCCGTAGAGTTTGGATACTCACGCATTTTCTCAGCAACTTTAGCAATTTCTGAGTTGTACTGATCTTTAATCACCGATTTATCATTATCAAAGAATACGCGTAATTCCATTTGTAACACGTCATCTACTTTTAGGATTTCTGGGCAACCAGTTGCATCAACCACCACATTAGCAGGGGTGTTAGGGCACTGATCAGCGCTATCAAGTACGCCATCGCCATCGCTATCGCCATCCACTTGGGGCACAACAACAACAACGGGTGTTTCAGGCACAACCGGCTCAATCACTGGTATCTCAACAGGTTCTACAGGTGGGACAACAACAGCAGGCGCTAAATGACCACCCAGTACCACTTCCAGACCCGCTAGTGCCATACCTTCCCACCAGCCATAATCAAAGTTATAAACTGCACGACCTTCACCACGTAAGCTTAGGGCGTCATTAACACGGTACATAGCGCCAAGACCTAGGTTACCAATCGTATCTTTAGATTCGGCAACTTGAGTTCCGGCAGGAATCTGACCTGTAGCCTGACCTTTGATAGGGGAAGTTAACGTATAGCTCTCTTGATTTTCGACCTTAATTTTAGACTGACCAGCACCAATTAACACATAAGGACGTAGGGCACTTTCGCTATAACCAGTTACTTGATCCGTACCGATTAAGAAGTTACCGGTAATCATCTCTTGTTCAACATCAAAGCGATTAGCAGGTGTGTTCGCTGATGCTTCTGAAGCTTTACCATCGGCATTAGTTACGCCGTATTCGATTTGGAACTGGGTAGATGGGGTTAACTCGATACCAATCGCAGCACCCGTATATAAGCTGTCATCTTTGGTAATGCCACCATTCGTAGGACCATTAGTTTCTAACTGTTTACCAACACGCAATAGATCGCGCTGCTTATCCGCTGTATCGCTGATAGACTCTGACCAGTGATAACCTAGCAACAAGGGACTGACAGTAACACCAGCATTGGCCATCATGGGTGCAGCAACTGCGGCTACAATAGCCAGAGTAATTTTATTAAGTTTCATGAACTTCCTCCAAGGGATGGTTTATGTATTATCAAAAATACATGCATAGTTTCTAATGTTAATGTCTCACCCTTAACTGCAATAATTCGGGACACCAACTGATATTATCACAGAATAGGATATCGACAAATTGTGAGTTTTACAACTGTTTTTTAATGATTATTATCCAAACCGAATCGCTTTATCAATGCACCCTAAGTTGCAGCACCGCATGAAATTAGGCAAATGTTAGATATTATGCCCATAAAACCTGCCATATTGTAACCGTATTTGGTTTGTTTAGTATCACTTATTCAATTGCTAAGCGCCTAATAGCATACAAGATTGCAGACTATAGGCCTAGATTTTAATTGTGTAAATTGGTTTACACTAGAGCACTTGGGCTAAAAACAAGCGTCAATCACTATATTACCGTTACCAATGATACTGCTGTTAAGACGCTTATCCTTATCAATCTTAGCACAGGCTTTAACTTATGCCACTAAACTCACTTTGCAACCAAGCAGTAAAACAACCAAGCAACAAAACATCTAACTAACAAAACACTTAAGCAAAAAAACACCTAAGTCATAAGACACTTTGCTCGCTATTTAAAAAGCGTCAGATTTAAAAGCGTCAGAAGGTACCATCACTTTACCAATAACAGTACTCTAAGAATTCTAATACACCTAGATTATAAATTCTATGGATTCAACAATACCGTCACTAATTGTAACAAAATTTGACATTACTTGTGAACCATAAATAAATACGCTTAATATATCACTGGATAAAAATTAAAGTTTCTGATATGACTGTTACCGATATGACAGATATGACGGTTACTTAGTCGCACTATTCTTTTGCACTATATCGCATAGGTATAGCTATAGCCACACCCATAGTCATAGTCATAGTCATAGTCATAGTCATAGTCATAGTATAGCTAGCTAAATAGAATACCTACCTAAATAGAATGCTTTATCTATTTAGTCTATAGTTAACCCCATCGTTAGCTACTACATTTGTTAATGTCGGCTCTTTTTACCTATTTTATACCTATTTTATCTATCAAGACGATGCTAAGGTTGAGCGGGTGTCTCGATTAACTAGCTTAGCGTTTTCCTAAACAGTGATTGCCTAAGGACATTGACAACCCGCATGAATAATGGCTTATACACTCCTCTCAATAGTCGGCAATCGGGCGTAACTTTAGTAGAAGTATTGATTGTGATGGTCATTATAGCAATCCTCGCTACTATTGCTATACCCTCTTTTATCTCGATGCTAAAAAGATGGGAAGCCAATCAAATTTGCAACCTCATTATTAACGCTTATAGAATCGGCAAAACCAAAAGTTTTATTCATCACAATAACACCACGGTTTGTCTAGCCGACAGCCATCTAGTTTGTCATAGAGACGCCCAAGCCTCTTTGCTTGTCTTCAATGACAAGGATGAAAATCGCCAATATAACCCTACCCGAGATAGCCTAATTCAAAATAGCCCTTTACGCTTAAATTATGGCAAAGTGTACTTGCGCGCCGGTAATCAACGCCACTATATTAAATTTTCTGGTGATACAGGACTGCCAAGAGGGCATTTTGCGCATATAAAATATTGTCCTGACGATAGAGAGGTTAGCAACATGTATTTGGTTTCTTTAAATGAGCTTGGGCAACATCGTGTTAAGCCTTATAGTATGGTAGCAACAGATTGTCCCTAACGTGATAATTTATTGATAGTGCATAAACTGTTGCCATAAGATACGGCTTTGCAGCGGTTGATAGTCAAAAAGATGGTCGATAAGCTGACGATGAATCAGCGACCAAGACGACAGCGTGGTGGGGTGGATGCCACGGCGCATGGCGATAATGTCTGACCCTAGCAATCCCGTTTTGTCTATCTGCGCTTTTCGTTTAGCATGGCAAGCTGTCTGCTCATTCAAGGGTGGCTTGGGATACCAGCCTCTATTGGCGCCAAAGTGATAATAACGCTTGGGCTCAATAGGATTTTGGGTGTCATCTTGTTGCAAATCGATAGCATAACCAAGCTCAGTGAATAAAACCTGCTCATATAAACGCAGTACCAGCTTTAACTCAGTTGCACTTAAGGAGAACTGCAAGGCGCCGATGGCCTGCGCATATTGCTGGTAGATGAGGGGCACGCTGTCTTCAAGGGGCAGAAGCTTAAGGGTTATCTCATTTAGATACAAGGCGGCGTATTGCTGTTGACCCTGTAGCCGGGGTACCGTATCGGCTATGGTGACTTGTTGCAATGTCTTTAAAGGCTTTTTGCCGGTTGCAAATAGGGTTAGCGGCACAAACTGGGGGATGCCTTTTGGCGCAATGCCATGCAAAACCCCCCACTCTTTAGTGAATAAATAGTAAATACTGCGTTTTTCTTGAAAAGGGCGCTGATGCAAACTGTACGCCTGTAACGATTGATTACGCATCTGTGTTAATAGCCAAGACTACTCAAAGCACGAGCATCATCCGACCAGCCTTGCTTGACTTTGACCCACAAATTGAGCATGATTTTCCGCTCAAATAACGCTTCCATATCTTCACGTGCAGCGGTGCCTATCTGTTTGATGCGCACCCCTTTGTCGCCAATGATAATGGCTTTTTGACCATCACGCTCCACAAAAATGGTGGCATCTATAAACGTGACTGCTTTGCGTTGCCGGCCGGTCTTTTTATCCACATGTGCCGCCTCATCTTTAAACTCATCAATCTGCACCGTCAAATCGTATGGGACTTCTTCACCCACCTGCCGCATGATTTTTTCACGAATAATCTCGCTGGCTAAAAAACGCTCACTACGATCAGTGATTTGCTCGGTATCATAAATCGGCGCACCTTCGGGCAAATGCGAGTAGATAACCGCTTGCAGCGTCTCCAAATTTTGGTTTTTTAGGGCAGAAACCGGCACAATATCCGCAAAATCAAAACTCTCATGGTAGGTTTCAATTAACGGTAAAATACTGCCCTTGTCTTTAATCATATCAGACTTATTAATAACCAACACTACCGGGGTTTTGGTGGCGCCAATTTTTTCAAGAGTCAGTAAATCATCGTCGCGCCATTGTTCCCCCTCGACGACAAATAAGACCAAATCGACATCGACCAACGCTGAGGTGGCCGCCTTGTTCATGCGCTCATTGATTAAGCGCACCTCATTACTATGGATGCCCGGGGTATCCACAAAGACGGCCTGCATATCGTGGGTGGACAGTATGCCATGAATACGATGGCGGGTGGTTTGTGGTTTACGCGAGGTGATGGAGAGTTTTTGGCCTAAAAGATGGTTCATTAAAGTGGATTTTCCCACATTGGGACGGCCCACGATAGCCACATAGCCAGCTCGATAGCCGCCATTCGTTGTTGTTGATTGATCTGGTGTCGCCTTAAAAAAGTCATCGACAACCACATCGCTGTCGTCAGAATCTTGGGTTTGAGTCGTGTTGTCCATTGAGCGTGTGTCAATATCAGCATCGATATTAGGGTTGATATCAGGGTTGAGATGAGCGTCTTGAGCGTCTTGAGCGTTTGGCATGGTGTTTTTCTTTGGCATAGGGTATTGTGTCCAGTCAATCTATTTTATCATTAGGCATATGTATCAGGTGAGGTAGGTGCACTGAGCACGAGGACAATATCAGCTGCTTGTCACAATCGATGCTAGCTTTTGAACATGATTAGATAACTATAGGCTCACTTTAGGCTCACTATAGTGTTATGCTGAGCTTATTAAACGGCCAACCAAACCTCATGCAACAACCATATTATTGCTTGCGGCTCTGTAATGCTCTGTAGTGCTCTACATCTATGAATCATAGGTTTGTGTGCGGTGCTTGAGTTTAATCATCCGCTCATTAACCAAGTTATTAAGCTGATTAATCATTTTTTCGGCTGTTTTCTGCTCGGCAATGCGGCGGCTTTCGCCAGATTCAATCACTGCAGTACTGTTTTCTACGTCGACGCTGCAGCTCACCACAAAAATTTGGTTGGGTGCATTGCCGCGCGTTTCTAACAAGTCATAACTTGGCAAATCAAATTTATGCCCTTGTAGCCACTCTTGCAAGCGGCTTTTAGCGTCTTTAAGCACTCGCTGATCATTGACATTGGCAATCAGCTCGCTAAACCACTGTAATACGCAGGTTCTTACCATTTGTATATCTTGGCTGTCCAAATAAATGGCGCCAATTAACGCCTCAACGGTATCTGCTAAAATAGAGGCACGCTCACGTCCGCCACCTTTACGCTCCCCTGCCCCTAAAATCAAAAAAGAGGACAGTTCGAGCTTTTGCGCCACTATCACCAGTGATTCTTGGCGAACGAGCGTGGCGCGCATTCTGGTTAGACGCCCCTCATCTTGCTTTGGATATTGATAATACAGGGCTTCCCCAATTATCATGCCCAATAAAGCGTCTCCTAAAAACTCTAAACGCTCGTAGTTGATTTGGCCATCAAAGGAGCGATGGGTCAATGCCAATTTGGCTAAACTGGTATCTGTAAACCGATATCCAAGTTGTTGTTGCAGCGCCTCTAAACCTTGCTCAAAATTTGTATAACGCTGTTTGGGGGATGCAGCGAACTCTGTCGGTAATACACTGTTGTTCATATTAATCCAAGGCTTCACTAGCGGTAATATCACCTTCAAAACGGTTGACAATAAACACATTGCCCATAAAGTTGTTGACTACTTCATACTTTTTATGCACCGCCAAGCTACCTGTTTGCTTGCTGGTGAATGTCAGGATGTCTTCGGGTTTGCTGGTGTAATCAGCATTAATAGACAACTGTTTTTGCAAATTTTCCATAAACTGGCCGGCGCTTTCTTTATTGTCGTTAGATTTTTTAAGCTCATTGGCAATCGATTTAGTCAATTGATAATCGGTTATTTGAGCAGGGATTATCGCAATGCCAAGCATGGCAAAAATGCCCAAGGCAAATATAAAAAATACGACACCTGTGACGCTGGCACCTTGCTGCGATTGACTAGGCGCATGGGCTGGCACATAGCCTGATAGGGTGCTGGGCATAGCGTAATGGCGCTCTGACATGATCATTCTCCAAAATTGAACCAAGCGACTTTTTATGAACGTTATAAACGACTAGAGAAGATAGATTATAGAGTATGCAGTATAGGCTATAGTATACTACCAAACTTTAATCTATAATTCTATTATACGCAAAGGTCGGTAAGTGCCATAGCCCGGGCTGTTTATGCATCCAAACGTAGGTTGCCTTGCCTGCCAAGTTATCATCGGGCACATAGCCCCAAAACCGACTGTCACCGCTACGGTCTGAATTATCGCCCATCATAAAATACTGCCCCTCTGGGACGCTGATACGCCAGCTCCCTTGCTGCTGGGTGACGTTACTGTTTAAAAATTTCGACCCGTCCGCTTTAGGCTCACTAGGGGCTAGGTAGCGGCGTAAATAAGTATGCTCGCCCAATTGTTCTTGATAGTATTTGGCACCGCTCTCTTCGCGTTCGGCTTGCGCAGCAGACTCCGCTTGCTGTCCTTTTTTTGGGGTATACAGTTGCTGATTTAGAACCTCATCAATCCGAAAGTTCACCTGTTTGATGGGCACCGGCTCACCATTCACAGCAAGCTGCCCCTTATTAAAGCTTACCGTGTCTCCTGGTAGGCCAATCACTCGCTTGATATAGTAAATCTTAGGGTTCTCAGGATAACGGAAAACAGCAACGTCGCCATGTTTGGGCGTGCCCGTATCCATAATCTTTTTGTACACCAATGGCAACCGAATGCCATACGCATACTTATTTACAGTCACAAAATCGCCGGTATACAACGCCGGCACCATCGAGGGAGACGGGATATTAAAGGGCTCAATAATAAACGAGCGGACAATCAACACCACCGCTAATACTGGAAAAAAGTCATGCGCCCAGCGTATTAGAAAATGCTCGTGCCCTGCGTGGGCAGCTTTATCTCGACTGCTGATACTCAATTGACGTTTGGCCTCGCGATATTCGCGCTGCGCTTGCTTCACCTCTAATGGCGCCTTATCAATGACCGTAGCATCGAGCCTCGCTGCATCATAATCAATCTTGTGCTGGGTAAGCAGTGCAATATAGTTATCTTTTTGATGGGCAAACTTAGTTTGGGCAGCAATGGTCGATTTAGATGCAGGCCCTTGCGCGGTCAAGGCTGTCGTGTCTGGGTTACCGGCATCTACAGACGCCGCCCGTTTTTTAACCCGTTGGTGCTGCTTAAACCATAAAATATCTAGCAACCATATTAGGCCAAAAATCAGGGTAACCGGCACTAAAATTATATTAAAATCAAAATCCATATCGGCACCTTTATAACCATCCCTTTATGACTACCCACTGAGCCTAGATAGCACAAGCTTATTGATTGTCGACCTTGAGCACAGCTAAGAAGGCTTCTTGCGGAATCTCAACATTACCCACCTGCTTCATGCGTTTTTTACCCTCTTTTTGTTTCGAGAGCAGTTTTTTCTTACGCGACACATCGCCGCCATAACACTTCGCCAGCACGTCTTTGCGCATGGCTTTAACCGTACTACGGGCAATAATTTGACTGCCAATTGCCGCTTGAATCGCCACGTTAAACATTTGGCGTGGAATTAATTCTTTCATTTTTTCAACCAGCTGGGTGCCCCGATAACGGGATTGGTCATAATGGCAAATCATCGCCAACGCATCGACTTTATCCCCGTTAATCAATACATCGACTTTTACCAAATTCGCTACCTGATAGCGTTCAAATTCGTAATCGAGCGAGGCAAAACCGCGTGATACCGACTTTAGACGATCAAAAAAATCCATGACCACTTCGCCCATAGGAATGTCAAAGACCAGTTGTACCTGACTGCCGGTAAAGCGCATATCGACTTGAGTACCGCGGCGCTCCATACACAACGTCAGCACATTGCCTAGATAGTTTTGCGGTACTAATATGTTACAGCGGGCTATCGGCTCACGAAACTCTTCGACAAAACCGGGGTCTGGTAGGCGTGAGGGGTTATCAACTTTTAAAATATTGCCATCTTTACGTTTAATCTCGTAGATAACCGACGGCGCTGTGGTAATTAAATCAAGGTCATACTCGCGCTCTAGGCGTTCTTGGATGATTTCCATATGCAGCATCCCCAAAAAGCCACAGCGAAAACCAAAGCCTAAGGCATCGGAGGTATCTGGCTCAAAAAACAGGGCAGAATCATTGATTTGCAACCGTTGTAGCGCTTCGCGAAATTTTTCAAAGTCGGCGGAATCCACCGGAAATAAACCGGCATATACTTGCGGGGTGACTTGCTTAAAACCCGGAATAAAATCCACATCAGGGGTTTTGGCATGGGTAATGGTATCGCCAACTGGTGCGCCGTGAATATCTTTGATACCGGCAATCACAAACCCAACTTCGCCTGCCTCAAGTTTGCCGGTATCCAATGGTTTTGGGGTGAATATCCCCACAGAAGAGACGGGGTAGGACTCTTTGGTGGATTTGATATAAATTTTATCGTTTTTATTTAAGGTGCCTTGGCGCACCCGTACCAAAGACACCACACCCAAATAGTTATCAAACCAAGAGTCGATGATTAACGCTTGTAACGGTGCCTCGCGGTCTCCCGTTGGCGCTGGGATGCGTGCCACCAAAGCGACCAATAGCTCATCGATACCCAGCCCCGATTTTGCAGAGACTCTTGGCGCATCCACAGCATCGATACCAATAATTTCTTCAATCTCTTGAATAACCCGCTCGGGCTCTACTTGTGGTAAGTCTATTTTATTCAGTACGGGTAGCACTTCAAGCCCTTGGTCTACTGCAGTATAACAGTTGGCAACCGATTGCGCCTCAACGCCTTGCGCGGCATCGACAACCAATAGAGCGCCCTCGCAGGCTGCCAAAGAGCGCGAGACTTCGTAGGAAAAATCGACGTGGCCCGGGGTGTCAATGAAATTGAGCTGATAACGCTCCCCATTGGGATGATCATAATACAAGGTCACTGATTGCGCTTTGATAGTAATACCGCGCTCACGTTCGATATCCATTGAGTCCAGCACTTGCGCTTGCATCTCGCGATCTTGCAAAGCGCCGCAGGTTTGAATAAAACGATCAGCCAAAGTAGACTTACCATGATCAATATGGGCAATAATAGAGAAGTTTCGAATATTTGCTAATGCAGTCACGTCTTGCGGCTACCTACGTTATAAAGTTCGATGGAAAAAAGATGTCAATGACAACAAGGACAGAAAAATAAAAAAGCTTGGCTATTCTACCAGCTTTCTGACAACTTGTGAGCGGGAGATTAAAACTGAAGTCGGCTTATAGTCTAGTCGGGGCAGTTCACACAGACCCATCCCCAAAGATATCAAAGCATACGCATCAATGCGATGTGATACTAAATGAGCCATAACGAACCAAAAAAGGCAGACTAGTATTTTGAACAGAGGGTTATCAAATCGAGGTCATAGAAACGACAATCTATCTAGAACAAGGCTTACAAGACAAAAAAGCCAGTAACCGAAGTTACTGGCTTAAATAATACAGCTACTACTACTATACATGGTGGCGATGAAGAGACTTGAACTCTTGACCTCACGATTATGAGTCGTGCGCTCTAACCAGCTGAGCTACATCGCCGTTTGAGGGCGGTATTATCCCTAAATATACCCAAGTCGTCAACCCTTTATCTAAAATTACTCAGATTAGTCAACGCTAAAAAATAAAAAGCTAACAGCAGGATAAAAAATATAAATTGGCAAACCGATAAGCCGGGTTCTGTCGTGAACGATCATTCATCTAGGCGCATCGTTACCAATACGCTCAAGCAACCTACCCGTATCCCTTGCAGGCGACAAGTAATGGATACCTATTTGGTCTTGCTACGTGTGGAGTTTACCTTGCCATGCTCTGTTACCAGCCATGCGGTGCGCTCTTACCGCACCCTTTCACCCTTACCCCGCTAGCTGGTATAAATACTACCTAGCGGGGCGGTCTCCTCTCTGCTGCACTTGTCGTCGGGTTACCCCGCCCAGCCGTTAGCTGGCACACTGCCTTATGTAGCCCGGACTTTCCTCCCTCATGGCCTTAATACAAGGCATAAAGCCAAGATATTAAAGACAAAACGGCGATCGTCTAGTTTGCCAAGGCGCATAGTATAGCAGAAGTAAACAGGCAAAAAGGGTTATATTAAGGTCTATAAAAAAATTTGCCAAGCTAAGCAGATAAACACCGCTTAAGACAATAAAAAAGCAGCCACTAAAAATAAGTGGCTGCCTATAGGCGTCTGACCATTATCTAGTCTAGATACACACGCCCTAATTATATTGGGGAGTAGATTTAAGAAATGCGCTGACAATTCACGCTATAAGTCTCACCATTAGACCAGTTAAGCGTCATTATCCCCATATCACCCTTAGTATGCCATTCGTAGTTGACAGTATCACTGTTGGTAGTGTTGACATAACGCGACCCTGAACCAGAAGGGGCTATCGCCATTTTTAAAGTCTGCTTATTCCACTTCGCCTTAGGCAAGCTGGCTGTCACCGTTGCCTCATCCGTGTCCATTGAATACTTGGCATCCACAGTGGCACCATCTTCACAACGAAACCGATCGGGCATCATCCGGTCATAAGCTTTTTTTTCAGCCACCGCAGCAGTCGTTCCTGTCTGATAAGAGGCTTGTTGACTAGGGTTCATGGCAGAGCAAGCAGCAACAAGCAAGCCTAAAGGGGCAAGTGCCAATAGTTTTTTCATAAGAATTCTCCATATCCAACTTTTACATTTTTACAATGGGCCTATACTCTACAAAGACACCTATCTCAACATATTACAGTATGGCTTGGTCAAAAATTCAAGTAACACAATGAATTTAACTACCATTTTATGAGGTTATTGAAGAGAAAACTGTAATGAATTTATTGATTGATTGATGCATCAAAATGTGCTTGATGTATCGTTTCATGTATACGACTGACGCATGTTAAGCGAATGTGACAACCGGTAACTATTTTTGGAACGGCTTCGCTCTACCTCTAGACGTTTCAAAATAGTTACCGGTCGTTTCTAACAAGGTAAAATCGTCTTTGCGTAAGTCCTAATGTAAAGAAGTACCTAAGATGGTCGAGCCAGAACATCGTAGGTTCAGCGACATTAGGACTGATAATATTGGTCATGCTCTTTGAGCCACCATGTCATATTGTCTTGACGTTTTTGTCTAAAGCGTTCAAGTTTAGTGGCTATTGTAGGCTGATGCCGTCTGGCGCTATCAAGCGTAAATAAAATAGGCACGCTTACCATCACGGCATGGCGTAGGGTTGACTTAGGCAATCCTAAACCATCGCCAATATCCTCTCCCACCAATACTCGGGTAACGCTAGCGTTGACCTGTTCAACAAAGCGACCCTTGCGATTATCCTCGCCCATAATTTGCGACGGTAAATCGTGCAGAGCTTTTGCAAGTGGGCGTCCCACTTCAAAATCAAGATATTGAGTAGCAAGATACGTATACAACCATGCCCAGCATTGTGTCTCGGTAGTTGGCAAGCGTTCAGGGTCGATGCCCATCCACCAGCTTGCCAGATGCCAAAGGTGCAAAATGCCGCTCGCTTCTTCTGCACTGATACGCGCCCCCAAGAGCTTAAGCCCGCGCATGATGAGTAACGAGAACTGTAAATGGGTGGCTATCATATCGGTTTGATTGATGGGCACACCCCAATAGCCTGTATCCCAGCCCTCTTTTAGCAGTTTTTGACGCACTATGCCATGAATTTGACGCACATGAATACTTTGCCGCCATCCCTCGCCACCTATCGCCAAGACGCTATTGGCACCAGTTAAGGCTGGATGCTCGGATACTGCCAGAATATAGGCGTAGGTGCGCATCAGCCGCGGCAGCGCATCGTGCACCAAAGCGCCAGTTTTAATGAGCGGTAAGGATAGCGCAGGGATACTATATCCGGCCATTAACGCCACATTACGCAACAGCCAAATCAGCATTAACGGATAACGTCGATAAGCAATCGCCCCTATTTCGGCCAACTTTGGGTCAAACCAGTCGGGATGCGCCGTAAACTGCGCATAGAGATGGCGAAAATCGTTATTGCCAAGCAGTTCTTGGTTACGCTTGTCGCTCTCATTAGGCTGCGTGGGCTGCTTAGTATGCTTAGTATGCTTAGTCTGCTTAGTCTGCTTAGTCTGCTTAGTCTGCTTAGTCTGCTTAGTCTGCTTAGTCTGCTTAGTCTGCTTAGATAGGATTGATGGATTGACTAAATGAGACGAAGCATCCGCTATGATAATCGAGGTTAACGGCTTGGCAAACTTGATACCCCCGCCTAACAGCCTATCCACCACAGGGTCGCCAATGTCGTACCCTGCTGTGAGCTGCGCCAATAACGATTGCGAGATTTCAAAATTTGCTGGCAACATAAACTTGCGGATACGTTGTAATACTTGCAGATTGGCATGGTGGTCAACCGCTGTAGTGCGGCCGTGGCGTCTAAAACCTGTGCTGTTGCCAGACGCTACAGGTGTGGCTAGAGACGCTAAGGTAGTAACAGAAGAGGGAAAAGAGGGGAAAAACAGCTTACGCATCAACCAGCGCTCCTTAAGCATGACGCTAAAAGCTATAGGATACACTACCCTACTGCACTATTATACTAAGCAGACGTGGTCGGATACCTTGAGACGACAATGTCAATTAATGTCAATTACAGTCAATCACTGCCATCTTTAACAAATCGACTTTTAAAAACAGCCGTGTTCAGTTAAATAGCTAAACATAGATATCAGTTATCAATAGCGTGATAGGGCATCTTCTAAACGGCTGATTCGGGTTTTAGTCTCGCCTATTTTTTTGGGCAATTGAATGAAATAGCTTCTGGCGTCGCGCTCTGTCTTAAAGTCTAAATGACTGCCCTGGCGCAATTTTTCGTAGTCTGAAATATATCTATTCAACTGGTTTTGCTCTTGTTTTAGCTGCTTAGTTAAGCCGTAATACTGCAAACCTGCTTGATTCATCTCATCAAGTTTGAGCATGTTGCTGCCCACACACACCGCATTTAACGGCTGACCTCTAAGACCCATTTGATACGCATTGTTGGCAGTGCAATATTGGGTCAAGCCTTGCTCACGCCCCTTGCGCCAAGCTTGATAGTCAGGGGCAACCCCAACTTTAGCACACGCCTTATTGTGCTCGCTTATCCGCTGTGCACTGCGTCCAGCAGCGCCATCACCATAGCCAATGGCTTCCCAGTTGCCCGTCATACACTCTTCTTTAGACAAGGTCGCACAGCCCGATAAGAGGGTAAAGATGACGCACATACTTAACGTTTTAAATTGTTGCATTTTCATATCTCCTTTCTTCATACGTCCTTTTTTCTTATGTCCTTATAGTAGGGCGTGTTCATGTAGAGTCAGTCGAACATAACGGCGCTAACTTTGACGCCAGCTTTTTTACACTTCGACTTGACAATAGATACTATGTTGCAATGTTGCAGCTGGGTGCATCCAACGACTCTATGCAATCTGCAAGCCACACTAAAAAACTGGGCTATAAAACCAGTCTAGCGGCAAGCTAGGTTAGCTTTAGGCTAGTTTGAGGTTAGCTTTGAGTTAAATCTACTGCGGTCTCGTTTTTAAGTTCTTTGAGTGAGGTTTTTAACACGACATAACCGAGAACACCAGACACAATTGAGCCTAAAATAATGCCTAAACGCGGGTCAAACCCCTCGGTCACGCCGCCAAAAGCCAGCTCACTGATGAATAAGCTCATGGTAAAGCCGACGCCGCAAAGTAGGGCAACGCCATAAATATGCTTAAAATCTGTGCCATTAGGCAAACTAGCGAGACCAGATTTAAGCACTAGCCAACACAGTAGCATAATGCCTAGTTGCTTGCCAATAAATAAGCCGGCGGCAATACCAACGGGCACCGAATGCAGCAATTGCGCAGCCCCCGCCCCTTGTAACGAGATGCCTGCATTTGCAAACGCAAAGAGGGGCAAAATCGCAAAGGCAACCGTGCCATGCAAATCGTGCTCTAGTGCCTCAAGCGGCGAGTGCTCTGGGTCTTTAGCATCCGTCATCGGAATAAATAGCGCTAAAATAGCACCGGCTAATGTGGCATGAATGCCTGATTTTAGCACGGCCACCCACATAATCAGACCGAGTAGCAGATAGGGGGTAATGCTGGTGACATTGCGCCGATTGAGCAACCACAAAAACGGCAGACACGCCGCAGCAACCATCAGCGAGGAAAGTGATAAGTCACTGGTGTAAAACAAGGCGATAATTAAAATAGCCCCAATGTCATCAAAGATGGCGATGGACACTAAAAAGATTTTTAGTGCATTGGGAACACGGCTGCCAAGCAGACTTAAAATACCAATGGCAAACGCAATATCGGTGGCGGCTGGAATCGCCCATCCCTTTAAATAATGAGCATTTTGATAGTTAAAGGCAGCATATACCAAAGCGGGCACCAGCATACCGCCTAGCGCTGCGGCCGCCGGTAAAATAATTTGCTTGACGTTTGATAACTCGCCCACTAGCACCTCACGCTTGAGCTCTAAACCAACTAAAAAAAAGAACACTGCCATTAAGCCATCGTTAATCCAGTGGTGTGCATCTTTATCAATAATTAAATCGCCAACTTGTACAACAACAGGGGCATGGATAAAAGACTCATACCAATGATGCAGCGGTGAATTCGCCACTATCATTGCCGCCAAGGCAGCAAGCGCCAGCACAATGCCGCCTGCTGCCTCAAAGGCGAAGAACTTTTTTATATGCTGTAAAACCATATGCCCTTTCATCCTTAGTGTTGTACAGAAGTATTGTATAGAAGGGTTGTATGCAGCCTGCAGGCACCCATTTGCGCTAGTATTGCCACCCTGATGCTGTTTTTGTAATAGATAAATCTTTTATAGGATATAGGGCTTTGATAGCACTCAAGTCTTTGATATTACTTAAATGTACCAATAGAACACAAGTCCATTAGTGTTATGACGAGCACCGGCTATTTTTAGGCGTGATATGCGACTTTATCATTCGTCATGTCAGAGGATTAACGATTATGGTAGCAGAAAAGTGTTATAAATCGAGTAAAATCTATTTGTTAGGGGTCATTGTTGGGCAACATAATGTTATTGTCTGCCGCAACTTGACCTTGGAATTTGTATTGGCAAAATGCACATGGCGGTATTTTTATCCTTATCACTTGATGTGATGATGAGGCTCATAACGGTTAAGGGCAGGACTTTTTTTGCCCCTGCATTGCGAAATTTTTTAATCTAGAAGACTCTCTATTAGAAAATTCTCTATCAAACTATTAGGGACTGTATAGAATTGATTAATTAGGACTGCTGATAGCTAAAATCGTTCCAGACTAGGCGCAAACCGACGCTAATGTCTAGACCTTGGCTAGGTTTGCAACAACGTCTGGGGCGATTTTAGCATCAGCCCTGCGGGGCGGGGCTATTTTTTGCCAATATATTGCGAAATTTTCTAGCTTAGAATGACTAAGCGTCCAAAATTTCACTGCATATCGCCTAAAAAATAGCCGCCGCCAGTGCCATGAATCAATTCTATACAGCCCCTAAACTATCAAAAACTTCATTGCGTATTGACTTGATAATAAAAAAAACCAAATTAACGGTGAATGACGACTCAATACGGTAAAATAATTTTAACTTCCTAATTAAAATGATCGTTTATGCTCGAACTTCGCCATTTGCTAACTCTGACCGCGCTACGTACTCACGGTTCCTTAGCGGCCGCAGCAGAAGAGCTGCATGTGACCGCCTCTGCCGTCTCACACCAGTTAAAAGAGCTGGAAAATTATTATGCCGTACGCTTAGTGAATCGCCGTACGCGCCCACTTACCTTTACCCCTGCTGGCAATGCGGTGCTTCAATTAGCCGACGCCATATTGCCGCAAGTCATCCGAACCAAAAACAACCTAAAACGCTTGGCCAATGGGCAGGCAGGCAGGTTGCGACTGGCCTCAGAGTGTCACAGTTGTTTTGATTGGTTGATGCCTATTTTGAATCAATTTCGGCGCGATTGGTCGGATGTTGAGCTGGATTTTGCTACCGGCTTTGAGCCCGAGCCGCATCATCTGCTCAGTGAGGGCGATATTGACCTGCTAATCACGACCAGCAATCTTGATATTGCAGGCATTCATTATCAGCCGCTGTTTACTTATGAGAGCCGCTTGGTGTTGGCACCCACCCACCCGCTAGCCAGTATCAGCCATAGCAACAGCCATAACAGCAGTAATAGTAACAGCAACCGACAAATCGCACCCAGCGACCTCACCGAGCAAACGCTCATTGCCTACCCTGTAGAAACCGAGCGACTTGATGTCATGGATAAGTTTATGGCGCCCGCACAGTTGACTTTTAAAAATATACGCACTACCGAATTAACGGCGATGCTGATTCAATTGGTTGCCAGCGAACGAGGGGTTGCGGCGTTACCCGATTGGGTAGCCGCCGAATATGAAAAAAAGGGCTGGGTAGTGACGCGTCCATTAATCAGTGAAGCAACGCCAAAAGGGGTTTATTGCCAATTGTTTGCAGCAACGCGCCAAAGCAGTCAGGAGACGGCCTTCATGCAAGGGTTTGCTAAATTGCTAGAGGATTTGGTCAAGCCTTAGTTGACCTTTAGTGTGAGAAAAGCGAGAGGTTGAATTAAATACCATGCCAGTTATAGTCTTGAGTATTTATTTAAATATTGTGTTAGGCGTTCTTATAGTAGACAGTGGCTAACACTAGTTGCTATTGCTACCCTCCCCATAAGCGTAGCGCATAATAGCCGACAGCGGTTGCCAGCAGGGTTAAGAGCACATGCAGGCCTATCAAACCCAGCCCGGCTGCTATTTTACCCACGTTGAGCAAACCAAACACCTCTGCACTAAAGCTGCTAAAGGTGGTTAAGCCGCCCAAAAAACCAGTGATAACAAACATCTTAAGGTTAGGATGCCAGCCTGTACCAAAACGTAGCCACACTGCCAGCGCCATACCAATGAGTAGCCCCCCCAATACATTAGCGCCTAGGGTGCCAAAGGGTATCCACGGGTGTGCCCCATTAAACCGACCTAACCAGGCTCGCAAACACGCCCCTATTGCAGCGCCCAAACCAATTGCTAACCATTGCATAGGTGCCTCTTAGGATATGTGAGTAAATGGGTGAATAGATAATAGGTCGTGTGCATTATAAGACAATGAAACCAATAAAATGAGACCAATAAATAGGTATGAACCAACTACAAGGACACTGAGGCAGATTTAGTATCGCTTAACCGTGTTAACTCAGTGTTAGCCCACTGTTAACTGACTGTTAACCCATTGTTAGCCCAGTGATGGCAGCTCATCAATATGCCAACGGGGCACACAGCTGACCGCTAAATCATCGCTTTGCCCTGCTTGCAAGCGCTGCCAACCTGCATACGCAATCATAGCGCCGTTATCGGTACATAGCGCAAGCGGCGCATAGTGCACTGTCGCTCCTATGCTGGCAAGCTCGGTTTCTAAGGTCTGGCGCAAATGCACATTGGCGCTAACACCGCCGGCAATCACGAGCTGCGACATCTGGGTCTGCTTTAATGCCTTGATACATTTTTTAACCAGTGTATCGACCATCGCATGTTGAAAGCTGGCGGCAAGATTGGCACGGATACTGGCATCACTGTCAGCGCCTTTGGTGTCCTTAATAAGGTTATGCACCGCTGTCTTCATGCCACTAAACGAAAAGTCCAAACCTTTATGCAGCATAGGCCTGGGTAAGTCATACGCCGTTTTATCGCCACCTTCTGCCAATTTTGCGATATTTGGCCCACCCGGATAAGGCAAGCCTAGCATTTTAGCGGCTTTATCAAAGCACTCACCGGCGGCATCATCAATACTTTCGCCCAAAATCTCGTAGTCGCCAATACCTTGCGCCGCCACCAATAGCGTATGGCCGCCTGATACCAATAGCGACACAAACGGAAACTTTGGCGGATTTGCGCCCAATAATGGCGACAATAAATGCCCCTCCATATGGTGAATACCAATGGCTGGGATATTCAGACCATAAGCCAAACTACGCCCAAACAAAGCCCCGGTCATTAAGGCACCAATTAGCCCCGGCCCTTTGGTAAACGCAATCGCATCAAGCTCATGACGGCTCATCTCGCACTGCTGCAATAGCTCATTGAGCAGGGGTACTAATTTGCGAATGTGGTCACGGCTGGCAAGCTCTGGCACCACACCGCCATAGGTGGCATGCAAATCAATTTGCGAATACAACACCTGCCCGACCAAACCGTTACCGCCCTGAGCCAATGAGTCACTATCGAAAATAGCCAAGCCTGTTTCATCACACGATGTCTCTAACCCTAAAACTTTCAAATAACACCTTTTAATTTTTGGTTTCTGGTTTTTAACTGTTGCTTATAAATCGAACCTCAACCTAGCTAGATTGCGCGACAATATAATCAACAGCGGCATACACTTGCGTCGCTGTTACCTCATCCGTCGCTTGTGCCGGCATTTTCTCATAACCTTGGGCAGAATGTTGATGCAGCACATCGATGCCTTTTGCAATACGCGGCGCCCAAGCTGCCTTATCGCCTAATTTTGGCGCATCTAACAGGCCGTCGTCATGGCACATATGGCATTGCTGCGCATACAGGTCTTTACCAGCCGCTGCAGATAATGGCACTTGTGCGCCTGCAGTCGCCTCCACAGTGGTCTCATTCGTAATGGTCGCTTTAGCAGCAGAGTCAGCCGCTATAGGGTCGCTGTCTGCCGCATCATTCGGGCTATTACTATTACTATTACTATTATTATTACTATTACTATCTCCACTATTCGCCCCCGCATCGGTAGCGTCTGCTGGCGTGGTCGCTGGCGCATCGGTTATAGGCTCACCAACAACCGTCGCACTTGGCTCGGCTTCTTGGCTTGCCCGCTTATTATCGCTATTGTCACACCCTGCTACCATGCCAAAACTAACCGTTAGCATCAACGCCATGCCCATGCTAAGCCAGCGCTTGCTGGGCGTGACGGCTAGCGCAAATGGGCTAGAAACATCCACTTTTACGTTTGCGTTTGACATAGTTTGGCCGGTCTGTTGAGTTTGGCCAGTTTGCATAGTCTGTTGAATAGTCATAAGAAACCTTGCCTCTGTTAGAAGCTAAATGAAGCGTAAGATAATAAGGAAAGCCTATTCGGCTTTTTGCACAGCTGCTGCTGCCGCATCTGCGGCTTGGGCCGTATCGCCGGTTAGCATCGGCTTGGTTTCTGGCACGATAGGCGATTGTGCCGCCGCAGCAGTGTCAGAAGTGCTACTGGTATCCTTCTTGGCACTAGCCTCTGCTGTAGTCGTGTCGGTATTAGCGCTAGTTTCAGCAGTACTCGTGCTTTGACCCTCAGTAGGAGTAGAGGTAGCCGTTGCCGCACCCGTTGCTTGGGTTGACGGCGTCGACGCCGCTGCGGTTTGCTCAAATTTTAAATCCTCAGGCTTTGGTGCATTGGCTCGTGCCATTTCTGCGGCTTCTTCAACCTTATCAACGGCATGTACTTCATGGCCCTCGCCATGTTCACTGCCCCCGCAGGCAACGAGCAAGCTAGATGCGGTAGCCATCGTGATGACCCCTGCCATTAAAGCAGCTGTTTTAAAAGGTGACCGGCGTGAGGCGTGCGTGCTTAAGGTCTGGTTGGTGGCTTGTGTGGTAGCTTGTGTGGTGGCTTGGCTGGTATCTTGATTGGTATCTTGATTGGTAGCTTGATTGAATTGGGGTGCTTGATTGCTCTGATTAAATAGTGTCATGCTATTGTACGCTCCTACTAGCTGGTCGCTTTTGGCTACAGGTTAATTAACTGCACAACAACAGCGACCATGATTAAGGTTTGAAGGGTTAAGGTATGAGAAATAAAGGCTATACAGGTGCCAGTGACTGGGCACTATTTGGCACTATTGACCACACTGTTTGTTCTATTATAACGCTAATCGGCGTCTATAATCCTAATAATTGGCCTCTCTTAAGTCGCTTCATACTAAGCGCGTCTAAACTGCTGATTACTTTGGCGTCATTTAAATGGTTGCATGGTCTACTAAAGACTTTGACAATTTGAATAAAGTCATGTAACATATCGCCCTTACTCAAAATATCTAAATTTTAGCTTGCTGCTGCTTGCTAATGTTAAGTGCCTACTGAGTTAGCAATGCTATCCTAGCAAGAGTTGATGCCGCACTTGGTTGAGACAATGCGGCTAAATAACCAATCATACAGCCTTGCTAATGCCCTGTCTCATCAACCTCATGACCATATTTTTTAAGGAGTCTGCATGCCTTTAGTTAAGGTGAAAGAAAATGAACCTGTTGATATCGCTATTCGCCGTTTTAAACGCTCTTGCGAAAAAGCGGGTGTTTTAGGTGATGTTCGTAAACGTGAGTTTTATGAAAAGCCCACGCAAGTACGTAAGCGTAAAAAGGCCGCAGCGGTAAAGCGCTATAAAAAGAAACTGCAACGTGAGTCTATCCGTACGACTCGTATGTACTAATATTTATTTATTGTGGTTCTTTGCCTATAATTAAGCCTCTTATTGAGCCTATATTGCATGATTGCATGGCTACCATAGCTATCAAGAAATTATTTACCAATTTTTGGTTGGTTGTGATTAGTTGTGGTTATAAAGCAGTTAGAGACCAACCTTAAATAGTGTAGGGAATAGAAAATACACTCTAGCACTTTTGGCTAAATTGTATTGTATAAAAAAACCATCTAATTATGTTATTGTTTTTGTGGCTCACTGCTATTTTAGACAATAAGATATAGATGGTTTTTTTATGTTAGAATTTTGACGCCTTAATGTTAAGTCACAAGTGTTGTTGATATCATTGAAGTTATTTACCGAGGATAGGAGGCCCCATGAGCCCTTTAAAAGATACGATTACCGAGCAAGTTAAAACCTTCATGCGGGCACGCGAGCTTGAAAAGGTCAAAGTATTGCGTAACGTGCAGTCGGTTATCAAACAAATAGAGTTGGATCGTCAAATTGAGTTGGACGACGCAGGCGTGCTTGATATTTTGCAAAAGCAACTCAAACAGCGCCAAGAGTCTTTAGCGATATTTACGGCGAATGGCCGGGATGATTTAGCGCAAAAAGAGCAGTTTGAGATTGGTATTATTAATGAGTTTATGCCGCAGCAAATGAGTGATGAAGAATTAGCCGCTTTGGTCAATGCAGAGATTGCGACACAGGGGGCAAGCTCGATGCAGGATATGGGTAAGGTGATGGGCGCATTAAAAACCAAAACAGCAGGCCGTGCTGACCCTGCCCTGATTTCTCAATTGGTCAAAAAAGCCTTGGTGGGCTAATATACTCGGCTGATATACTGGATGTATACTGGACGTATATTGGACGAGTATGCTAGGCCAATGTGCTGGTTTACACGACGGGTTCAACCTTGTGAAATCTAGTGGTGGCTAAGGATGATAGTCTTTAGCGGCTTTGATTCTGCTGATATCTTCGCTTATCAATGCCAATAATGGCCGAACATTGATGGTTTGGTGCGCTGTAGTTGTGTAGCTATCAATGGGCATATCAAGCGCCAGCGCAACCTTTTCAGCTTGCTTGATGGACACCAATGCTGTTTCATATTGCCCGTGCCAAAGCTCTAATAAGGCGCGATAGCGTAGTGCATTGCTGGTAGCAATGGTGGCTAATGCTGAGGCATCAGAATCGACAGGCTTTGCAGAACCGGTTACGGTTTTTGAGTCATTCGTTAATGATTTTGCCATGATCTCAAAGGCTTGCTGCATTCTAGAGAGCACTTCAATATCGTAGGGTCGGCTTTGCAGCAATGGTTTTAACACAGCTAAGGCGTCGTTATATTGTTGTTGCTGTAGCCAAATATCACTTAGGTACAAGCGAATATCGCGGCGTTCGGGATAGAGGCGATGATACGGCAACAATAACGCTTCTGCCTTATCCCACTTGCCTTGCATCCCCAACACTTGGGCTTGGGTAATAGCGGCCAACACCTCAAACCCGGTGTTATTGTTGCCCGCTATTTGGGCGGCTTGTTGTAATAAGGTTTGCGCCTGCAAGTATCGGCCTTGTTTACCATACCAATAGGCCAACGCCAGCGCAGCTCCCGGGCTCGTTTTGGCGGCGATAGACAGCTCAGTTTCGGACGCTTGCTGGGTCAACATGTTAAGCCGCCATTGTAATAAATCAAAATCACGCTGATGTTGCTGCTCATTAAACCCAACGGTAGGATAGTCACGGGCACGGCTTTGGGCGTCACTAAGGCGCTCTGCACTTAACGGATGGGTCATGATAAAACTGGGCAAGTAGGCTTGTTTGGTTTGATTTAACTGGCTTTTTTGATCCAAAGTCGCAAAAAACTGCGGCATCGCTTTGGCATCAAAACCCGCTTGCGCCATAAGTTGCATGCCGATGCGGTCGGCCTCACGCTCATTGCTGCGGCTAAACGCCATCTGGCTGTTCAACGCGGCGGTTTGACTGCCCATCATAATTGCCGTAGCGGCATTGCCATCTGCCTGTGACGCCGCAATAGCAGCGAGCAAGCCCCCTATTTGTATCAAAAGCGCCTTTTTATCCGCATCACCCCGGTTTTCATAATGGCGCTGGCTTAAATGTGCTACTTCGTGTGCCACGACACTGGCCACCTCGTCTAAGCTTTTTGCCGCTAGGATGGTGCCCGTATGCAGCCCCATGACACCGCCTGGGATAGCAAAAGCATTGATAGAGGGGTTATCCACCACCACCAAGGCCAAAGGTGCTTGTCGACGCGCCTCGGCATTAATTTGCCACACTAACGTTTCTAATTGTTCTTGCGTCCATGCATCTGCCAAGATGGGCGCACTGCCATTTAGGCGCTGTAACGACCACTCGCCGATGGTTTTATATTGATTGGCCTCATTAAAACGCTCACCGCCATTGCCCAGCTCCGGCAAGTGATAAGCATCCTCTTTGGGTATTGTTTTTTGATGAAAAGTTTTGGCGTTAAAAGTCTGGTTGTTAAAAGCCTGGTTGTTAAAAGTCTGGTTATTAAATGTCTGATTGTTAAAAGCTTTAGGGTCAAAGGGTCTATAGCCATAGGTATACGCCTCACTGTGGTTTTGACTACCCCCAAACTGCTGGGCTATGTTAGCACTCTGATATCCTGTCAATGGGTAGGCATTGTTTGTTGCCCTGCTAGGGTCGGCGCTGGCGCTATAGCCATTTGTACCTACAGCCACGAACAACAATAAGGCCAGCCGATAGCAAGGCATAAAACGTTTGGCATTGAGACGGCGGGTAAAAAGAGTCAATTGCAGTACCTTTAAGAAGAGACAGTGATTGGGTAAGATGAGGCAATGTGGCTAGTGCCCATTTGGATTTTGCTAGCTGTGCTTTTAATGATACCATCCTAATGTTGCTACAGCATCTTTGCCTCTGCGAAAAACCTGATTTCTGTTGCTATTGCTATTGCTAGCGTTATATCGACAGTTATAATAAATGACCGTTTATTTAAGTGACCCAAATCATGCCCATAAACATTAAGCTTGCCGATACCGAACAGGCCGCCTTATTACAAAATAGCATTGCCCGTTTAACGACAGATGAACAAACTACACTTGCCGCCCAGCTACAACAGCGGCCCATTGTTGCTTTGGTCGATGGACGGGGGCTGGCCTGCCCGATGCCACTGCTCAAAACCAAGGTAGCATTGCGTGCTATGCAAGAGAATGAATGCGTTTATGTGCTGGCGACAGACCCCAATTCGCAAACCGACCTGAGCGCCTTTTGTCAGCAGTCTGCTTTGCCGATTGTGCTTAACACTCAGACCCATCATGACGATACTAGTAATACTATAGATACTGGCAATACTATCAATCAGGCAGCGCAACCAGCCCCGTCCGTACCCACTACTGAAGGTAGATTAACAAAACTCGATACAATCTTTCACCTCATCATTACTAAAACCTATGGTAACTAGAGGCTGCTATCCTTTACAATAGGCTATCGATAATAGAGAATCTTTTACCATAAAAAGCAATCGAGTAACTACTCGTAGGGTTGACCCATGGCCACCGCTAAATCCGTAAAACCAACCAAACCTCGCCCGAAAACTAAAGCAAAAGACGCCACCGTACCATCGCTATCACCTGCACCGGCCATAAACAGCAGTCAGCGCCAGGTTGACAGGGTGACCGATGGTATCGGTAGAATTGATGATATAAATACTGATATAAATACTGATATTGATATTGATGTTGATGATGTCGATTTCGATGTTAGCGATGTTACTGATACTGATGTTGATACTGATGTTATTGATGACACCCTTGTCTCTGACGGTACCGTCTTAGACCTAGAGGCTAGTCCTTGGACTAGTGAACGCCCCAATATCCGCACGCAAGACTTAGTGCCCACAATGCCGGTTAATTTATCTGCGCCTGGGGTTAACTTAGGAGCATATATCAACTCGGTGCATCAAATCCCGATTTTGACCACCGAGCAAGAACAAGAGCTTGCGCACCGGTATTATGACGATAACGATGTTGAGGCGGCGCGTATGCTCGTCATGGCGCATCTGCGGTTTGTGATTCATATTGCCCGTAGTTATTCGGGCTATGGTTTACCGCAAGCGGATTTGATTCAAGAGGGTAACTTGGGCTTAATGAAAGCGGTAAAACGCTTTGACCCTAACAAAGGGGTGCGCCTAGTCTCGTTTGCGGTGCATTGGATTAAAGCGGAGATTCATGAATTTGTTATTCGCAACTGGCGCATCGTTAAAGTGGCGACCACCAAAGCCCATCGCAAGCTATTTTTTAATTTACGCAGTCTTAAAAAAACCAACAACCAGCTAACCCTTGATGAGGCCGATGCGATTGCCAGCGATTTAAACGTGACCCGTAAGCAAGTTTTAGAGATGGAGTCGCGCTTAACCTCTTATGATGCATCGTTTGAGGCACAATCGAGCGATGATGAAGATGGCCGGTATGCGCCGCAACTGTTTCTAGAAGACGGTGTTGACCCGGCCGAGCTGGTCGAGGACGAAGATTGGGAGGACAATAACACCAACGCTTTGATGACTGCCATGAATACGCTTGATGAGCGTTCGCGTGATATTGTCGAGCAGCGCTGGTTATCCGAGCAAAAATCAACGTTGCATGAATTGGCGTCGGTATATGATATTTCCGCAGAGCGGGTGCGCCAAATTGAAAAAAATGCGATGGAAAAAATAAAGGCGGCAATGACGATTGATAGTGTGATTACGCCAAGTGACTCTATGGATTATTAATTTGCATACAATTTGGAGTTACTGGCGCTAAAGGTGAAAAACTTATGAATTGGATTGTCATAGCGGCCATTAATCTAGCACTGGCTGTTGGTTTGGGCGCTTTTGGTGCGCACGGCCTGCAAAAAGTGGCATCTCCTGCCCAACTGGCGTGGTGGCATACTGGCACCCAGTATTTTTTCTATCATGCGCTTGGGCTGTTGGTGGTTGGCCTTCTTATTCAGCTGGGTTATACCACCCCAACTACAGCATGGCTGCTTCAAGGCGGCATCGTCATTTTTGTCGGCAGTCTGTTTCTGATGGCATTAGGCGCTCCCGCCTGGCTTGGCGCTGTTACCCCCATCGGCGGATTGCTGATGATAGCGGGTTGGGTATGGCTGGCGGTTACGGCCAGTAAGCTGTCGGGGCACTAATTATCTATAGATGGGCAATTTACCATGAGCAGTATAAAAGTGAACGGCAAAGTGCTGCAAACCACGCAGCAAACGGTGCAACTGGTGTTACAGGAGCTTGGCTTAAACCAAGGTCGTTATGCGGTTGAAATCAACGGCGCCTTATTGCCAAAGTCCGAATTAGCCACAACGCCAGTTGTCGATGCTATGGTTATTGAAGTGGTGCAGGCCGTTGGTGGCGGTTAAGTGAGCGGTTTTACGGTTTTACTTATTTAGCCTTTTCTCTTCTCTTCTCTTCTTTTCTTTTCTTTTATATTACCCAATCTGCGCTTACCTTAAACTGTAGTGTTCCTGGTTTGTGCCAGCCCCATTTAAAAAGCCCCATAGACGCTATTGTCTTGGGGCTTTTTAAATGGGGCTTTTTAAATGGCGCTTTTTAAATGGCGCTGTAAGTGATTTTGTTTAAGGTTAGAAGACTTATGATTTAGAACTAAATAGCGGTTGGGACGTCGGTAATATCTATATTGTCAGAATTGGATGCCACATTTGCAAAATCGGACCCAACATTATCGCTACGCCGGCTGTTACGGGGTTTACGCTCTAAGCGGGTTTTGCATTTACGCACCTGTCTGTCTAACTTTTCGGCCATATCGCCAATGGCTTTATACATATCATCATCGTAGGCATGCACAAACATTTCCTGACCGGCTACGCGCATAATCGCTTCAGCTTTATGATTATTTTTACCACTATGGCCTGCGATGGTATGATGATTGTCTAACGATAGGATAACTTTGATACTTTGAATTTGGTCAAAATGTCGTTCAACTTTTGATAACTTATCGGTGACTGCCTCTCTCATAGCATCGGTAATACTGATATGATGACCACTGATTGCAATATTCATACTTATATCCTTGTGTTGTCTTAATTTAGGCATGTTCTACCCAAAATGATTTATGACTACGTGTACTCAGTTAGGCAGCTAGGCAGCTAGGAAAGCTTAACCTTGATAACCGCTTACATCGCCTCAAGCAGTTTGCCACTGGGTATCTTTAATTTGCCATGAATCTTGCAGACAAACAAGCTATTTAAATGTAAACTAATGTAACTATAGGTAGTTATGACATATTATTTTGTCTATAATCTAAAATTTTTTTATAAAAATGATGCCCATATGATTAGGGAGTAGGTTAGACAGGGTTGTTACTAAAGTTGCTAAGGTTGCTAAGGTTGCTAAGGTCAGCAGCAATCATAAACAACCTGTATCGACATCCCAGCTTTTTTGCGTTTTAGCTAAAATTTTAATTTGCGCTGGGTAGAGGAGCCGATATTAAGTGCTTCTCGATATTTTGCGACGGTGCGGCGTGCAATTTCAATCCCCTCTGTTTCAAGCGCTTTTTTTACGGCACTGTCCGATAGCGGCTTTTTGGGGTCTTCTTGTGCAATCAGCGCCTCAATCATGGCACAAATAGCGGTAGACGACACGTCACCATCCTTACTCGACACATGCGAGGAAAAAAAGTGTTTGAGCGAGAATAGCCCTTGTGGGGTTAGGATGCTTTTACTGGTGGTCAGGCGTGATACGGTAGACTCGTGCAAGTCCACCTCTTCAGCCACATCTTTTAGTATCATCGGTTTCATCGCGGTTGGCCCTTGCAATAAAAACTCTTGCTGACGCTTGACAATACAAGTGGCGACCTTGAGCAGATTTTGATTGCGCTCTTCAATACTGCGGATAAATAAGCGGGCATCGGTCAAGTTATCGCGCAAATAAACATTATCGGGGCTATCGTCGCTACGCTTGACCAAATTGGCGTATTCTTGATTGATTCTAAGCTTGGGCAGGGTAGATGGGTTGAGTTTGACCTGCCAAACGGGCTCACCATCGTCGCTTTGCACCGTATTGACTAAAACATCGGGGATATCATAGCTCTCAGGTGTTAGGCCGTAATCGGGCTGGGCATCGGTAAAGCCCATGCCGGGCGACGGATTGAGGGTGCGTAGCAACTCGATGCTGGGCGCAATATCGCTTTTTTTAAGCCCGGTTTTTTGGGTTAATGCCTTGATGTTATTGCTGACCAGATACTCATGCGCCGTGAGTAATTGTTTGGCCTGGTGCAAATAGGGCGTGGTGGCCGGCAACTTTTTAAGCTGGATTTGCAAGCACTCGGCTAAGTTGCGTGCCCCTACCCCAAGCGGCTCACAGGACTGAATCACATGCAGCACCATATGAATTTGGTCTTCCTCTATTTTATCGTCCCATTGATAAAAACTGGCCATCGTATCAAAGCTTTGTACCAAAGCATCAAAGTCGATTTGAATAAAGCCGTAGTCGTCCATCGAATCAATCAGATAATCGGCGATTAAAATATCAATTTCGGATAAATGCTTAAAATTCAGTTGCCAGCGGATATGATCCTGCAAATTAGCCGCCGTTGCACCTTGATAGTCGTCCATATCTTCGAGATTTGGGCTTGCAAGGCTGGTAGCGGCATGGGTGTACACATCGTCCCAATCGGTATCGACTTCAAGCTCGCCAAGCGCATTGTCGGTCATGCGGTCTGCGCTGTCCGCCACCTTGTCTTCGCTACCGAAATCATTGTCACTGCTACTACTATCATTGGCATTGGCATTGGCAGATTGGGTGTTGTCATGGCTACTGCTGGCGCTATTGCTATTCTCATAGTCCGAAAACAGGGCATTATCAGTCAAGCTATCAAAGCTATCTGAGCTATCAACGTCATCATAGCTATGGCTACCATCTAGGTCACTTAGGTCACTGTCTTTTGCGTCGCTATACGTATCATAATCGTTATAATCGTTATCATGCTCGTCAAACGCTTCTTTCGCAAAGTTGTCATTGATAAAATTGTCATCGGCAAAGCTGTCATCTAATAGGTCGTCACTCGCAAAATCATCCGCTTCAATGTCATCTTCTTCAACACGTTCTAATAAAGGATTGCTATCTAGCTTCATTTGCACCTCTTGCTCAAGCTCAAGGCTCGACAATTGCAGCAGCTTAATAGCCTGCTGCATTTGCGGGGTTAACTTTTGCGAGGTGGATAGATTGGTGCCTAATCCGAATGACATACTCATGATAACGATTCTTAGTTGGCCAAGGGTAACAGGCTTGCAGGGTGGGTAAATCGACAAAACCTGATTGCGATAGGGTTTACTATATAGATAATTTTGGCTAATTGCACGCAGTGACCATGCCGTTTAGCGTATTCTTGACTTATAATAATGCCTATATCTAAGTGACTACAATCCGCAGATAATTCCCTAGACTTCAACATGAGTGGCTATCGCCGCAGATGATTTTATTTATACAAACTTTAAGGGGTGATAGATGCTAACCAAACCGATTATCGGCTGTGTTCAGTTAAATAGCCAAAGCGATATTGACGCCAATCTCACCACGATTGAGACGTCCATCCAAGCCGCCGCTAAACTGGGCGTGCATTTGCTCGTATTGCCAGAGAACGCCTGCCGTATGGGCAATCAGCACGAGCTTAGCGAACGCTTTGAGGCGCTATCGGACTGGTATGCCGACTTAGCGTTTAAGCATCAGTTGTTTATCGTGGCCGGCACCCTACCTTGCCCGTATCGCCCCGATGGCAAGCCCGTACCCAACGCTAAGCTACGTCAGGTCAGCCAATTGTTTGCCCCTGATGGCAAACGCCTTGCCCGCTATGATAAAATTCATTTGTTTAAAGCGCAAGTAGCCGACAGCACCGGCAGCTATGATGAAGGCCAGACCTTTGAAGCTGGAGATACCACCGTGGTGGCGCAATGCGATATGCGTGGTTTAATAGGCGCAGGGTCGGGCTTAAGTGAATCAAGCCGCCCCTTAACCGTGGGAATGATGGTGTGCTTTGACTTACGCTTTGCCGCATTGGCGCAAAGACTGCGCCAAGCCGGTGCCGAACTATTAACTGCCCCGTCGGCCTTTACCTATCAAACGGGTCAAGCGCACTGGCAATTGTTGCTGCAAGCGCGTGCATTGGACGCCCAATGTATGGTGGTCGGCGCAGCCCAAGGCGGCGAGCATAGGTATCCACAGGCTAAAAACCGCAAAACTTGGGGGCACAGTGCCATTACCAATGCCAATGGCGAGGTCGTGGTACAAACAAATCGCACGAGCGTAACAAATTTATTGGACTCGGCGGCCATTGCAAAGCAGGTCGGACCAGATAGCAATAGCAATAGCGATAGCAATACTGATACCCTACAGCATCAACATTATGAGCTGATAAGCTGTGATTTTGACCTGCAAACGCAGCAAGATTGGCGACAAAATATGCCCATCCATCACTGCCATAGATTGGCCTAACATGCTATATTAGCTTAGCTTAGGTTTTTAGGTAACGTAGGCTTGTTATGCCCCCTATGTTTATCCCTAAGCTGACGTATCGCCAAGCTTTAGCAGTCACTGCGCTTAGTATTCACGGTAACCCATATAGCGACTACCTTCCATGCCAATGCCAAAATATTCGCTCTTTGCGGCGTTAAAACACAACCCTATGTTTGCCAATTTAGACGACTACTCGTTTCAAATTGTCGAAAACTATTTGTCCTTTAAAGCGTTGGAGGCCGGCGAGGTGTTGTTTGAAGAGGGAGACCGCGGTAACTTTATGGCCATCGTGGTGGCAGGAAAGCTCGATATTTTAAAAGAGACGCAGCGTAGTACCAGCGTAAATGCCAGTAAAGATGACGATGAGGCGACCCTCCCTTTAGAATGCGAGCCTGATGTTGTGGGCGATGACGACGAGAACGTCACCCGTTTAAGCACGATTAAACAGGGCGACAGTATTGGGGAGATGGCAATGATTGACGAATTGCCCCGCTCTGCGACGGTGCGTGCTATCGAACGCTCTGGGCTGATACTGTTGCCCAATAAAGACTTTGAGCGAATTTTGCAAGAGCATCCACGCATCGGTATTGAGATGCTCAAGGGCGTTGCTAGAAAGCTGAGCATCAACTTACGGCGTACCTCTAACGTATTGTCACAAAAAAAAAGTTAGCAAGCCTATAACAGCGGCGCATCGCCATAAATGGCTTTATCATGCACGGCACGGGGATGGGCTTTATCGTATACTTGGGTTAGTTTGGCAAAATCGACATGGGTGTATATTTGGGTGGTGCTGATGTCACTGTGACCCAGCAGTTCTTGCACCGCCCGCAAATCGCCACTCTCGGACAGCAGGTGCGAGGCAAAGCAGTGGCGCAATAAATGCGGATACAAGTTTTGAGCGATACCAGCCCGCGCCGCTGCGACTTTAAGACGCTGCTGTACCGCTCTGGTAGACAAACGGGTGCCCAATTTTTCGCTAATAAACAAGGCACAGTCGCCCTGTTCTTCCCAAAGATGGCGATGCGGCAGATATCCTGCAACCGCTTGCATTGCTTTAGCACCCACCGGCACCAATCGGGTTTTATTGCCCTTGCCCGTTACCCGAACTTGGCCTCGTGTACCATCGGCATCCACACTGATATCGCCTAGGTTCAAACTGACCAGCTCTCCTACCCGCAGCCCACTGCTGTAGAGCAATTCGAACATTGCTTTATCTCGTACCCATAGGCGTGCTTGCTCTGGGGTATCGGGCATCGGTTGCTCTAATAATTGGGTAAGGGTATCGCCATCAGCAATGGTGGGTAATGGGCGTGGGCCACGTTTAAGCTGATAGCCGGTGGTGGGGTTAATACGGGCTTTGTCTTGCTCGATAAGCCAGCCATAAAAGTGCCGTATAGCCGACAATTCACGCTGCACACTGGATATGGCTAGCGCATCCACCTCCAAGCGTTGGCCAATATATTTACTTAGCTGCCGCTTATCAAAGCGTGTCCAAATCAGGCGATGTTGTTCTAAAAAGCAGGCCAATTGATATAAACCTGCATGATAGGCATCAATGGTATGCGCCGATAAGCCGCGTACCGATAGCGCACCAAGCCACTGCTCAACCGGCACTAATAAGGTCTCTACAGTGGGCGTTAAAACGGTTGGCTGACTCATGGTTGGCTTATTCATGGTTGGCTTATTCATGGTGGGAGGCCTCTTTGGCTAAGGTTAAGGTAGCAAGCTCTAAGCTTGCGGCTTAATCCCTGCTTGCGCCATAATGCCATCCGGGCTAAACACGCCCTCGTACACAAACGCAGTTGGCCCCGTCATCATCACCGAGTACCCGGGTGACCATTCAATTAACAGACTACCGCCATACAACTGCGCCCGAATCTCTTCGCCCTCATCCAGCCAGCCCTCACGCACGCCCGTTGCGACGGCAGCGCAAGCACCCGTACCACAGGCTTGGGTTTCGCCCACCCCACGCTCATAAACCCGCAAGCGGATATGGCGCTGGTTCATGATTTGTACAAAGCTCACGTTAACTTTATTCGGAAAAGCCGGATGCGATTCGATGGCTTTGCCTAGGGTTTCGACATCCGCCGCTAAAATATCATCGACCTTGATAATGGCATGCGGGTTGCCCATACTGGCGACATACAGCTGGACGGGGGTGCCATTGACATCCAAATGATAGGCATTTTGTATTTTAGTGATGGCTTTGGGGGTAAACGGTATTTCATCCGGCTCAAAATGCGGTTTGCCCATATCCACTTGTACCCAACCAAAATTGTCGGTCGCTAAGGTCAGTATGCCGCCGGATGTTTCCACCCGAATACGCTGCTTTAACGACAGTTTTCGGGCTTGCACAAAGCGGGCAAAGCAGCGCGCGCCGTTGCCGCATTGTTCGACTTCTGAGCCATCCGCATTATAAATACGATAGCGAAAATCGACATCGGGGCGCATCGGTGGTTCTACCACCAAAAGCTGATCAAAACCAACACCGATATGGCGATCTGCCAATAACGTAATCAGCTCTGGGGTGAGATTTAGGCGCTGCGTCACCAAATCAATCACCATAAAATCGTTCCCCAACCCATGCATCTTTGTAAACTCAATAAGCATCTTACTATTCCTTAATGTTATAATGACTTAATAATGACCCTATCTTACCATGCACTCACCCTGCAGGTTATGACAATGTTAAGTATTGGTTTGCTACCGTCAACAAACGTTACCCTAAATAATAGGCATTAAAAAGCCCTATATCAAGGTAGCATATAGGGCGACTCTCCTTTTTACAGACTGCTTAAAGATGGTTTATAGACAGCTTAGCAGTAGACGACCGGTTGCAAGGCGTATTTAGGCGATGGGCGCTGCTTGCCACAGCTGCTCATTGGCAAACAATTGCGCCACGCTTTCCCGTGGCCGAATCAGCTGATGCTTATCAGCATCCACCATGACTTCAGCCGCTCTAGGGCGGGTGTTATAATTGCTGCTCATCACAAACCCATAAGCCCCTGCCCCGGTAATGGCCAGCACATCGCCCTTGTTTAAGGTCAATAGCCGCTGTTTGGCTAAAAAATCGCCGGTTTCACAAACTGCGCCCACGATATCCCAACTTTTTTCGCTGTTATCCTTGAAGGTATCGCTGTTATTAAGATTATCGCTGTCGCTAAGCTGAGCAGGAATCACCGCCATTTGCGCTTGATACAAGGCCGGGCGAATTAAATCATTCATTGCCGCATCCACAATTGCAAAATTTTTGTGTTCGGCAGGTTTTAAGACATCAACGGTGGTCAACAAGATGCCCGCATTAGCGACGATACTACGCCCCGGCTCAAACAAGACTTTAAGCCCCAAAGCTTGCAGTTTGGGCAATAAGGCGGCGGCAAACTTGCTGATATCGGCCACCTCTTCATCAATATAGCGCACCCCAAGGCCACCGCCCAAATCAATATGCTCAAGCGCGATGCCGGCTTTTTTTAGCGTCTCAATCAGCTCACTTATTTTATCAAGTGCCGCTACAAAAGGGTCAATATCGGTCAATTGCGAGCCAATATGACAGTCAATACCAACAATATTAAGATGTGGCAAACTATTTGCATATTGATAGGCGGCAACCGCCTTATCATGCCCGATGCCAAATTTGTTGTCTTTTAATCCCGTCGAAATATAAGGATGGGTATTGGCATCAACATTGGGGTTAACCCGAATCGAAATAGGGGCGATTTTACCCATCTCGCCCGCTACAGTATTGATAGTATCCAGTTCATTTAGCGATTCTACATTAAAACAGCCGATATTCGCTGCCAAACCTGCCTCAATATCGCCCCGGGTTTTGCCCACGCCCGAAAAGACAATACGGCTTGGCTCGCCACCAGCGGCCAACACCCGTGCCAGCTCGCCTGCCGATACCAAATCAAAACCTGCCCCTGCCTGTGCCAAAATACCTAAAACGGCAAGGTTAGAATTGGCTTTTACCGCATAACAAATCTGATTATCAATGGCGGCAAAGCTTGTGCTATAAGCCGCATAAGCTTGTAATATCGCCTGCTTTGAATAGACATAAAGCGGTGTGGCGTAGTTTTCTACTAAGGTGCTGATACTGACCGCTTCCATATACAACGCATTTTTGTCATAGTGCAAAGCCGGCAGTTTTTCGACAAAGGCGGCAGGATGAATACGCAGCCCTGCTGGGGTATGCTCAACGGCTGATGGGGGGTGTGCCGCTACAATTTTTGGGGACGGGGTCTGCATGCTGCGCTGTGTACTCATAATTGCTATCCAAATGCGTATAAAAAGGCTAATGTCTTCAAGGTTTAGTAAGGAATTTTTAGGTTAACTGGTTTAAAAAAGCAGAACGGCTAGCTGCTGGCTCGGTCACACGGGATGCCAAACGCCATGCACGCGCTAATAGTTATTAAGAGTATTTGCATCCACAGCAGGTATCTTAGTGCTTTGACTCGCACTGTCATTAGCGGCGTTGCTATTAGAGCCGTTACCCTGGGTAGAGGCGTTACCCTGAGTAGAAGCATCGCTATGGGTGGCTTGGTTATCGGACGTTGCCGCAGGGGTTGCCGCCTTATTGCCTTTATAGAGAATAAACTCAGTATTACTGGGCGCATCCTTAGGCAAATATAACGCCCCCTTTTGACCGCAGCTGGTCAATAACAAGCTTGCTAACATAGCGCTAAACAGTATTGCCAGCACAGCCGTCAGGGTTTGAGCCGTTTTAGCCCTTTTACTAGCGGCGTGTATGCCTTGGTGACAATGCGGCGTATAGGGCTTTGAGAGCATGCTGAATCCTATTGAATTGAACGAGACTAGAAAGAAAACGTACTGGCTATGGTAGCAAAATTATTAAAAGATACCTAAAAATTTATGTTGAGCCGTGACGCAACGTGCTAAATTATAGCCCTATTGGCCGCTGTTTATTGTTAAAATCATAGGGTTCCACATGCCCTAGTATAGCAAGTCTGATTTTTACCGATAATTCAAAGTTAACCATCCCTATAACCACTTGCCAGTTACCCACACCTTCTAGGGTCTAGCACATTTTATGAGTGACACTCTTATGCACAAGTCTGCCATGCACAATCCCACCTTAGTGATTAATTCTGGTTCTTCTTCGCTTAAATATGCGTTAATCAGTGCAGACAATCAACATCGTATCACCGGCCTTGCCGAAAACTTAGGCGCCAACGAGGCACAGATTGTTCATAAAGATCTAAATGGTGAAAAAAGTGTCATTGCAATTAGCGGGGCGAATCACAAAGAAGCCCTCGTTACTATTTTAGAAATACTAGGCGACTACAAACCCATTGCTGTCGGGCACCGTGCCGTGCATGGTGGGCATGAATTTAGCCAAGCCCAAAGAGTGTCTGCCGCTGCATTGGCGCAGTTAAAGCGATTAACGCCGCTGGCACCGCTGCACAATCCTGCCAATATCGTGGGTATTGAAGCAGTGCAGGCAATTTATCCACAGTTGCCACAAGTAATGGTGTTTGATACGGCATTTCACCAAACCATGCCGCCCAAAGCGTATCGCTATGCCATTCCAAAAGCGCTGTATGAGACACATTTTATCCGCCGTTACGGGTTTCATGGCACCTCGCATGCGTATGTGTCTGACAGAGCCCGCGAGTTGACTGAGCAACTAAGCACAACAAACAATGCTAGCAAGCTTAATCCTAGCAGCGAAGGTAGTAAAAAACAGGGCTGGCTAACCGCCCACCTTGGCAATGGCTGCTCCGCTGCCGCTATTTATGAGGGTAAAAGTTTAGACACTAGTATGGGGCTAACCCCGCTTGAGGGCTTGATGATGGGCACTCGCAGTGGCGATGTGGACCCCGGTTTGCACGCGCATCTCAAACATACCTTGGGCATGAGCTTAGAGGACATTGATGCTATGCTCAACAAACAAAGCGGTTTGTTGGGGGTTACTGGGGTGTCTAATGATATGCGCGCTGTGGAAGAGATGGCCGCAGACAATACCCATCCGAATCAGGCGGATGCTAATTTGGCGCTAGAGATGTTTTGTTACCGAGTGGCAAAATATCTTGCGGCTTTATCCTGTGCATTGCCTGAATTAACTGGTATCGTGTTTACGGGCGGTATTGGTGAAAATGGCGCCGATATCCGGGCACGTATTGTTGCCGATATGCGCCATTTTGGGTTGCAAATGGATAGCGCTAAAAATGCTAAATTAATTAGAGGGCAGGAGGGTAGCTTTCATGGTGATAATAGCCGGTATGCGCTTTGGGTGATTCCCACCGACGAAGAATACCGTATTGCCCTAGAAACCCGGCAGACTTTAGGCCTATAATCGGGCTTTGGGGCGTTTGCTATCTTATTTTTAGCCATGATGGTTGCCTCGGGGGTGCGGTTTAGCCCCGATTGCAGCGGCTATACTTGGCGCAGCACGGGCTTGCAGGCACTTGGCAAGAGGCGTTATCGAGGCAACAGGAACGACTCTTGCCAGTAGTGCCTGCGCCCGTGCCAGCCAAGATAGCAGCGCAAAGCGGGATAAGCTACAACACTCATTAGCAAAACTAATAACAATAAACAATTTACCTTTTTTCAATAAGGACAACAGGATGCAAACAATTTTATTGGTGCCTACCAGCCGTGGTATTGGCCTGACCTCTGCCGCCCTAGGGCTTATTAGAGCGCTTGATTATTCAGGCATTAAGGCCGGTTTTGCCAAGCCTTTTTTGCAAGAGGATTCGCACGATGCACAAGGCACGCTAGATAGCTCAAGTAATTTAGCGAGTCACGCTTTTGGCTTAAATCCGCCGCCATCTATTACCCGTCACCATTTAGAGCGGATGCTTGGCGATGACAATTTGGATGATTTGATGGAAGAGGTGGTCACCAACTTGCATCAGCTAAATGACGAGTATAGCGTGGTGATTTGTGAGGGGCTGGTGTCTACCAATGAGGTCAGTTATGCCGCCCAAGTGAATGCAGCATTGGCCAATGCGCTAGATGCCAAGGTGATATTGGTGAGTGGCGCTGACCTTGAGCAGCCCGAACAATTGGCCGATAAGCTCGACATGTACGCCAAGGATTATGGCGGTATGGCCGGCCCACGTACCCTAGGGTGTGTGTTGATGCGGGTAAACAATGTGCCCAATACGTTTGAGACCCAGCCGGTTGCCCCCGGTGAGGCGATACTGGATTTAGACGCTGATTTTATGACAGCGATGCAGCAATATTCGCCCGCTTTTGGCTCAGACAGCTTTCATTTGATTGGTGTCGTGCCGTTTAGCAACACGCTATCGGTGCCGCGCACTTGGGATGTGGCAACAGCGCTCAATGCGGTTTGGCTTAATGAGGGCGAGGCCAAACAGCGCCGAGTGCTTAAAACCAGCTTATTAGCCCGTACTGTGTCCCGAGTGGGTGAGGTGTTTAGCCGTGGCAACCTGATTGTGACCCCAGGCGACCGTGATGATTTGCTATTGGCCACGGCGCTTGCAGCAATGAATGGCATCCCGATGGCAGGCATTATTTTGACTGGTGGCATTACTCCCAATAAAACGGTGATTGAGCTGTGTCAACCAGCGCTAAAAACGGGCATGCCGGTGATGAGCGTGCAGACGAACAGTTTTGAGACGGTGCAGAATTTATCAACTATCAGCCACGAAATACCTGCAGATGATGTCGAGCGGGCTGCCGAGGTGACCCGCTTTGTGGCCGCGCACTTAGATTTAGACTGGCTAAAGGCATATTTTAAGCGCGACCATAAGCCACGTTTGTCACCCTCGGCATTTCGGCATCAAGTGGTGAAAAAAGCGCAGCAGGTCAAAATGCGGGTGGTATTGCCTGAGGGTGCAGAGCCGCGCACTGTAGAGGCTGCCGCAATTTGTCAAAGCCGTGGTATCGCCCAATGTGTGTTGCTGGCCAATCCAGCCGAGGTGCAACAAGTGGCTAAAAACCGCGGCGTTGTTTTGCCAGCGGATATCGAAATCATTGACCCCGAAAGCGTCGACACGGCAAAATATATTGCCGCGATGATTGAGCGGCGTAAGGGCAAACTGAGTGAAACGCTTGCCGCCGAAACCCTAAAAGACACCGTGGTGCTCGGAACGATAATGCTGTATTTGGGCGAGGTAGACGGTTTAGTATCGGGCGCAGTGCACACCACGGCCAACACTGTGCGCCCAGCGTTTCAGTTTATCAAAACTGCTCCTGGCTACTCCTTGGTGTCGTCTATTTTCTTTATGCTACTGCCAGAGCAAGTGGTGGTTTACGGCGACTGTGCGATTAATCCTGACCCCAGTGCCGAGGAGCTTGCTGAGATTGCGATTCAGTCCGCCGCCTCTGCCAAAGCCTTTGGGATTGACCCGAAAGTGGCGATGATTAGTTATTCTACGGGCACCTCTGGCACAGGCGCTGAGGTCGAAAAAGTGAAACGGGCGACTGAAATCGCTCGTGAACGCGCGCCCGATTTGGTGATTGATGGGCCGTTACAGTATGATGCCGCCTTTGTTAGTAGCGTGGGCAAACAAAAAGCGCCGGATTCGCCGGTGGCTGGTCAAGCAACGGTATTTATCTTCCCCGATTTAAATACCGGCAACACTACTTACAAAGCGGTACAACGCAGCGCCAATGTAGTGAGTGTGGGGCCAATGTTGCAGGGGCTCAACAAACCGGTCAACGATTTATCGCGCGGTGCATTGGTGGATGATATTGTTTATACTATTGCGCTGACTGCGATTCAGGCCAACACGGTTGCGGCTGCCGATGAATACAACCAACTTGCAACGCTGTAGCGGTTGTTTGGCTTTGGGTTTTAAAGCAGGGTCTAACTGAAAGTTTTTAGTCAGCCTTGCCTACCTAGCAAGCAGCAAGCAGCCTCGATAACGAATTAAACCTCAAACATAGGCAAAGGTAACATCACGCCATGACCATTGCACAGGATGCACGCTTAGCGGTTTTGATTGATGCCGATAATGCGTCAGCCAATCATTTAGAACGCCTCAATACCGAGATTGCCCTATTGGGTAAGGCAAGCGTGCGCCGTGCTTATGGCGATTGGACCAAGCCGCAACTGAACAGTTGGAAAAACGTATTGCTCAATTACTCCATTCAGCCCATCCAGCAATTTGCCTATGCGTCTGGCAAAAACGCCACCGATGCCAGCTTGATTATTGATGCGATGGATTTGCTGTATACTGGGCGCTTTGATGGTTTTTGCCTGGTCACTTCGGACAGCGACTATACGCGGCTGGCGCAGCGCATCCGTGAACAAGGGTTATTGGTATATGGCTTTGGCAAACGCGATACCGCCAAGCCCTTTATGCAAGCGTGCGACCGCTTCACCTATCTTGAGGTGTTTGATAGCGACTCTACAGGCACGATGGATTTGGATTTTTATGATTCGGCGGATATGCTGTTTTCGATGGATAAAAACCAGTTTAAACCGGTGGATGTGGCGATTACACTGGTTAAATTAGCGATTGCCAGTATGGCAGATGACCAAGGCTGGGCGAATATTGCGCCGGTTAAAAACTATATCTTGAAGGTAGAGCCCGATTTTGATTCTCGGCTGTTTCATTTTGATAAATTTAGTCATTTTTTAAAGGCGTATCCACGGTTTTTTGAACTTGAGGAGCGCTATCCCAATGAGGATGGTCATAAAGTGATTTTTGTGCGCAATCTGATGCATGGCAGCGAGAAAGATAGCCGTAGCCCTAATGGCAGTATAAACCCCTCGAATGACTGAGGCTACTATTCGTGCTAAGCAAACGCACTCGTCCGTCATGACCGTTGACAATACGCAAACGTCTTTGTGTGTTCGCCTCTATTTGGGCGGTTCTTTTGATCCGCCGCATCATGCTCACTTAGCCCTGTTAACGCATGCTTATAACCGCTTGGCTGTAATGCCAGCTACGACAGATACGGCGGCTGGTGCGAATCATAACCTGCTGATAGCCAAGTTTTTACCCACCGCACGCTCACCGCTTAAAACAACGAGCACTGACCCCAAACATCGTTTAACAATGTTACAGCTGGCTTGTGCGCACCTTAATAAGCAAGCTGCCTTTATCAACTGCATTATCAAGCCTATTACCTCTATCAATCCTATTCGTACAACCAGTGACCCTAATGCTAACATAAACATAGATGTCATCACCGCCCCACTTCTCAAAACAACAAACCCGAGTACCGCCCTACCTTTTGCCATTTGTGAGCAGGAGCTTTGGCGGCCGCCGCCCACCTATACCATTGACACCTTACAAGCACTGCGTGACAAACACCCTAAGTGCAGTCTTATTTTTATAGTGGGCGCTGACAGTATCGCAAGTTTAAGTCAGTGGCGAGATGGCGATAGGCTAACCGAGTTTGCCCATTTATGGATAATGCCAAGAGACGCCCTGCAAACCCCGGAAGCTATACGTGCTTTGCTACCCACCCCGATGCAACACCAAGTGACTCAAAGCCTGCAAGCGTTGCAGCAAGCGACGCATGGTCATATCTATATCGACACCCAGCAAGTAGCGGCCATCTCTAGCAGTCAGATACGCCAAGCTATCACGCACCAGCACTACGACTTTGTTAAATCGGCTTTGCCACACTCGGTTTATTCGTATATTATGGCAAACCAATTGTATCAATGAATTGTATCGATGCATGAATTGTATCAATGAATTGTATCGATGATACAGTCCTGCTATCATCATTGCCATACCCTATATAAGGCGTTACGCAGAGTCTAAACGCTTGCTGAACCCCTGCTTCACCCTATTTTTTACACCGGCAATCATTACCAAACACCCGATAGGACTATTATGACGAGTATGACCAACCAACCCAAACCCATGAGCGACGAGGAGTTACAGCGTTGCCTTGTGGTAGTGCAAGAAGCCCTAGACAGCTTAAAGGCAAAAAATATTTCTGTGCTGCATGTGGCCGAGTTAACCGATGTGATGGACTATATCGTTATTGCGGATGCGACCTCAAAGCGCCATGTCAATGCGCTTGCCGATCAAGTCGGGGCGATTGCCAAACAACAAGGCTTTATGCCGATTGGCCGTGAGGGCGAAAAAGACAGCGACTGGACGTTGATTGATTTGGGCGCCGTAGTCGTGCATGTGATGACGCCGCAAGCCCGTGCTTTTTATGACTTAGAGGGCTTATGGTCGTCACCTGAAGAGCTGCGCAAACTGGTGGCGCGCGATTTAAGTGAGCGTTAGCAGCAGCGAATAGGGTGTTGCATCTTGTGTAGACCCTACACAGAGGCAATCCCTAGCCTCTTTTTGGTTGACAATCTGTAGTCTGTAGTCGTTTAACAATAGGACAATCAATGGCAACTCTATGGCTTGATTTAGGCAATACACGGCTAAAGTATTGGTTGACCGATGCTGTGGGCCAAATTATCAGTTGCGATGCCAAGCAGCATTTGCATGCGCCAGCCGAGTTACTAATAGGCCTTACGGATCGCTTTGCCAATCTAGCCCCAGAGTTTATTGGTATCTCATCGGTGTTGGGTGAGCAGATTAACACCCAAGTTGCCGAGTCCCTTGCGTTACTCAATATACCCTTTGAATTTATCCATGTGGATGCCCAACACCCCTTACTCAGCAGTGCCTACGACCCTGCGCAACTGGGTGTGGACCGCTGGTTGCAACTACTCGGCGTGGTAGACCGCAAAAAATACCAATGCATAGTAGGCTGCGGTACCGCCTTAACCATTGACCTCATCGACCATGCTCATCATCGTGGCGGCTATATCTTTCCCAGTATTTATTTGCAACGTGAAGCCCTATTTTCGGGCACCAAGCAAATTAGCATCGTCAGCGGCACCTTTGATAGCATCGCCCAAGGCATTACCACCTCAGATGCGGTACATCGCGGTATTTTATTGTCCATCATTGGTGCCATTAATGAGATATCCCGGCGCCACCCTCGCTATGAGCTAACCCTGACGGGTGGCGATGCGCCGATTTTAGCGCAGCACCTTACCCAGCCGGTTCACATTCAAGACAACCTGCTGCTAACAGGATTGATGCGCTATTTTGAGCACGCTTTATAGTGAACCTGGTTTATCGCACCTCAATCTTTGACACCTTATTGTCGCTATACGGATAATCGGTATACCCTGCCACCCCGCCACCATAAAAGGTTTGTGGGTCTTGGCGATTAAAGGGCAAATTGTGTTGTATGCGCTCGGCTAAATCAGGGTTGGCAATATAATCACGCCCAAAAGCAGCCGCATCGATAAACCCCGCCTCAATATTGTTTAGCGCTTTGTCCGCCGTATATCCTCCGGCGGCAATAATCATGCGCTCAAACCTTTCTCGAATCCCTTGGCGAAACTCGTCATTGTAAGGCATACCCCCAGCCCAATCTGGCTCGGATAAATGCAAGTAGACAAGACCACGCAGATTGATTTGCTCAATCAGCCACAGGCTATCGGCCTCGTTATAACCCACATCCACCCCGTTAAACGCCCCAAGTGGCGAGATGCGAATGCCAACGTGGTCTTTGTCCCAAGCGGCTATGCAAGCGTCAATCACCTCTAAGGTTAACCTTGCTCGGTTGTCACGACTGCCGCCATAGCTGTCTACGCGTTGATTGGTCTGCTCGGCCCAAAACTGCTGCAACAAATAGCCGTGGGCGCCGTGTATCTCGACCCCATCAAACCCTGCCAATCGAGCATTTTTGGTGGCTTGAGCAAAGTCGGCAACCACTTGCTGTATTTCTGCAATGCTCGCCGCACGAGGCGGCGTGGCATCCACCCGAATCGCCTCACCGTCGCTGTCTCTTAGCGAGGTGCGCACCTCAACGTTAACCGCAGAGGCAGAAATCGGCGCTAGGCTATCCGGCTGTAAGCTTTTGTGCGACACCAACCCGGTGTGCCACAGTTGCACCACAATTTTGCCACCCTTGGCGTGTACTGCATCGGTAATCACTTTCCAAGCGGTTATTTGGTCTTGGGAGTGCAATCCAGGAGCACCGGCATAGCCTTTGGCCTGCGCTGATACTTGGGTAGCCTCGGTGATGATTAATCCCGCCCCTGCCCGCTGTGCATAGTATTCGGCCGCCAAAATGGTCGGTACGTCACTGGGTTCAATAGCTCGTAGTCGGGTAAGCGGTGCCATGACCACTCTGTTTTTTAAAGTTTGTGCGCCCATGGCGACGGGTTGAAATAATGGGTCATAAGCCATAATAGTGCCTTTTTGCCGGTTGCTAGTTAGAGTGTTGGTTGACTGACTACTTTCTGTACTGGCTACTTTCCGTACTGACTACTTTCTGTATTGTGGGCTGACTGCTTTAACGGTTGACATCGTGCGCATTCGTCTATGTTAAAATGTTGTGCAAGTGGTTAATGGTAAAGTAGCCAAATAGTCAAATAGTTAAGTAGCCAAATAGTCAAGTAGTTAAGTGCTGGGCGAAATTCACGATTCAACAGCCTTTAATATGCGGCATAGTTTTGATAAAAAAAGAGGGCAATGCGCTGTGCTACATTTATCAACATACAGACCATAAAAAACCCACCTTGAAGGCGGGCTGTAACTCATATAGCATTGACTAACAAACTACCCACTTAAAACCCACTTAAAAACAGTGTTTAATGGCGACAACACGCCTAAAACATCATGCTGTACTGGGTTAACCGTTTGATAAATAAGTCTAAATCTAAAAATGATAGCCTACTTTGACTCCCAGCGCATAGCCATCGCCATCATCAAAATTAGCGAGGGCTCTTTCATTCAGTGATTTATCGATAGGTAACTCCGAATACGCTTTACCGCCCTCAAACCACATATATTGGGCGCCAGCTGACACACTTAGGGCATCGGTCAAATCGTAACTACCGCCTAATGCTAACGTTTTTACCGTATCATAAGGGCCAAGCAAACTTAAAGGCTCGCCAGTACCGGAATCATAGCCCACCCGAACTTCGCCGGCAAGCTTAGGGCTAAACTGCTTGCCTAATGCCATCTCGACACTGTAGGCATCTTTTTTATACTCGGCTAAGGGCTCGCCCACCACCTGAGTCATGGCATGGGGTGCAATTTCAAACGCCGACCATTCTACCCATCTTGCATTTAACATCCCCAATAACTGATACTCTTCGCTAAGCCCAGTTTGAAAATCCAGATTAACCGATTGTGGTGTTTTAAAACCAAGTTTGGTATTGCCAAACTTAACCTCAGGTAAACCTATGGCGCCTTTGATGCCGGCAGGAATATTGTTATAGTCGGTTGGCCCCTGCGTTCGCAAAATGGCGTTTAACGTTTTATTGTCTACCAATAAGCTTTCTTGGGCATCAAAATTGTGTTTGCCCTCGCCGCGCCACGTTAGCGCCGCGCGTAACATGATATCGGGCATCTCATAAGCCACGCCGAGTACAGGAATAATAGCCGCACTGCTATCAGCTGTTTTAAATTGGTAATAAATGGGGTCGCCTGCAAATTGTTGTGCCAAAGTAACAAAACCTTCTGCTTTTTGATACTCAAGGCCGCCATATAACCAAAGATTATCCACCACTTTACCGCCCCCCAATAACGTCAAGCCTTGGGTGTCGACACGGGCTTCGGTTGTGCCCATAGCATTATTAAACTCACTGCCTGCTTGATATAATGTATCAACGCCAAACGGTTCATCGTATAGCAAGGCCAAAGCCGTCCTATCATTGGGGGCTATTTTGATGGCAGCACTATACAGATGAAGATCGTCCATCATATCGTCAATATGATGATTGCCTGCACCTATCGGGTTACCTTGGGCGTCCAACCCCCCAGCCACATCTGTCCCTTCTATATTAGGGTCAACATAGGCATAGGTGAGCTCGGCATAATTGCCAGTTTCAAAAAGGGGTAGAATAGACTGCTTCGTATATTCGAGCCCTGAGGCATGGGCATTGCTAATGACAACGCTTAGTAACCCGAGCAGACTTAAGCGGGCTACTTTGACAGGCGCAAGCTTGTGGTTAGAACGTAATGTGATAAACGGTACAGGCCTTTTCATAATCATTCCTTGATTCTAATGAATAAACGGTCAATAAACAGACTCATTTTTATGGCTATATCCTAATTTATTAAATGCTTATCTTTCTACTTTGTCAACATATGTAAGTAGATATTACATTTTTTTATAGACTTGCCGCCGAATAGACGGCAATAAAAAAGGCCTTCTACAACGGTGCAAGAAGGCCTTTTTTGGTGATCTGAACTGGTGATCTGAACTATTTAGCGTTGGGTGCAAAAGATGGCGACTAAATACGTGCCGCAAGCTCTGCGCCATCCCGAATAGCCCGTTTGGCGTCCAGCTCTGCCGCCAGTTTGGCGCCGCCGATGATATGGTAGTGCGTTTTGCCTTTTTGGATAGACGGTTTGTTGCTGTGGTTCAGCTTAGCGTCAGTCAATACGGGCATCAACGCACTCACCGATTCTTGACCGGCACACACCACAATGGTATCGACACGCAATAATTGGCTGTGCCCTTGCGCCGTGGTGAGCCAAATGCCCTCATTGGTGATTTTTTCGTACTGCACCCCAGCCACTTGCTTCACCCCATGCGCTTTGATATGGGCTCGGTGCACCCAGCCGGTGGTTTTATTGAGCCCAGCACCCAGCCGCCCTGTACTGCGCTGTAGCAAAAACACTTGGCGCACCGGGGTGATGCCCTCGGGTTTTGCAAGACCGCCCTCTGTCTGATAAGCGGCATCGGTACTGACGCCCCACTCTTTTTTCCAGTCCTTAATCGATTGCGCTTTAGGACGGTAGCTTGGGTCTTTTAGCGTTTGTGCGCCCAGCTCGTGCAAGGTGGCGCCGTGCGCAGCGGTGAGATACTCACTCACATCAAAGCCAATGCCACCTGCGCCAATCACCGCTACCGTATTGCCCACTGCCGCATTGCCCGATAGCAAATCGGCATAGCTAATAACCTTAGGATTGTCCGCCCCCTCTAATTTGCCGACAAGACTACGCGGCACCACACCGGTGGCAATAACAATATGATCATAACCGCCTTGCTCTAACATCTCGCTGGTCACTTGGGTATTGAGTTTCACCACAACGCCTTGATGTTTTAACTCATTAATATAATAGCGAATGGTCTCAAAAAACTCTTCTTTACCGGGGATAACCTTGGCGTAGTTAAACTGCCCGCCCAAAATATCTTTGGCCTCAAACAAGGTCACTTTATGGCCACGTTTTGCCGCTATCGTTGCGGCGGACATCCCTGCGACGCCGCCGCCCACTACTGCCACTTTTTTCGGCTTTTTGGTCGGCTTGTAAATCAGCTCGGTCTCATAACAGGCACGAGGATTGACCAAACAAGTTGAGCGCCGGTTGTCGAAGGTATGGTCAAGGCAAGCCTGATTACAAGCGATACAGGTGTTGATTAAATCGCTTTGTCCCTTTTTGGCCTTATTCACCCAATCCGGGTCGGCCAAAAAGGGGCGTGCCATCTGGATTAAATCGGCTTGACCAGACGCTAGAATGGTTTCGGCAGTGTCTGGCATATTAATGCGGTTGGCGGCCATAATCGGAATAGTCACGTGTTTTTTCAGCTCGGCGGTATAGTCGACAAAGGTGGCACGGGGCACGCTGGTCACAATGGTGGGCACTCGGGCTTCGTGCCAGCCAATACCGGTGTTAAACAGGCTCACCCCTGCCGCCTGCAAAGCTTGGGCGACGGTCACCACCTCGTCAAACACATTACCATCGGGTACTAAATCAATCATCGATAGACGAAAGATAATAATAAAATCATCACCAACGGCTTGGCGCACCGCCTCGACTATTTCGACGGCAAACTTCATCCGTCCGTGAATATCGCCGCCGTATTCATCGCTGCGCTTATTGACATGACGCGATAAAAACTGATTGAGCAAATAACCTTCAGAGCCCATGATTTCAACGCCATCATAACCAGCTTGCTTGGCTAAAGTAGCGGCACGAGCATAATCGGCGATGGTACTTTGGATGTTGTTAACACTCATTTGCCGGGGTTTAAACGGCGATATGGGCGATTGAATCGGGCTGGCGGACACCACAAACGGATGATAGCCATAGCGGCCACTGTGCAAAATTTGCATCACGATTTTGCTGTCATGGCGATGCACCGCTTTAGTGACCCGCTGATGGTTGAGCACATCAAGCTGATGGTTCATGGTGCCGCCGGCAGGCACTAGCCAGCCTTGGCGATTGGGCGAAATGCCGCCGGTTATCATCATCGCCACCCCACCTTTGGCACGCTCGGCAAAATAGGCGGCAAGTTTGCCATAGTTATAAAAGCGGTCTTCTAGCCCCGTGTGCATCGACCCCATGACAATGCGGTTTTTAAGCGTGGTATGGCCTAGGTTCAATGGCTCAAAAATATGCGGATAGGGTAGCGTTTTTGCCGCTATCTTGCTTGGCTTGGCATCGGTTGGCTTAGAGGCAGTAGAATTAGAAGCATTAGACTTAGCATCAGTAGAATGAGCGGGGGTAGCGGCGGCTGCCATAGAGTATGTCCTTACTTATAGGGTGAAGGCGATAGGATGAATACAATCGTTTTAATATAGACTATTCAAGATAGCCAATAATCAATATCCTACCACAATATGGGCGATAAGCTTGACAACAAAATGCTGATACCCTGCCTATCTTGACCTAAAACTTCCTTTATTTAGCAATCTTATTGAGTTAAAACACCAACATCAACCGTATAGTCCCCACTATATTTAGGTGGGTTCGTGTCTGTTTTAATGTCCATGCGGGTACTCACCCCTACCCAACAAAACCGCAAGGCACGAGTAAAAAACTGCGCATTTCCTCCTGCACTGTAATTTGTATGGTAAAACGTTATATCAGCAATTATGGGGCTATTACTTTGAGTAGTATGACCGACAACGACATCTTTAATAACGGCAAGATCATCTCCGTTGGTTAAAGGCACTGCCTGTTGAGTACCACCGTTTGCTCTAAAAACACTGGGATTGCTTCTTAAGTATGTTCTAATTATTTCAAATTGATTAGCCCCAAAGTAGTCTTTACAGTTACCTACAGACGCTATTGCCGTAAAGAAATTAAAAATGTTTTTGCTATTTGTAGTGCCAGGATTAGCAATAGTAGGAAAGTCTGACCTTAACTTATTTAAGTTTAATTGGTCGGGCGTAAATCCTGCTAGATTAATGGAGTTGCTCATTGGAAAGCTTTGGATGGTATTGGTCATGGCTCTATGCTGGCTACCGTCTTTTACTAGGTCAGTTTGTGACGGCGTAAATTTTAATTTATCCGAGGTGAAATCTTGTTTGCAAAAGTAAACAATTGGGAGCCCTGTGCTGACTGTTTTAAGCTCAGATAGCACATCTATTGCAGGACAGGCCGCCTGTGCCGCTTGCGTCCCCATTGCCACCAAAACAAACATGCCCAGTTTAACCCAAATCTTGTGACTTAAAAAATCTTTGAATCCAGAAACACTCGTTACGTCTGTTGTCTCTTTTTTGCTCATAAGGTTCATCATCCTCTCCCCGTTTATCATGCATAAAGCCAATATCAACCGCTTTATGCTTAAAGCCGAACAGCCTTAAAACAGGCAATTGGCGTTTAGTTAGTATCCGACCCTTTATTGGGTTGCAACTCAACTTGCAGCACAAAATCATCGACAATAACCACATCTTGCGGCGCATAACCCGTCGCTTTTAACGTATAAGTATCGGGTGCGAGTCCGAGCATTTGAAAATACCCATAACTGCCCGATGGCATAGACTGCACTAACTTACCCTGCTGATACACCGCAACCAAAACGCCTTCTTTAGCATCAGCAAGTTTGCCAGCTATACCATAGGCTTTTTGCAGCGTGATGGGCACGGCGGTGGGCGCATAATTGCTCACCCGCACTTTGGGGCTTGGCAACTCGCTGGTGCTGTACTCGATAGGCAAATTTTTAGCATCTAAGCTTAAGGTATAGTCGCCCGGTTCAATATTTTCAATCATAAACTGGCTTTGGGTAGTCTGGGCGCTTAATAAACTCGCCTGTACCGCTTGCTTATTTAAGATAAATTTTATGGTTTGCGCCTCCAAAGCGGGCTTGGCAGCATGTGCCACATCCACCAACATGCTTCCACCCCGTTGCTGCGGCATTCTGCCCAAACGCAGTGGCTGTTTTGGCGCTTTAAACAGTTCAAACGATAGCCTAGCATACAGGTAGTTCTCTTGCCCCCACGGGGTGTCCTGCGCTGCTTTGCTGCCTAACTGTGACCCCGTTAAGTCCAAATCATTTAACGCTAAATCGCTAACGTCTGCATAATTGCGCCCATAGCTTGGGATGCCGCTCACATATCGATGTTGATAGCCCAAACTAAAATTCACTCCATTACGATGGCTCAACTGCCAATCGGCGCGCCAGCCCAAATGGTTGTCAAACAGGCTATAGCCGACATTCAACTGACTGCTAAGCCCAGTGTCTAATCCTGCTAACCCCGCTTGATTGATTAATTCTGCTTGATTTGGGCTATCTGCATGGGTTAACCCATCGTCCTTTTGCCGGGCAAAGGGAAATGGTCCAAAAAAACCATTTGGCAAGCGATAACTGATATCGCCTTGATACAATAAAGGATGCACGCCGTGTAAATGGCTGATCGACTGCCCAAGGCTGCTGCGCTCGTTTAAATTATGGCGTATTGATAGGGTTTCGCTATCTGCTTGGTTGGTGAATTGGTGGTTAGATTGGTTGTTAGATTGGTGGTTAGCTAAGTTACCACTATGGCTGCCAGAAAAGCTTAACGAATTATGACCCGTTAAGGTAGGCCATTTTGCGTCGGTACCTTGCGCACTTAGGCGGTTAATGTCCTGCCAATTCAAGCGATAGCCAAACCGCTCATCGCGGCTGCTCCAATCTAGCCCCATATTAAAGGCATCATTAAAACGGTGATTGACATTGGCATAGGCATAATAAGGCTGGTCATCATACGCAGTCGCATAAGGGCTAGTATCATAATACTGGTTAAGCTGAAAATTGGTTTTGTTGTTGGGCTGATAATTTAATAATAGCTGGTGGCGTTGTTCTTGCCATTGTTTTTGCGTTTGCTGCTTGTTTATTGTGGTAGGTGGCGTTGTCAGGGCTATATTGGCAGGATTTCTTGGATTTGGTAGCGGCGTGGGGATTATAGACGAATACTGCTGATTAACAGAGGCGCTAGTAAAATAAGGGCTAGCCTGATATTGGCGAGCTTGGTACTGATAGCTGGCGTTAAACTTTTTACGCTGATACTGCCACTGCGCTTGCCATACGTCTTGGTTTGGACTGTGGGCATAGCTTAAATCGGCATTGCTATAAGTTGCCGGTATAAAGTTGATACCCGTATGCCATGCCAGCGGGGTTGACCTTGAACCGCTCGCATCAGCCGCACTTAGCGCGCCACTATTGATGCCGCCACGCCATGCTAGGCGGTTATTTAGCCCGTATTCGGCATACAGGTGCGCTGCCACCTCATTATTATTATCGTTGCCGCTGCCGTAGCCATAGCCATTGCCAGCAGCGTTAGTGCTGTTGTTATCCTTAATAAACTGGTCATTGATGACGTTGCCACGCTGCCCCAAACCTGCCTCCACCAGCAGCTCACCGGTTGCCACATTGGTGCGGCGTTGACCCAAAAATATGGGGCGCACTTCGAGCGGCTCACGCGCTAAGGGATAGGCAAAAATGGCGATTTCCACCAACGTCGCCGACAAATTAAATTGACTGGCATCCAGGTTTAAAAACTCATAACGCCCATCTAAGCCAATTTGCACCCGGGCAATGGCGCGGCCATTAATACGCAGCTCGGCCACGCCGCCCGGCTCCGCCACACCTGATAGGTTTTGATAATCCTGACTGGTATTTTGCAACAAGCTGTGGCTATTGGCGTCAAAATTTGTCACATGGCGCTGGATACTTTGGTTGCTATAGGCCAGCATTGCCCCAGTAAACTCAGTCCCCGAAACTTGCGCGCCTTGCCCAAGGCCGTTCGGTTGATTGACGCCCAAACGGGTGGCAAACTTATCGCCCGATTTTGCCCAATACAGGTTATCAACCTGCCAATCTGTCAGATGCCAAGGCGCATCGGTGAACCCTGTCCAGGCTTGGCTGGCAAACCCCTTTTGATTGTCAGATGCTCGATAATCCGTTGCCTGCCAACCGCTACCACTAACACCCCAAATACCGCCAAACGCATAACCATACGCCCCAACGTCGGCCGTTACCTGACGGCTGGTGTTAGCATCACTAACGACTTGCTGGTTTTGATTATCTTTGCTTTGATTAATCTTATTCTCATTGATAGACACACCACTATTAAACGATAACCCCAATAGCCCAGCTTTACTGGGGTAGTAGTCAACGGGCGGCGTGGCTGCGCCATTTTTAGCATCTGCTTTGGCCGCTTGCCGTGCGGCAAGCACCTTGTCGGGTCGCCAGCCCATATTGAGTTTGATGGCCAAATCTTGCGGATGATAGGTGGCATTAATCCCCAATTGTTTTAGGGTACTGAGTGCCAAAAAGTCCTGCCCGTTATGGCTGAGCACTTGCGCCTTGGTCAATTGGGTGTCACCAATGGGCGTGATGATGCGATAGCCTTGTGGCGCCTGCGTGCTGGCTAAAAACTCAACCGCGGTTAAACGGGCAATATCGTTAATAGCCAGATAATAGTTATCTAAATCGGCTAGTTGAGTGGCTGTACTGTTTATATTGGGCGCTGCATTGTCTGTTGTAGCGGCTGGTGTATCAACTTGGGTAGCGACTGGTGTTTTTAGCAAAGCATCTAAGCTATCGGCCTCTTGCTCATTGATATAAATACCCAGCAAAGTAGGTTGCAGCGGTACAGATGCCGCTATTGGCTTAAGCGCATTGGCTGTTAAGGTGAGATTAGGTGCGCTTATTTGGTCTACAGCATTTTGGTTGACGGGCGCTATTGGCGACGTTGGTGCTAATAACGGCTCGGCTAGTAACGCAGATTGGCTGAATGTGGCGGCTGGCGTTATGGCGGTTATGCTTGTCGATGTTGGTGTTGCTGGGGTAGATATAGGCAGGGTCGCTAAATTGACAGGATTATCGCCCACAGCAATTTGCGCCACTACTGTACCAAACCCAAGATAGGTTATTGATAGCAAAGTTGACGCAGGCCGCACATAGCGCCGCTTATACATCATTGCCTGTAGATATCATGGTTAGCCACTCCCTTCATCAATCAGTAGACGAGTTGTTAATTAACCTCAATAATAATAGGCAGCCCATAACGCGAGCCAATCTCTAAAGTAACGCCCTTGCCATCGGCATCATAGGTTAACGCATTGTCCACCTGCTGTTTAATCTCTAACATCGCCACATGCTTGCCCGTCGCAAAGCTCATTGGCGGGCGGATAGATAGGCGCACCGTCTGATAGCCATTGGGAGCAATGGTAAATTGGGTAGGGTTGATTAGGGTAAACGGTTTTAAGGTGGTTTCGCTGGGGGCTATAGCGGCGCCGGATGCATCGATATCGATTAGATTAAGCGCTATTTTTTTGGGTTTGTTGCCATAGTTGTAGAGGGTGAGCGATTGGTTTAACCCAGCCGTGTTGGTGCCCCGCACTAGCGACACGGTTTCAGCGATACGCGCAGGGGTGATGCCCAATTGTGCAGGCGGCAACTCTTTTTGTTTGTCGTCCGTTACCAACAGGCTGGTGCGCCCCGCATTGTCTTTGCTGCTATGAATAATCAGCTCGGCTTGCGCCAACGGGGTGTATACTGCACTCATTAATAGTGGCAACACCATTAAAGAGTAGCGTGGTTTAGTCAACTTATTAATTATCAAACTGGTCATCATCATTTGCCCCGTTTTGTCTTAATATATGGGTGCTATCTTAATGTGCTTCACTGGCTCTTTAAAACGCTCAGTATATATCATACCCGATTGTCGCGAAAAACCATCTTTTTTTGACAAAAATGCCAGCAATAGTGCTGGCATTTGATGGAAAACTTAGCTTAGGGTCATAGAACACTTGCCACAACCTGCGTCTTAATTGCCGGTTAAGGTTAGTAAGAAGGTATCGGTAGCTTCTTGTGCGGTAGTGGCAGCGCCTGCTGAACCACGGGTATTATATTCGCCTGGCTTAGTGGCAGCCGAGACATCTAACTTAAAGCTAATATCACCGATAACCGGCGTCCAACCAGATGGGATATCAATAGTAGTACCCGATAGGCTACCTGAAACAAGACTTGGCGCACTGGTTATCACCTTAGAGTTGTTATCAAGTACGCTAAGAAGATTAGTGTTCGGATTTGTTAGCGCTAAATGCACAGGACCACTAGATAAACTGCGCACCGCCCAAGAATTCTTTAAGGTCACAGAAATAGGTGCTGCCAACGGATTGGTCGCAACAGCCGATGCTGGATCAATTGGATTTTGAGTAATGGTATAAGTACCTGTCGCTAAGGGAGAGGTCAGTTCATGAATTTTAATATCGCTAATTTCACGTGGGTCGCTATCATTTGCTGAGGTGGTTGCCACATCGGTCAAAATCAAATGCGCATCATCCCAATGATACAACACTAAAATTTCAGGTAAGGTCACCCGGAAATCGGTAGAGCCACTAATGGAAGCTGCTGCTGAGGCAAACGACGCCATCGAGAGTACCAATCCAGAGACGGCTATTTTGTTGAATATATTCATGACAGATATCCTTATAAAAGAAGGTTTGCTGGTAAGTCATACCAAAAATGTGCCTTAACGCTTACCTCTAGAACACATAAGACGCGGATTGGTAGCGACGGGATAGACAGTCCATTTTGAAATCTAATATTAACACAGCTACTTATTCACAGCCACTTATTCATATATAACCTATGTTAAGCATCTAAATATCAATGTTACCAAGGCTTAAAATATAATAATATACAAATGTTGATTAAATTAGATTTCCTTTAATCATAGCGTAGCATAAATTAACAACTCTTCAAGCTTATTTAGATATACGGAGATAATACCCGACCTATGGGATAAAAAAGTTTAGCGCTATGTTGCTAGGGTTTTATCAACAAAAAACCTAATGTGTCAGCCGCGCTTTCCTATCTTATATATATAGCGAAATGCGTATTGTAGCAGCTATGACGGCTTTAACAGCTTAACCCTTACTGCATAACAAGTCGCTTAAAGCCTATTGCAACATTGCAACATTGCAACATTGCAACATTGCAACATTGCAACATTGCAACATTGCAACATTGCAAAAACGCAAAGCCGACAAACCTAACTAAGCAGGATGCACTTTATCCAAAACAGCTTTAAAGCGACTGACCGCCCCATCGACATCGGTTAATTTATCTAATCCAAACAAGCCGATGCGAAAGCTTTTAAAATTGGCAGGCTCGTCCACTTGTAGCGGCACGCCGGCAGCGATTTGCATCCCTTGCGTGGCGAAGGCGCGGCCTTTATGCAGCTCGTCATCGGTGGTATAGCACACCACCACACCGGGGGCTTGATAGCCTTCTGCGGCCACGCTTTGAATGCCGCGGTCCTCTAATAAATCACGAATACGGTTGCCAAGCTCCCACTGTGCTTCTTTTAGGGTCTCAAAACCAATCGCTTTGGCCTCAAGCAATACATCGCGAAAAATACGCAAGCCATCGGTGGGCATGGTGGTGTGATAGGCATGACCGCCATTTTCATAAGCCCGCATGATGTTGAGCCACTGTTTTAAATCAAGGCTAAAGCTGGTCGAATCCGTCGCATCCACTTGGGCAACCGCAGTGTTACTTAGCATTACCAGCCCAGCGCAAGGGGTACTGCTCCAGCCTTTTTGTGGGGCAGATACCAAAATGTCAATACCTAACGCCTGCATATCAAGCCAGATGCAGCCCGAGGCGATGCAATCAATCACCAATAGTCCACCCACGCTGTGCACCGCATCGGCTAAGGCTTTGATATAGTCATCTGCTAAAATCATTCCTGAGGCCGTCTCAACGTGAGCGGCAAACACTAAGGCAGGTTGTTGCTGTTGAATAGCAGCAACAGCATCCTCAATAGCCACGGGCGCGAAGGGCTTTGGCACATTCTGCGTGGTTTCTGCTGGGTCAAACTCGTCCACTTGATGCGCTTTCAACACCGTGGTTGACTTGGCGATATTGCCTTTATCTAAAATTTGGCTCCAGCGGTAGCTAAACCAACCATTACGAATAATCAAGCAGTCTTTAGCGTTGGCCAGTTGACGGGCAATGGCTTCCATCGCAAAAGTGCCAGAGCCCGGCACAATGACCACGGCATCGGCGCCATAAACGTCTTTTAAGTTGCTCGACAAATCGGTCATGACTTGCCCAAATTTTTTGGACATATGATTTAAGGCACGGTCGGTATAAACGACAGAATATTCTAATAAACCCTCTGGGTCGACGTCGCTACGTAAGGGGGCGGCTAAAGGAAGGACTGGCATAAAAATTCCTCTTGTTATTAAGTTAAGGCGGTTGATGTGGTTATTTATCAAAGAGCATAGATAACATAGACAGCATGGGCGTTAAAGCATTAAACTAATAGGCTATTAAACTATTAAACCACTAAAGTATAGCGTTTGCACTGTAATGCGTACACCGCAAACGGCGCACTTCTTTGAAAAGGTTGAGTACTTGGTAGACGGTGAGTACTTAATAAAGTCTCAATAAAATTCTATAACTTAGGCATCTTAACAGGACGATAGGCCTCTTTTAAGCCCGTAATAACCGTATCCACTACCTCGGCATCGCCTTCTCTGGCCACTTCACGCATTAAATGCGAGGGCGCGTGGGTCAGGGTTTGAGTGAGGCGTCGGGTCAACTCGGCCAAGATGACCTCAGGATTATCAGGTGTCACCTTTAATTGCTGCAGCGCTTTTTGCAACTCGGCATCTGCTTTTTGCGCCGCCTCGGCGCGGTAATCGTAAATATCCTGCCCCACTTTACGCACTTGATAGCGCCTCTCGATTTCTACCACCAACTGACTTACCAACAGCTCCGCCTCCACCGCCGCTTGGCGCCGTTTCTCTAAATTGCCGGCGATAACGTGCTGCAAGTCATCAATCGAATATAAATAAACATCATCCAGCTTGCCCACACTTGGCTCAATATCATTTGGCACGGCCAAATCGACCATCAATATCGGCTGATAACGGCGAATTTTTAGCGCCCGTTTGGTCATCTTTTTATCAATCAACACATCCATACTGGCGCTACAGCTGCTGACAATATCGGCTTGTGGCAATAAATTTGCCAGCTCACTGAGCGGGTATACTTCAATTTGCATGTCTGGAAACTGCAATTGCGACGCCAGCAGATGCGCCCGATCTAGGCTGCGATTACAAATCATAATACGCTGCACCCCAAGCGCCGCCACATGCTGCGCCACCAAACGATTCATCTCGCCAGCGGCAATCACCAAAAGCGTCGTCGCTTTTGGGTTATCAAATATTTGGGTCACCAACTTTGCGGTCGCAAACCCCAAAGAGATGGCCTGGGTGCCCACATCGGTATCGTTGCGCACCTGTTTGGCCGCTGCAAATATCTGCTCGGCGACCCAGTTAAGATGACTGCCTAAAAAGCCGCCCGCTTTGGCTTGATTGACCGATTTTTTAATTTGTCCAAATATTTGCGGCTCACCCAAAATCATAGAATCTAGCCCCGATGCCACCCGCAACCAATGGGTTAGGGCTTGGGCGTCGATATAATCGTATAAATAAGGCCGTACTTGTTGGATGGGCAACTGCTTAAAGCTTGCTATCCATTGGGTCAGTTGCTCGATAAGGGTGAGGGTTGCATCTGGCGTCAACTGGGTGCTCATGGATGATGAGGGGTTGACGCTATTAAGGGTGAGCGCAGTCGATAGCGTCGATGTCGATGTAGATGTTGACGTTGCTAGTGATGTTGACGTCGGCACCAGCGCATAAATTTCGGTGCGGTTACAGGTTGAGATAATAACACTGCCCGCAGTAATTTTTTGCAACTGGGTTTGGGCGGCATGTATGTCGTCGCTTGAAAAGCTCAGCCGTCCGCGCAACTCGACGGGAGCCGTTTTATGATTGACACCAATGACCACAAGATTCATGTAATGCTTACCTGCCCCGTTGAGTCAATGCCATTATCATGATGCTGTACTGTACCTTACTGGATATCAAACTGTCGATAAAGAACGGTGTCATAATAGGTGTGGCCATAGCAGCATCACGACGACATAGCACATTAGCTACTCTTTTACTAAGACTAAGCCATGCGTAACCCACCGTTAAAACCCGAAATTATAACATTGAATGCGGCCACAAACGATATCTACTCGGTTACCCATCTGGCTATTATTTAATAGTATTGGTATAAGGTGTTGACACTCGGTGCGATGTATCCGCTTATCCGCTAAAGTGTCGCTAGCCTTTGTTAACCATGCTTAGGGTAGAACCCTATATATTATGGCAACCACTGCATATATCAAGTACACTGTCTATAGGGCGCCGATTTAAGCGATAACTGATACGTTAATCGATGCGCTTTTCATAATGAGAAAAAATCATTAAGGCGATAGCGACACCTGCTGTGCTTGTATGACGGCTCTTTTTTCTTCTCTATTTTTCTGCGTCTTATTGCCCTTACTTTGCCCTCTTATAGATACAAGGACTTATTTATGAAGACCTCACATAGCTTGACAACCACAGCCCCTATGTTATTGATGGGGTTATTGATGGCCGCAACATTGGCACTACTGACGGCGTGTGGTGGTGGCGATTCGGACTCTAGCGTCTATGGGTCGAATGACTCTAACCGCTTAGTCGGCAACTTTGCTGGCTCGACCTTTATGAATGGGTTCGAGGTCACTAACAAAATCAATATAGATGCCAAGGGTAATGTTTTGGGCATTGCTTTTAACACCCAAGCAAACGCCGCACTAAATAAAACTGTCTATACCATTACCAAAGGCAACTTAAATAGCGCCAAATTATACGAGTTTGATTTATTAGAACCCAGTATCAACCGCTATGATGTCTCTAGTCGCAAACAAAACAACGGCGATAGCATTGTATTTAGTTTTAGTAATGTACCCTTAGGCCTAAACCGCCCAAGCTCGCAAACAGTGAACCGCCTTCCATCCAATAGCAGTGATATTTATTTGGCCGACTTGAAGTCCGTATACAATACCACAACGATCGATTTATCAAACCTCTACGCTAGTGACCTTCATCTTTACGCCACGACTAGACCCGATGAAGTAAAGTTTATTTATAGAGACTATAGAGACACGGGGCAATGCCAGCTCGAGGGCTTTATTATTAAACAAACTTATCAAACCAATATGCTAGATGTGGAAGGCAGGTTTTCTGGCGCTGCTTGCCAATATAATGGGCAAAAATTTGAGGGTTTACTCACTCGGCTTTACCCCAATCAAGACATTGTTATCTTTGGTGCGACTGAATATAATAGCAATGCTATGATGATAACCCCGTCTCCCTAAGAAATTTTAAACGATGCGATACACGACTCTATACTAGACCAGTTACTAGACCAGAAACCAGACCAGAAATCAAAAAAGGCACTATGCTAGACACCAACCTAGTTACCAACCTAGACATCAACCTAGACATCAAAACCCCGCAGCCCACGGCGCTACAGCCGACTGTCTACCTTGGCACAGGCGGCTATAGCGACACCGATATGTTGGGTACGCTATACCCGATAGGCACCGAAAAAACTGACTTTTTAAGCGAGTATGCTAAGCATTATGGGGCGGTTGAAATCAACAGCACGTTTTATGCGCCTATCGGGCAAAAAGCGTTTGCCGGGATGCTGCGTAAATCGGATGCTAAAGTTAAATTTGCGGTGAAGCTACATCAAGATTTTACCCATGCGCGTACCGGATCTGCCGACCATGCCCAAGCCTTTATCACGGCTTTAACGCCGATTATTGAGGCGGACTGCCTAGCCCCTTTGTTGCTACAATTTCCGCATGGGTTTGACCGCACCACCGCCCATCGCCACTATTTAGCCAAGCTGGTAGACTGGTTTAGCGGCTATCCGCTGGCGATTGAATTTCGCCATGCCAGTTGGCACATTGCCCAAGTAGAAGACAGTTTTCGTAAGCTTGGGCTAATTTGGTGCAGTGTAGACTACCCCAAGGTAAACGGCTTGCCCAATTCTCGCTTGCTGCTTACCCAGTCAGACTTGCCAGCCGCTATTAGGGGTAGCAAGCGTACGGGCTATTTACGGATGCACGGCAATAACGTAAACTGGTGGGAGGCGCATGCGGCAAGCGAGCGTCATGATTATCGCTATTCGGTGGCTGAGATGCAAGCTTGGGCGCAAACCATTGCCAATCAGCGCCAACACTTTGACACCCTATATGTGTTTTTTCAAAACTCGGTGAATGCGCATGCTTATTATAATATCGCTATGTTGCGAGAGGCTTTAAATAGCTTTGGCTTTCAGGTTATGTAGCAGCAACGGCAGGGTTTATTTGTCACTTTGTTTATTTATCTGGCGATAGGCAAACCAAACGGCAACGGCAACAGCGGCTACAATAGCGCCATAAAACAAGACGTGCATCAGCATAGACTCATTGGCAGCATGGTCATGGCCGGGATGTGCCATAGCCGACGTGCTAGTCAATAGCAGCGCCATTAGCGCCATGCTAGCTGCCAGTAGGGTTTGAGAGCCGGGTTGTTTGTTCATAATTTTCTCCATTGAGTTACCAGCGCAAAATATGCGCTGACGTTAAGGCGTAGGCTACCTTAGCCTGAATCAGCCTATTTGTAAACGGCTTGCCCAAGGTAACCATAAAAAAACCCCATAAGCGCTAACCAACTTATGAGGTTTTTAGAACCATGCGGTTTTTAAAATAGGTCGTGATAATGCTCATTTAATAAACAAGCCGAATGAAGCAAAACGCTTCAGCAATAAGCTTACTCTTCAACGCCAGCATCTTGACCTTTATATTTGGCATTGGCGTAATCCCAATTCACCAATTTATTAAGGAAGGTATCCACATAGTCAGGGCGACGGTTACGATAATCGATATAATAAGCATGCTCCCACACATCACAAGTCAGCACGGCTACTTTGTCATGCGCTAAGGGGGTATCGGCATTGGCGGTTTTCATAATAGACAGTTTGCCGCCTTCAGTGTCCGCTACTAACCATGCCCAACCGGAGCCAAATTGTGAGGTTGCGGCATTTTTAAACTCTTCACGAAACTTATCATAAGAGCCAAAATCTTCATCAATCTTTGCTTGCAAATCACCGGTTGGCGCACCGCCACCATTTTCGGGGGTCATACAGTTCCAATAAAACGTATGGTTCCACACTTGCGCTGCTTGGTTGAACAAGGTTTGTTTGCTATCGTCTTTGGCAGCGGCAACAATGATTTCTGACAGCTCTTTATCTTCTAAGCCCGAGCCTGGTAAAAGCTCATTAAGCTTATTGACATAAGCGGCATGATGTTTATCATGATGGAACTCCAACGTTTCGGCGCTGATATGCGGCTCAAGTGCGTCTTTGGCATAAGGTAGAGACGGTAAGGTAATGTTTGACATAGTGTTTTATCCTTGGCTGGTTCAGACCTCTGTCAGCTATAGTTTAGCTTTAAATTAAGACCGACAAAGCTGATTTGGCTAATTATTGTTAATGGTTTTGTTCATTGTGGTAGTGATGATAATGTTAACAGATTTTACAGTCAATGAGTGTGTAACTCAAGTCAGACCAAACCCAACTAGGCGCTATTGAAGCATGAAAAACAGAAACCTAATCCTGATCCTAATAAAAGCATAGGGTTTAGCCTTGGCGCACAGTATAACAAGTGACAAGCGCAAACTCAGTTACTGAATGTTATAGCCGATAACGGTTCCCAGTCAAATTTCAGTCAAACGTATCATTGAAGACGCCCAACCTATGACTAACCCGATTAACCCGAGCACGAGCGAAAACCATATGACAACAGCCTATCAGCTCAATCAACCTAAGACGTCATCCCCTGCTTCACTTGCAGACCCTTTATCACTAACAGACCCTTTATCACTAACAGACAAAAACGCCCGTTGGGTGCTGGCCAGCAATAATAAAGGCAAGCTTAGCGAATTTAAGCGCTTGTTTGCTCAGGCGGATATGGCTATCGACTTAGTGACTCAAGGGGAGTTGCACATTGAAGAGGCGGTGGAAGACGGGTTAAGTTTTGTGGAGAATGCCATTATCAAGGCGCGCCATGCCAGCAAACTTAGTGGCCTACCTGCCATTAGTGACGATTCGGGGCTGTGCGTGCCGGCACTGAATAATGCACCCGGTATTTATTCGGCGAGGTATGCCGGTGAGCATGGCAATGGGGCTAAAAATAACGCCAAACTACTTGACGATTTACAGCCTTGGCGTGCGGCCAACCCAAACTTGCCCATTTCGGCCTACTTTGTGTGTGTGCTGGCGATGGTGCGCCATGCGGATGACCCATTACCCATTATTGCCCAAGGCTTATGGCACGGCGAGATATTAGTTGCCCCATTAGGCGACAACGGTTTTGGCTACGACCCTGTGTTTTGGTTGCCCAAGCAGCAACAGACGGCAGCGCAGCTTGATGCCAAGACCAAAAATACGTTAAGCCACCGTGGTCAGGCCCTTACCCTACTGCTACAGCAATTAAACACGCTGTAAGGGCCTAGCCCACGAATAACGCAAGCTTAGCCGCCATCCTGTTACCGTTACACCCCTTTTTAGAGAGAAAATGCCGTATATCAGCGATAATTTTTTACTTTGATGTGCTGATAGATTATACTGTTCTACTTTTAAATTTTATCGCAAATACAGCACCCTATTTAAAATAGCTGTCATTTTGCTACCCTGTTTTGTTACTACTTTGAAATATAGGCGTATGAACAACGTTTTCACTGATTAAAATTGCCGATAAGTCTTGTTAAATACGCCTTTATCATCCTATACATTCATTTACCTAAACTGATTTATCTAAAAGGTTATTCACCATGGCTAAAGATTTGCAAATCACCACCAACAAAACTTCTGACAACCAAACCCAGCTTAACGTTAAGGTGCCGGTTGAACAAATTCAAAACAAAGTAGAAGGCCGCTTACGGCAAGTTGCCAAAACCGCTAAGATTGACGGTTTTCGTAAAGGGAAAGTGCCGATATCGCATATTCGCTCGCAATATGGTGCTGGCATCCAGCAAGAAGTTATCAATGATGTGATTCGTGACACCGTTTTTGAAGCCATTAAAGCAGAAAACATACGCGCTGTGGGTATGCCAAACATTGACGATGTGAAACTTGAAGACGAGTTTTTGGTGTATCAAGCCACGGTTGAGATATTCCCAGAAATTAAAGTGGCCGGCATAAACGACATCGAAATCGAGCGTCATATTACCGATATCAACGAAGAGGATGTCGACGTGATGATTGAGAATTTACGCAAACAGCGTCAAGAGTTTGTTGAAAAAGAAGGCGCTTCTGAAGATGGTGACCAAGTTATCTTCGATTTTGAGGGCAGCATCGATGGCGAGCAATTTGAGGGCGGCGCAGCAACCGACTTTAAATTGACCCTAGGTAGCAATCAGATGATTCCCGGTTTTGAGGCGGGCATCAAAGGCATGAGTGCTGGCGATGAAAAAACCATCGATGTCACCTTTCCAGAAGACTATCAAGCCGAAGAGCTGGCTGGCAAAGCGGCGCAGTTTAACATTCATTTGAAAAAAGTTGAAGCGGCTAAGTTACCCGAGATTGATACCGAATTTTTAGAACAATTTGGCGTCACCGAAGGCGGCATTGAACAACTGCGTACCGAAGTGCGTAAAAATATGACCCGTGAAATCAAAAACGCAGCCCGTAACCAAGTCAAACAAGCGGCTTTTGATGCCTTACTGGAAAAAAATGAGTTTGATGTGCCAAGCGCGATGTTAGAACAAGAGGTAGACCGCCAGCGTGACCTATTGATGCAACGTTTTGCCCAGCAGTTTGGGGGTAATGCCGATAGCATCGATAAAGATATGTTGCCGCGTGAGATGTTTGAAGACCAAGCGCTACGTGCTACCCGTCTTGGCATCTTAGTGTCTCGCCTCATTGAGGAAAACAACTTGCAAGTGGATCAAGAGCGGGTTGAGACGTTTATTAAAGAAACGGCGGAAAACTACGAAGATCCAAGCGAAGTGATTGACTATTATACCAACGACAAACAACAACGTGCTAATATTGAGTCCGTGGTGTTAGAAGATCAGGTGGTTGACTTTTTAATCGACCAAGGCAAAGTTATCGATAAGCAGGTTGGCTATCAAGAGCTATTGGCCGCTCAGCAACAAAGCATGATGTAAGCGTCCAATATAACCTTAAGTCATGTTTTAAAAGGGGTATAAGCCAAGTTATCCTGCCAAGATGCCCTAACCCTTCACGTTAGGGCATTTTTGTCTAAAGCGGTGGCTTGATTTCTGCCAACTTACCCCTAACTATATTAGGATGTTCTTAACAGTTAAACTGCCCCTCGATGAGTAACCGGCGAAAGCGACAACTTACTTCACTGCTTAGCCAAAAGTTAGCCAAACGCCCATTTAGCCACATAACATTCAATACTAGTCAGGGTAGCCTGACCCAATAGACAGGAATTATCTATGAACCATCCAGATGTTGACCGTATTATCGCCAATCCGCATTTTGCCGCGCTGGTCAATGCACAGGACGCATTGGTCAATCAGCTACACGACGCCACTGTGAACCCGATGCAAGCCGCTCTAATACCTATGGTGGTGGAGCAATCGGCACGCGGTGAACGCTCGTTTGATATTTACTCACGCCTGCTACGTGAACGGGTTATCTTTTTAACCGGTCAAGTGGAAGACAATATGGCCAACCTCATTGTGGCGCAGCTGTTGTTTTTAGAGGCCGAAAACCCAGAAAAAGACATCCATTTATATATTAACTCGCCCGGCGGCTCCGTTAGTGCCGGCCTAGCGGTGTTTGATACCATGAACTTTATCAAACCTGAAGTGTCCACCATTTGCATGGGCGGCGCGTATAGCATGGGCTCATTTTTATTGGCAGCGGGGCAAAAAGGCAAGCGTTATGCCCTCGCCAACTCTCGAGTGATGATTCATCAGCCCTCTGGCGGCACCCAAGGCCAAGCCACGGATATTGAAATCAATGCCCGCGAAATCCTAAAAATCCGTGAACGTCTCAACCGTATTTTGGCCGAGCGTACCGGTCAGCCGCTGGAAAAAATTGAGCGTGATGTCGAGCGTGATTATTGGTTAGATGCTGCTGAGGCAAAAGAGTATGGCTTGGTGGATGCGGTGCTAGAACATCGCCCCGAAGAAGATAAGTAAACATAAAAAAGACAGTGGTTTGCTTTGAGACAATTGATGACTAGGGGCTGTCTGTTTGGTCGATAAGACAGAGACGACCCCATACCAACTATTAAGGAGCGTCAAGCATGGCTAAAGACAAGACACCGCATTGTTCGTTTTGCGGTAAGAGAAAAGACGAGGTGTCCCAGCTTATTGCAGCAGATGATGCGAATATTTGTAATGAATGCGTGGCGCTGTGCACGGATTTGATTGAGGATAGCGGTGAGTTTGAGCCCACTGATGAGGGCATAGATGACGTAAAATCCGCTTGGTTGGATAAAAAGCTACCTACTCCAAAAGAGATACGTGAGCATTTAGACGGCTACGTGATTGGTCAAAGCACTGCCAAAAAAGCCTTGTCTGTTGCCGTCTATAACCATTACAAACGCCTCAAAGTGGCGGCAAAATTGGCGAGCGATAAAAAACAAGCCAAGCTGGGCGCTGATGAGGCGATGGTGGAGTTGTCTAAAAGCAATATCTTGATTATTGGCCCTACTGGCTCGGGCAAAACGCTATTGGCGCAAACCCTAGCGCGTATGCTCGATGTGCCATTTGCCATGGCGGATGCCACGACGCTAACCGAAGCCGGTTATGTGGGTGAAGACGTGGAAAACATTGTGCAAAAGCTGTTGCAAGCGGCCGATTATGATGTCGAGAAAGCCGAACAAGGCATTATTTACGTCGATGAGATTGATAAAATCAGTAAAAAGGGTGAGAACATGTCCATCACTCGCGATGTGTCGGGTGAAGGGGTACAGCAGGCGTTACTCAAGCTAATTGAAGGCACGGTTGCCGCCATTCCGCCGCACGGTGGCCGCAAACATCCCAATCAAGAGCTGATTCAGGTCGATACCAGCAACATCCTTATTATTGTGGGTGGTGCCTTTTCTGGGCTGGATAAAGTAGTGCAGCAGCGTACTGAAAAAACCGGTATTGGCTTTAACGCCAGCGTCAAGTCGAAAGACAATGGCCAGCAGATATCGGAGTTATTTAAGCAAGTCGAGCCGGAGGATTTGATTAAATTTGGGCTGATACCGGAGCTTATCGGACGTCTGCCAGTGATTGCCACGTTAGAAGAGCTGGATGAAGCGGCGCTGATGCAAATCTTGACTGAGCCAAAGAATGCGATTGTGAAGCAGTATCAATATCTGTTCGAGATGGAAGGCGCCAAGCTGACCTTTACCGAAGAAGCTCTTGAGGCCATTGCCAAAAAAGCGATGGAGCGTAAAACGGGCGCCCGTGGTCTACGCTCGATTGTCGAAAATGCCTTATTAGACACCATGTACGACTTGCCGTCGATGACCGAGGCAAAATCGTCGGTGATTGTGGATGCATCGGTGATTAATGACGGTGCTATTCCCGCTATTGCATAACGGCTCATAGCATCGATAAACGCCTTGTTTAGCGCATGCTGTTTATGCGCCTATTTGACGCCTTATACCCTGACTCTTTTTTAAAACGCCTATCCTTTAGCGGATAGGCGTTTTTTATTGGCGCTAAATGGGGCTAAACTTAGCGAAATGCGCTGTCCCTATCTAGCGTATTAAATTGTTAAAAAATGCAGTGATTGCCCCTAAAAGATGATATACGCCTTGATGCCTGTTAGAATATAGACGGCATATTACATTGCAGCATGGCTGTAAACGCCCAAGCCAAAATGCTGACATCAGTGCCAAATGCTCCTATAATCGTCAAATACCTAATAAAAACCATCTAACCACCTAAAGGAATACACTACTATAATGTCAAAAATTATCTATACTAAAACCGATGAAGCCCCTGCACTCGCTACCTTATCTTTGTTACCCATCGTCCAAGCGTTCACCAACACCGCCGGCGTGTCCGTAGAAACCAGCGACATCTCCGTTGCGCACCGTATTTTGGCCGAATTCCCTGATTATCTTAGCGACGACCAGCAAGTGCCCAATACGCTAACCACACTCGGGCAGTTAACCCAAGAGCCGGACACCAATATTATTAAACTGCCCAATATCAGTGCCTCGGTGCAGCAGCTTAAAGCCGCGATTAGCGAGCTGCAAAGCAAAGGCTATGCCATCCCCGACTTTCCAGAAGACCCACAAACCGATGAGGAAAAAGAAGTGCGTCAGCGTTATGGCAAAACCCTTGGCAGCTCGGTCAATCCGGTGCTGCGTGAGGGCAACTCAGACAGACGCGCCCCCAAAGCGGTGAAAAACTACGCCCGCAAACACCCGCATTCGATGGGCGAATGGAAACAGTGGTCGAGCACCCACGTCTCGCACATGCACGAGGGCGATTTTTATCACGGCGAGCAATCTATCACTTTAGATAAAGCCCGTAACGTGCGCATGGAGCTGGTCACGGATGCGGGCGAAACCCAGGTTTTAAAGCCCGAAATTGCCCTACAGGACAAAGAAATCATCGACTTGATGTTTATGAGCAAAAAAGCACTGCGTGAATTTTATGAGCGTGAAATGGAAGACTGCCGAGAGGCGGGTATTTTATTCTCCTTGCATGTTAAAGCAACCATGATGAAAGTATCGCACCCCATTGTGTTTGGGCATGCGGTCAAAATTTATTATAAAGAGGCGTTTGAGAAGCATGGCGACTTGTTTGATGAGCTGGGTGTTAACGTTAATAACGGTATGGCAGACTTGCACAACAAGATTGCGACCTTGCCGTCCTCAAAACGCGAGGAGATTGAAGCCGATTTGCATGCCTGTCAGGAGCATCGCCCCCGCCTAGCCATGGTAGATTCATCCAAAGGCATTACCAACTTTCACTCCCCCAGTGACATTATTGTTGATGCCTCAATGCCTGCTATGATTCGCAATGGCGGCAAAATGTGGGGCGCCGATGGCAAAATGTATGACTGTAAAGCGGTGATGCCAGAGTCTACCTTTGCGCGTATCTATCAAGAGATGATTAACTTTTGCAAATGGCATGGCAATTTTGACCCGACCACGATGGGTACCGTACCCAACGTTGGCCTGATGGCGCAAAAAGCGGAAGAATATGGCTCGCACGATAAAACCTTTGAGTCAAGCGCCTCGGGTATCGCCCGTATTGTGGATAATGACACCGATGAGGTGCTACTACAGCAGCCCATCGAACAAGGCGATATTTGGCGCATGTGCCAAGTGAAAGATGAGCCCATTAGAGATTGGGTACGGCTGGCAATACGCCGTGCTCGTGAATCTGGCATGCTCACTATTTTTTGGCTCGACCCTTACCGTCCGCACGAGTGGGAGTTGACCAAAAAAGTAGAGGCCTATCTTGAAGAATATATTGACGATCAGGACAGCGATGCTGTGCGCATCAAAATTATGTCGCAAGTGCGGGCAATGCGGGTGACTTTAGAGCGAGTGGCACGCGGGCTTGATACCATTTCGGTCACCGGTAATATCTTGCGCGATTATTTGACCGATTTATTTCCTATTTTAGAATTAGGCACCAGTGCGAAGATGCTGTCTGTGGTACCATTAATGAAAGGCGGTGGTTTGTTTGAAACGGGCGCTGGCGGCTCTGCCCCCAAGCATGTACAGCAGCTATTAGAGGAAAACCACCTGCGTTGGGATTCACTGGGTGAGTTTTTGGCATTGACCGAATCGTTGGCGCATTTAGCGAAAACCGACAACAATGCCAAAGCCAAAATATTGGCAGAGACGCTCGATACCGCTACTGAAAAACTGCTGTTAGAGGACAAATCGCCCTCACGCAAAACAGGGGAGCTGGACAACCGTGGCAGTCACTTCTATCTGGCAATGTATTGGGCAGAGGAACTTGCCGCGCAAGACCAAGATGCCGAGCTGCAAGCGCATTTTGCCAAAGTGGCGGCAGATTTGCAAAGCAAAGAAGCGGTGATTGTTCAAGAGTTAACTGCCGCTCAAGGTCAACCGGTCGATTTGCATGGCTATTATTTGGCAGATGAGTCTTTGGCGCAAAGCGTCATGCGCCCCAGTGCCACGTTTAATAGCATCATTGCCGCCATCTAATTTAAGCTTAAGTTAAGGTTATTAGGACTTACGCATATTAAGAAAATGTGACGACTGGTAATCATTTTTGAATCGTCTAAAGGTAGAGCGAAGCCGATCCAAAAATAATTACCAGTCATTTTATAACACTGTTCAACCATGTTTTGCGTAAGTCCTAGTTATTAAGGCATTTTAAATGAACTGATTAACTGTTTGACCAAATAAAGCACCCCATACCCCAATCGTTAACCGCTTGGGGTATTTTTTTGGCTGGGCTGAGCTTAGTATAGTGATGATAGATAAGACAAGTATAATAGTTAAGACAGGTATGCTAGATACGATTTATAAACTGACGGGCGACGTGGCGATTTAGTATGATGAAAAACATTAACAATCCTATTATCTATTATCTATACTCTACACTCTACACTCTATATATAACAGGTAACCTCAATAACAAAAAAGGAATATAAAAACTATGTCAACCATCATCTATACCAAAACCGACGAAGCCCCTGCGCTTGCGACCCAATCTTTATTGCCTATTGTTAAAGCGTTTACCCAAGCCGCCGATATTGATATCAAAGTGAGTGATATATCGCTTGCCGGTCGCATTTTAGCCGTTTTCTCTGACCACTTAGACGCGTCGCAACAGGTGCCCAATGCGCTTGCCGAGCTGGGTGCGTTGGTATTAAAACCAGAGGCCAATATCATTAAATTGCCCAACATTAGCGCCTCGGTGCCGCAATTAAAAGCGGCCATCAAAGAGTTGCAAGATAAGGGCTATGCCCTACCCGACTTTCCTGACCAGCCTAGCACCGACGCCGAGCGAGAGATTCGTGCCCGTTATGACAGCATCAAAGGCAGTGCGGTAAATCCGGTGATACGCGAGGGCAACTCGGATAGACGTGCGCCCAAAGCAGTAAAGGCGTATGCGCGTGCGCATCCACATTCGATGAAGCCATGGCGCCCTGATTCTAAAACCCATGTGTCTACCATGACGTCTGGTGATTTTGCCGATGATGAAAAGTCTGTCACCATTGTTGCACCCACCGAGTACCGTGTCATCTATATCGAAGATACTGGCAGCGAGATTGAGCTAAAATCGCCAGCGCCGTTGCTCGCAGGCGAGCTGATTGATAGCTCTATTCTTTGTTTCGACGCCTTAAGCCAGTTTTATGAAGCGCAAGTTCAAGATGCTAAGGATAAAGGCCTGTTGTTCTCGCTGCATCTGAAAGCCACCATGATGAAGGTATCTGACCCAATTATATTTGGCGAAGCGGTGCGGGTTTACTTTAAAGATTTATTTGCTAAATACGGCGAGCTGTTTGACGAGATTGGTGTCAATGTCAATAACGGCTTTGCGCAGTTGCTCTCGAAAATTCAAGAGCTACCAGAAGCCAAACGTGCTGAGATTGAAGCCGATATTGAAAAAATATACGCCAAAAACCCACCGCTTGCGATGGTGGATTCAGATAAAGGTATCACCAACCTACATGTGCCCAGTGACGTGATTGTCGATGCGTCGATGCCCGCAATGATTCGTGATGGCGGTCAAATGTGGGGGCCGGATGGTAAGCTGCACGACACCAATGCGGTTATCCCAGACAGCAGTTATGCCGCCCTTTATGATGAGACCATTAACTTTTGTAAGCAGCATGGTGCCTTTGACCCCGCCACGATGGGCACTGTGCCTAACATTGGCTTGATGGCAAAAAAAGCGGAAGAATATGGCTCGCACGATACCACCTTTCAGGCCAAAGGCGCCGGCAAGGTGCAGGTCATTGACCAAGATGGCAAGGTGCTCACCGAGCATGCGGTCAAAAAAGGCGACATCTGGCGGATGAATCGGGTACAAGACGCCCCTATCGCCGATTGGGTAAAACTTGCGGTCACTCGGGCGCGGGCAAGTGGCATGCCGGCCGTATTTTGGTTGGATAAAAACCGCCCGCATCATGCTGCGCTAATTAAAAAGGTAGAGCACTACCTAAAAGATCAGGATACTGACGGCCTAGATATCCGTGTGATGTCGATTCGCGAGGCCACTCGCTTCACCCTTGAGCGCCTAAAGGCCGGTAAAGATACGATTTCGGTGACCGGTAACGTCTTACGTGACTATCTGACCGATTTATTCCCTATTTTGGAGCTGGGTACCAGTGCCAAGATGCTGTCTATCGTGCCACTGATGAACGGTGGCGGCTTGTTTGAAACGGGTGCGGGCGGCTCTGCGCCTAAGCATGTGCAACAAGTACTGGAAGAAAACCATCTGCGTTGGGATTCGCTCGGCGAGTTTTTGGCACTCGCCGTGTCGCTTGAGCACGAAGCCGAGCATACCAATAATGCCAAAGCACAAATTTTAGCCGACACGCTAAATGATGCGACTGAAACGCTACTGCTGAATAATAAATCACCCTCTCGTCAAGTCGGTGAGCTGGACAATCGGGGTAGCCATTTTTATCTGGCGATGTACTGGGCGCAGGAGCTTGCCAAGCAAGACAAAGACCCTGAGCTTAAAGACAAGTTTACCCCACTCGCTAACATGCTTGCCGATAATGAAGCGGCGATTGTCCATGAGCTTAACGGCGTTCAAGGTCAACCCGTTGATTTAAACGGCTACTATCTACCTGATGAAAGCATTGTGGAACAAGTGATGCGCCCAAGTAAAACGTTTAACACAGCGATTGCGTCGCTGTAGTATCCTGGTGGGTTATCGCCGACGCTACCTTTGCATCATTATACAATGGCCCTGAAGCTCTAAGTTTCAGGGTTTTTTTATTTATTGCCAGGATATAGAGCGTGATACACTTACCCTATTGCTGTCAAACATTAGCCTATTTATGCCATCTGTTATCTTATTTAACAAGCCTTACGGGGTGCAAAGCCAGTTTAGTGATGATGCTAATAATAAATTTGCGCCACTTTCGCAGTTTTTTACCGACAAGTCGCTACGGGTGGCAGGACGATTGGACGCCACCAGTGAGGGACTGCTGATTTTGACTGCGGACGGTCAAGTCAACAAAGCCATTACCCATCCGCCCAAGGCCAATCAAGGGCGCAAGCAAGGCAAAACGTATCTGGTGCAAGTCGAGGGCATTGCGACACAAGCGCAATTGCATCAATTACGAGGCGGTGTGGTTTTAAAAGATGGTAAAACGCTACCTGCTAGCGTGAGTCAGGTGAGCGAAGAGGCATTGCCTATGCCGCTTTGGCAACGTGACCCACCGATTCGAGTACGCCAAAGTGTACCCGACTCGTGGCTGATGATGACCCTTTATGAGGGCAAAAACCGCCAAGTTCGCCGGATGACCGCCCACGTTGGACTGCCCTGCTTGCGGCTGATTCGCTGGTCGGTAGCTGGGTTTGAATTGGGCGATTTGGGCGTTGGCGAATTTGTGCGAGTGGATTTGAGTGTAGATAGATTAAGGAAATTGGGGATTAGTGGATAGAAACTTATTGGCATGATTTAAATGACCAGTCTTCAACGCATGACTTCTATGTCTTTTCTGGGTTTCTTCTAGGCTTTTGCCTTTAGTCTATATTGCGCACTCCCTATTCCACTTTTATTCCACTTTAACCAACCGGCCATGCTTGCCCTGCCTATCCACTTGCCATTTATAAACGGTACGTTTGACCATCTCGTCACGGATAATATAGTCGCCATTAACAAATTCCTCACCGCTGCCCTCTTCCACTTGCAGAATAATATGGCCTGCCACCCCTTTGTCATCGCTAGGAAAAATATAGTCTTCGTCATGATAAAACACGCCGGCATCAGAGACACTCTCGGCAGTGGGCAACTCGACAAGTCTCTCGCCATCCCATAACATATATTTGCTGACCGAGGGGATACCACACGCCTCGCCGGACACGCCAGCAACCAGTAACTTATGCACCCCCTTTAAACCAACATCCCTACCCCAATCAAAATGCACCATACTTAAACTGTCATCATAAGCATCAAACTGAATCGTCTGTTTAAGCTGATTGTTTTTTAGCACGCTGACCGCCAAATTGACATTATTGACATTGGTATTATCGTTCTTATCGGGCGATGGCTGGGTGCCAAACAAAAAGGTATAGCCCTCTAATTGACGATAGCCCAAACTCAAATTTGCGCCCCAAATATAGCCCACATGGGTTTTATGATTTTTATCGTAGCGAATTTTGTACCAATTTGCAGCGCGGTTGCCAAGCTTTAATACAGCCGCCTGCTCTACAATATACACTTCTTGCCCAACCGCAAGCGTATCGACCATCGCTGCAGAGAGACTTGGCTGTAGGCGCACGTTGCTTTTATCAGTAAATATCTTTTGCTTGCTGCCGTTGTCAACTTGAAAAGCCTATTGCGCATAAGCTGTATCGTTGTCATCATCAAGGTTTACTTGCTGCGTATTGCTAGCAGCTGCATAGGCCATGGGCGCCATCAATGCTGTCATGGCAGATGCCATAATTAGAGTATTAAGCGTTTGCTCTAGAAATGTCATCATTGTTCCCTATAAGCAGTCTTAAAATTTATTAGCAAACCTAAGTTTGCCTTTAAGTCTTTAGTTTCTAGTATAGACAAATTTCATGACAAATAGAACGCGAAACTTCTTTTCATCCCTACCGCACATTATCATCACGACATATCGGGCCAATTTATTACCCTAAGTTATTGATTAAACTTATTGATTAAATTTATTTAATCAGGTTCTTTAATGAGCTTCTTTAATGAGCTTATGCCATGTGACATCCCAAGACCAATAACCTCACGTGCAAAAAGGGTTTAAAGTTTAAGCGGCAAAAATTAATTTAAAAATTTTGGCGCAAGCCACCGCTCAAAACCCGATTCAGTTAAACCCAAGCTTACTTTCTCAAGGCTTGGATTGGCGTCAATGCCCGATGCTGTTGTATGAGCGACGGCAAACGTCATCAGCTCATCGCGACGAAACGCATGGCAGATTATCGGCGCAAGGTCTGATTCAGCCACGCTTTGCAACTGTTTATTTGTGGCTTTGATACCGTTAATGGCGACCAGCACATCTTTGGCAGAAATCCCCGCCTCACTAGCCACACTATCTCGCAATACTTTAAGCACCTTTAAGCCGTCGCTGCTGTCGCTCACGCTGATGCCCCAAGGCAAGGTGTTGTCTTTATCGTCTGGGTCAAGACTCACGCCATTGGCTTCCAATAGCTCTTTGATTGGTAGCTCTTCTACCCCATCCACATAGCGTGTCTTGAAATCCTGCCAAGCGGCTGTCGGCATAAACTCAGCGATGACGGCGTCAAGGTTCAGTGCCGTCATACCGATACGTTGATTGTGCTGCGCTTTGGCTTTGTCATAAAAAGCTTTCACCACATCAAAGAGGCGATAGTTGTCCTCGCTATGCGCCATCAGGGTCAAATCCAAACAGAGAGCAACTAATGCGCCTTTATTATAGTAGCTGATGCCCGCATTGCCAGTGTTCTCATCGCTTCGGTAGAGTTTTATCCACGCATCAAAGCTGGATTCGGCAACGCTTTGTAAATGGCGACCATGAGTTTGGGTGTAGCGGTTTAGCTGGGCGGCCAATAATTTAAGGTAACTGTCTCTACTGATAACACCGGAGGCTTGTAGCATAAAGTCGTCAATATACGAGGTAAAGCCCTCAAATACCCATAGCAAGGGCGTGTAGGCTTCAACTTGTAAATCGACGTCCATCATCACGTCGGGGCGCACCGTTTTCACCCACCACGCATGAAAGTATTCGTGACTGCACAAGCCCAAAAAACGCTGATACGCCTCGCTGGGTTCGTCTGCCTCGTTCAGCCTGGGCAAATCGCTACGTGGGATAACGAGGCTGGTTGAGTTGATATGCTCAAGGCCGCCATAGTCGTTGCCACTGGCATAGGTCATAAAGGTGTATTCGCCAGACCCTCCAGCAAAGCCGTCGCCAGACTTATCGCGGCCAAAAGGCGCATCGCCTAGCCAATCTAAATAACTTTGGCAAATCTGGGTGACATCTTGCTGCAATCTGCCCAAGTTGGCATTGTGCTTGCCAGAGAGATAAAAACGATGCACAATTGCCTTGTGGCGGTCATCATGGACGATAAAGTCAAACTCGTCTTGCGGCGCAATCTCAAAGGGATGGTCGATTAAATCGTGATAGCTGTCTGCCTGCAGTTGATAATAGTGGTGGCTATCGTTATGTATAGGCGTGTGTTTTAACCCACAGGCCAACTTGACACTGCGGTTATGGTTGTGCGGCTGCCCATTAAAAAACACTTGTGGGACGCTTAATGTCACCGCAACCTTATCGTTTTCACAGCCGGCAACCGCCAACGCCAATGAGGTAAAATTGCCATATAAGCGAGTTTGGTCAACGTATGCGGTGCGTACCGATAAGTCATAGCAATATACCTCATAGTGCACCGTCACCCACTGGCCTTTATTGACTGCTAACAATTGCCACTGGTTTTTATTAAGCTTTGATGCTCGCTTATGTTTTTCTGGGCTGTCTTGTTCTGGCCTGTCTTGTTCTGAGCGGTGTTTATCAGCTAGCTTATCAGCACGAGCAGCGTCATCAGACGTATCGAATTGATTAGCGTTTTGCCTAATTTGATAGGTCACAGCAGTAATATTGCGGGCAAACTCGCGCAGCAGATAACTGCCGGGAATCCACGCCGGTAGCCATAACACTGGGCTATCTTGCGCGGCGCTAAAGCTTAACGCAACCTCGACCAAATGCTGATTAAACTGCTTGAAATCCAGATGATAGTGTATGTTAGGTGTATGGGAGGAGCTGATATCAGTCATCATTTATCTCACTAATAAAAGGGTTATGGGTATTTTAGACTAAAGGTGTCTTGTTCATAAAGCTCGTGCCATGAGCACATAGCATCTTGACAGCCAGCTATAACATAGCGCATAAATTGACAGTTTTTTTGAGTCAGGGCTTGAAACCCTAAGCGGCAATCACAATGTACTACATACGATAAGGGTTATTAGTCAGGCAAGTCCGATAAACAAGCCTATTCAATAACCTTAATTTATTGTATATTTAACTGGTTTATTCACTTCTCCACCGTTTAGGAATTATTTATGACGACCATTACCAAAGATACCGCCGCCCGTTTTAACTATACGTTAAAAGATGACGAGGGGACTATTATAGACCAGTCTCAAGGCGAGCCCCTAGCGTACCTACATGGCCACAACAATATTATTCCAGGTCTTGAAAAGGCGTTAGAAGGCAAGTCTGCTGGCGAAAAAATTAGTGTCTCTATCGAGCCTGCCGACGGTTATGGCGAATATCAAGAGCAAGCGGTACAAACGGTGCCACGCTCTAACTTCCAAGGTGTGGAAGATATTCAACCCGGTATGCAATTTCAGTCTGAAGCCGATGGCCAAATCATGCTCGTAGCCGTGACCGAAGTCAATAAGGATAGCATTACTGTCGATGCCAACCATCCTTTGGCGGGCAAAAACCTTAACTTTGAAGTTGAAATTGTTGAAGTTCGTGCCGCAACCGAAGACGAGCTAAATCATGGCCATGTGCATGGCGCAGGCGGCGTACAGCATTAATCAGCCAGTTTTTAATTCTGCGTTACCCCCTAGCAGTTTGAAAAATTACGTTGACCAAAAGAGCCTATCGATAATCCCTCAGTGATAGGCTCTTTTTTATGCCTGTAATAGGTGCCGTTATATAGTTCTATCGCCATACTTTATATTTTAGCTCAAGTGTCATATTTGCATCGCTCTTTCAGAGGCTGCTATGACCTTATTGGTTTGCCCACAAACCTTATGTTCTGGAAAAAACACATTAAAGGTGGAGCCCCTACCTTCTGTAGATTGGATAGTGAGTTTTGCCTCATGCTGATACACCACGTGTTTGACAATGGCAAGCCCTAGCCCGGTGCCCCCTGTTGAGCGACTGCGGCCACTGTCCACCCGATAAAAGCGTTCGGTTAATCGGTCTATGTGTTCGGCCGCAATGCCTATACCGTTATCGGTCACTGAAAACAGACAGCCGCCTTTCACCTCTTGCCAGCTAATGCCTATCTCGCCACCCTTTGGCGTATATTTAATGGCGTTGGTGACCAGATTTAATAGCGCACTGTGCAAATACATCTCGGAACCATAGAGGTTTTTTTGTGAGTCAATATGCAAATCAATCAAATGCCCATAGTCTTTGTTGTATACCTGAGCATCGTCAAAAATATGCACCAGCATCCGCGGGATATCCACACAGTGTAGCTGGCTAATCTCCTCGTTTTCTAGGCGTGACAACAACAATAAATCGTTAATGATGCTGTTCATCCGCCGAGTCTGCTGGGTCATTAAGTTAAACCCACGCTGCCATTTTGGGTCAAGGTCGGGCTGATCCGAAAAGGTTTCAATATAGCCCATCAACACGGTAAGCGGGGTACGCAGTTCGTGCGAGACGTTGCCCACAAAGTCTTTACGCATTTGCTCTAGATGCTGCAAGCGGGTCACGTCATAAATAATGAGCAGCTTCTCTTCGCCAAAGTGGGTGACCTCGCATTGTAAATAGCGCTCAGGGTCGCGCCACGATTGAAAGCGCACCCCCTCGTTGGGCGACACCGCATTGGCATAATACTCATGAAATTGGGCAATGTCGATAAGCTCTAAAATACTGCGGCCTTGATCCTTTGAGCGCAGTTGCATCAGCTTTTCTGCCGCCTGATTCCACCACTCTAAACTGTCGTCTTTGTCCAAAAGAATCACCGCATCTTGCAATGCCAGTAGGGAGCTGCGGATTTTTTTAATCAGCCCCATGATTCGTTGGTGGGTGAGCTGCTCTTTGCGCTTACTGGCATACAGCTGATTGGCGACAAAGGATAGACTACCCGAAAAATCAGGGGGTGGCAGGGAGGAGGACTGCTTGAGCCACTTATAAAATTGCTGCATCGCATAAGAGCGCCAGGCATAAAACAGCAATAAACCCGCCACCATGCCCCATGCCAGCGAGCCTAAACACCAGCCTAGCCCTGCGCCCAAGGCCGTAAGCGCTAACAACCATTTAAGCTCTGCCCAAAACAAGGATTTGCTGTGCCGAGTCGACAAGCTTTGCCCTTGGCCGGCTGGCGTTTTGTGTTTGCTGGGGGATAAAAAATCCATCACAGGAGCATTTGCCTCAAGGAGTGACGGCTCTGCTAATGGCGACTCTGGCGTTAAAAGCGTTGGCTTTGAGAGCTTTGGCGTTGAGAGCTTTGGCGTTTTAGGGTCTGATGGTTTAGGCGCTATTTTTGGGTCGCTTTTTGGGTCGCTTTTTGGGTCACTGGGCGCCGGGGTCTCCCCCTTTTGATTAGGCATCAAGGTTTTCCCGCTTTATGTTAAAGACGGTACTGGCATTGGCGAGTATAGGGGATAGGTTTAGCATAAACGTACGACCTTTGGTTGCTGCGCAGACTTAAATCATCCCTATACTCATACTTATATGGCCCCTAGTCAAGTTAAAATAATCGCCATACGTGCTTACACCAAGCCTTTATACAGAAAAAAGAAGGCGACCACCGTTAACAACACTGCAAAACACTGCTTTAACAACTTGGGCGATAGCATATGCGCCACTTTTGCGCCAAGCTTAGCGGTAAAAAAGCTCATACTGGCAATACCTAAAAAGGCATAGATATGCACAAAACCTATCGCATTAGGCACATCCAACTGCTGCTGCATGCCAAAAAACATAAAACCTAAAGCACCTGCAATGGCAATGGGCAAACCGCAAGCGGCAGAAGTACCCACCGCCTTTTGCATCACGACGCCATAACGGGTGAGATACGGCACGGTTAAGCTACCACCGCCAATACCAAAAATAGCAGAGGCGATGCCAATACCGGCGCCTGCGGCTATTTGGTAAGGTTTTGATGGTAGGGCTATCTCATTAGCCATGTTAGTAGCCATGTTAGTAGCCATGTCAGTAGCCATGTTAGTAGCCATGTTCGTATTGCTCGCCTTAGCAGTCACATTGGCCACTAATTGCCTTTTGCCACTGGTGAACATTCTATACGCCACCCACAGCAAAAATACACCAACGATGACTTGCAGATGAATACCAGAGATTAACCCGGCTATCCCCGCCCCGGCAAAGCTGCCTATTGCCAAACCTGGTGCTAAGTTTTTAAACACTGGCCACAGCACGGCGCCTTGTTTATTGTGTGCCATTAGTGAGCTGATAGAGGTGACGATAATCGTCGCAAGAGAAGTCCCTAACGCTAGATGCATAATCGCATCCGCACTAAATCCCATTTGGGTAAAGACGATAAAAAGCAGAGGTACAATAATGGTGCCGCCGCCCACGCCAAATAGCCCTGCAGCAAAGCCTGCAAGCGCCCCTATTAGTAGAAAAATGATGATGTCCACAGGATAATGTCTTCTTAAATTAAGTAAGTAAAAGGATACTGGAAATTTTAGTTAAATGCTGGGTTGAGTGTCGAATTGAGTGTCGGGTTAAACAGTGCCTTAACTAAGTAGAGTCTGTTTGAATGTTCAAACAGACTCTAGGCTAGTCATTAGGTTTTAAGTGAGGTGCTGCCTTAAGCCGTTACTTTTTGATCCACCGGATGTTCTGCTTTGTTGTCAAGTTGATGGGCAACGTTATGAGCGAGCGCATGATAGTCCCGATTAAAGTACACCAAGCTTTCTGCCGGATTGCTTTGAGTAATGGCAACTACTTTACACATAAAGACACTGTGCGTACCCACTTCCTGAACCTGCTCTATCTCACAATCGAAACTGACTAGCGCATCCTTTAAAATGGGCGCACCCGTCTCCAAAGTCGTCCATGCGCCTTGCTGAAACCGGGCTACGGAATCCAGTTTAGAGGCAAACGCATTGGATAAAGGTTCATGCTGGGCGCTAAGCACATTGACGCTCAACACCTTATTGTCAATAAAATGAGCATGCGAGCGAGACGTCGTATTCATACACACCAGCAAGGTTGGCGGTGTGTCCGTCACGCTGCAAACGGCAGAGGCAGTAAACCCATGTACCCCAGCAGCGCCTGCTGTGGTCACCACATTGACCGCAGTGGGTAACAAAGACATGGCATCTCTAAATTGGGTGGCTTCAATCATTGCAGGTATCCTAGTTGATATCTAACAGCTACTTGGCAGTCAATTCATCACGAACCATTTGGGCACCAGCACTTAATGCTTCAAGCTTACCACGGGCGACTTGGCGTGATAAAGGCGTCATACCACAGTTGGTTGACGGATATAGCTTATCGGCATCCACAAATTGTAGCGCTTTACGCAGTGTATAAGCCACATCTTCAGGGGCTTCAATCGTATTGGTTGAGACATCGATAGCCCCAACCATCACTTTTTTACCCCGAATCAATTCAATTAAATCCATCGGCACTTTAGAATTTTGACATTCGAGTGACACGATATCGATTTTTGATTGTTGCAACTTAGGAAAAGCCTGCTCATATTGACGCCACTCTGAGCCCAGTGTTTTTTTCCAATCATTATTGGCCTTAATGCCATAGCCGTAGCAAATATGTACGGCCGTTTCACATTTAAGGCCTTCAATGGCACGCTCTAAAGTCGCAATACCCCAGTCGTTCACATCATCAAAAAACACATTAAAGGCAGGCTCATCAAATTGGATAATATCGACCCCAGCCGCCTCTAATTCTTTGGCTTCTTGATTGAGTATTTTAGCAAATTCCCATGCCAGTTTTTCACGGCTTTTATAATGATTATCATACAACGTATCAATCATGGTCATGGGGCCAGGAAGCGCCCACTTAATCGGCTGATGGGTTTGCGCCCGTAAAAACGTTGCATCCTCAACAAACACCGGTTTTGTGCGACGCACCGCACCGACGACGGTTGGCACACTCGCCTCATAGCGGTTACGAATTTTGACCGTTTTACGCTGCTCGAAATCGACGCCATCCAGGTTTTCAATAAAGGTGGTCACAAAATGCTGGCGGGTTTGCTCGCCATCACTGACAATATCAATCCCTGCTCGTATTTGTTCTTGTAATGACACCCGTAGGGCATCTTGTTTGGCTTCTACCAGCTCGTCGCCTTCACTCTTCCAAGGTGACCAAAGCTTTTCGGGCTCGGCTAGCCACGAAGGTTTTGGTAAGCTACCAGCCGTTGAGGTGGGTAATAATCGTATCGTCATATTAATGTATCTTCTTATTAAATTTTTTTTATTAAAGTGTTCTATATTAAAGTTGTCTTTATTAGGGTTAAGTAGATTGTCGTTAAACCACTGGGTTAGGCAATTTGGGGTTCAATAGCGTTATCCTCAGCTTTTTGTTCAATATTTTCTTGATGATCTGGCTTATTGATATCAAAGCTGGCAGCCCAAGCCTCAAGAATATCTTGATAGGGCTTAATAAAGGTCTCTTCGGTGAATTTGCCTTGCTTAACCGCCAACTGGCGACGCTCGTCACGGTCGTAATCGACTAGCGTCTGTGAATAATCTTGATAGTTCAAACTGGGTTGATACACTTGTGCGGCTCTTGAGTTGGCATTATAAATCTCAGGTCGATATATCTTTTGGAAGGTCTCCATTGTCGCAATGGCACTGATAAGCTCAAGGTTGGTGTAATCACTAAGCAAGTCGCCCGCAAAATAAAAGGCCAAAGGTGCCACACTGCCCTCTGGCATAAAGTAGCGAACCGTTAAACCCATTTTGTGGAAGTAGTCATCGGTCAAAGAATATTCATCTTGTCTGTATTCGAGTCCTAATATAGGGTGGTGGTTGGTCGTACGCTGATAGGTTCTGCTTGAGGAGACACTTAGGCAAATCACCGGTTGCTTGTTAAATTGCGCCTTGTATGCCGCAGAGTTTAATAAGTCTTGAAACAGCTTACCATGTAACTCACCAAAACTAGCAGGTGGCGGAGTGCCTGGGTTGTTCTCAAAATGCTTGAGTAACACCAAGCTAAAGTCATAATCGCGTATATAAGAGGAGAAACTATTTCCAAGCATACCGTCAATACGTTTGTTGGCTTGATGGTCAATAACAGTGGTTTGCAAGGTTTCGATTATTGGAAAGGCATTGCCATCACCTTTTACATCAATGTCGACAGAAATAATATCCACTTCAACCGAATAGCGGTCTGCCGTTGGGTTATCCCAGTGTGCTAAGGCGTTAAAACGATTATTTATCATTGTTAAAGTTTTGCGCAGGTTCTCTTGACGCTGCTCGCCACGTGCTAAATTGGCAAAGTTGGTGGTCAGACGGGTGCTGTCTGCTGGTTGATAGTGCTCATCAAAATGAATCTTTTTAATCGAATAGTTAAAGTGTTTACTCATGGTTATCTCTACCCTTATTGAACTGTTTTTGAACCAAATTTTGTATAGGGTCATTAAAACATGAAGCGGATGATGAATAAAACGATTTATTATTGACTTAAGATGAGTTAAATTCAGGTTTACGGCATAATTTAGGGGTTTTAGGTTAATAAGGCTGCCCAACGATGAACAGAAACGATGACAGTTAATGTCCCCCTATGTCACTGTGTCAGGATAGCCCCCTGTATCAGGATAATTGGCACGCCTAAAACGACTCTAAAGGAAAAGGCAGCGACAAGGTACAGCAAGGCCACTCTAAGCAGTGATCGCAGACACGCCATACTGGACAAATTGCTGCCACCCTATCAAGCAGCTTAAAAAAGGCAAAAAAACGCCCTTCATTGCGAAGGGCGTTGTTTGTTCTATTTTAGACTAATCACTAACTAGGTTTAGATAACATTGATACCCTGTTCGATATATAAGGTACCAAGACCATTATTGTGAGTGTAAACCTGATAAACCGCATTGTTAGAACCTAGAGGATCAAGGCTGGTAGTATTCGCACCTTTAGTGAATTGACTACTGCTGCTACCAATATCTATATCTACAGCGTTACCAGTACCCGCATCGGTATGGGTAATGTAGGTAGCTTTATTGCCATTAACCGTACCGAAGGTAAACTCGCTACTGGCAGTACCATTAATATTTAAACCATAACTATTATCTTTACCAGAAAATTCAATAACCTCAATATTGCGGGTGATTAAATCTTGAAAACCAGTGGTTTGACCACTGCCCGTTATGGTCAGTTTGTCGATATCAGCACCCCCATCCATAATACGAGTATCAACACCACCATTATAAATACTACCTATGGTAATACTATCATTACCAGCACCCGTATCTAAGGTTTGATTCGCTGAACTTTGACCAAACACATCCGTAATGGTGATGGTATCGGCACCATTGCCCGTTATAAGCACCGTATCATCGCCTTTGAAACTTACAACTTGGAAGATATTGTTCCCATCGCCAAGATTAATATTAGGTCCTGTTGCA